>CAJUPG010000013.1:2456-34138 GCA_910588455.1 uncultured Oscillospiraceae bacterium
GTGGGCTCGCCAGCGTCGTCACCCTCGGTGGGCTCGCCAGCGTCCTCGCCCTCAGCGGGCTCACCGGCGTCCTCGCCCTCAGCGGGCTCGCCGGCATCCTCGCCCTCGGTGGGCTGTGCAACAGTGGTGTCAGGGGCGGAGGTATCCTCAGCGGCCCACACGGGGACCATCAGCATACCGGCGCACAGAGACAGGGTCAGCAGCAGGGAAAGAATGCGGGAAACGTTCCTTTTCATGACATAACTTCCTTTCTTCCTTTTGGAGAAACTAGGAGCATTATACCATAGACTTTTCTGCAAAACAAGGTCCGCCGGGAAAAAACATCTGTTTTCCGGCGGACTTTTCGGGAGGAATCCGTTTATTTGTCAAGGGCCAGCCCGGCCGCCTCCAGCCGGCTTCGCAGCACCGGCCCCAGGAGCATTGCAACCGCCATTTTAATCAGGTCCACCGGGATGAAGGGCCATACGCACAGCGCCAGGGCGGGACCCACCGCCGAATTGGCCTGAAAGCAGTACCAGGCGGTGCCGAAGGCGTAGCAAACAGCGGTGCCCGCCGCCATAGCCAGGTAGTGCAGAGGCAGCTTTTTGGTGTGGGCGATCACCAGGCCGGCAATGACCGCCATGGGGATAAAGCCGACCAGGTAGCCTCCGGTGGGACCTACCAGACGGCCCAGTCCCGCGGAGAATCCGGAGAATACCGGCATACCCACCATTCCCAGCAGGAGATAAGCCGCGTAGCTGACCGTTCCCCACTTCCAGCCCAGCACATACAGGGAGATATAAATAACAAAATTGGTGAGGGAGAAGGGCACCGGCCCGATGGGAATGGACATAGGAGCCAGGACACAGGTGACGGCGGTCATAACTGCCGTCATAGCCAGGGGCAGAACAGCGCTTTTACGTTTTGTTTCCATTGAAAAATCCTCCTTGTTTCATAAGCGCCACATCCTGGGCAATCTGTGTGCCCGCTGTGGTGAGCATATCGCCGGTGATGGCCGAATTGGCCCCGGACCGGAAAAATACCGCCCCGGCCTCCGGGAACCGGCCCCGGCCGGCCGCCATGCGAATCCAAGCGGTGGGATTGATGTACCGGAAGATGGCCACGCTGCGCCGTGCATCGGCCTCCGACAGCGGAGGCGCGTCCTCCAGGGGGGTGCCGGGGATGGGGGTGAGCAGGTTCAGGGGGATGGAGTCCGCCTCCAGCTCTGCCAGGTCCAGGGCCATCTCCAGCCGGTCCTCCCAGCTCTCCCCCATGCCCAGGATGCCGCCGGAGCAGATCTGAAGCCCCGCCTGCCGGGCCCGGCGGATGTTGTCGATCTTGTCCTGGTAGCTGTGGGTGGTGCAGATGTTGGGGAAGTTGCGCCGGGAGGTCTCCAGATTGGCGTGACAGCGGGTAACGCCGGCCTGCTTCAGCCGCCGGAAGTCCTCCACGGTCTGAAACCCGAAGGAGGCGCACAGGCCCAGGCCGGTTTCCTCCTTTAATATCCGAAATGCGTCCAGCGCCCGGTCCAGCTCCGGGCCGTCCACCGCCCGGCCCGCCGTCACCAGGGAATACCGCTGTACTCCGGCGGCCTCGTCCTGTTTCCCCTTTTGGACGATCTCATCCACCTCCAAAAAGGGGTACTCCTGGGCCGGGGTGCGGTGGCGGCAGGACTGGGCGCAGAACTTACAGTCCTCCCCGCACCGGCCGCTTCGGGCGTTGATAATGGTGCACAGCTCATAATCGCTGCCGCATAACGTACGCCGGATCCAGTCCGCGCCAGCGCACAGCTGCTCCAGGTCCGCTTGAAGCAGGACCGTCAAATCGTCCTGCCGGTTCAGGCGGCGGCCTTGAATAATTTCCTCTGCCAGCTGCCGCATAGAAGCATCTCCTCCTGTCGTAAACTGATTTCGCAGCTCAGTATACGATAAAAACAGCGGGCTGTCAACCATAAATTTGGAATAGTTTACATTCGGAGAGGAACATTCCGATTTGGAATGCAAATGTATCACTACAATCTTTTCTTTGTGGTAACATCCACAAGAAATCTGTTTCACACTTGGGAATTTTGTGATATACTTATAAACGAAGAATCAAAAAAGGAATTTTTTGTGATTCCTGTGAACAAAAGAGGTTCACTGTATAAATTTTAGGAGGCGTTGCGAAATGAACAATTACATCGAGAAAGTCCTGGCCGCTACCAAGGCGAAAAATGCGAACGAGCCCGAGTTCCTGCAGACCGTGGAAGAGGTCCTGGGTTCCCTGGAGCCCGTCATCAATGCGCACCCCGAGTATGAGAAGGCCGCCCTGCTGGAGCGCATGGTCGAGCCCGAGCGGGTGATCGAGTTCCGCGTCACCTGGGAGGACGACAACCACGTGTGGCAGGTCAACCGCGGCTATCGTGTGCAGTACAACGGCGCTCTGGGCCCCTACAAGGGCGGCATCCGTTTCGACCCCTCCGTCAACCTGTCCATCATCAAGTTCCTGGGCTTCGAGCAGGTCTTTAAGGATGCTATGACCGGTCTGCCCATCGGCGGCGCCAAGGGCGGTTCCGACTTTGACCCCCGCGGCAAGAGCGACGCCGAGGTCATGCGTTTCTGCCAGGCTTTCATTACCGAGCTGTACCGCCACATCGGCCAGGACATCGACTGCCCCGCCGGCGACCTGGGCTGCGGCGGCCGTGAGATCGGCTATATGTACGGCCAGTACCGCCGCATCGTGGGCGCTTCCGAGTTCGGCGCTCTGTCCGGCAAGGCGGTGTGCACCGGCGGCTCCCTGATGCGTCCCGAGGCCACCGGCTACGGCGCGGTGTACTATCTGGTCGAGGCCCTGAAGCACGACGGCGAGGACATCAAGGGCAAGCGGATCGCCATGTCCGGCTACGGCAACGTGGGCTGGGGCATCATGAAGAAGGCCGCTGAGCTGGGCGCCAAGGTCACCTACTTCGCCGGCCCCGACGGCTACATCCACGATCCCGACGGCGTGGACACCGAGGAGAAGCTGAACTACATCCTGGAGATGCGCGCCAAGGATCCCATGCACTGCGCCTCCTACGCCGAGAAGTTCGGCTGCGAGTTCGTGGCCGGCGAGAAGTGCTGGGGCGTGAAGGACGTGGACATCTACATGCCCGCCGCCACCCAGAACGACGTGAACATGGACTGGGCCGAGAAGATCGCCGCCTCCGGCGTGAAGTACTACATTGAGGTGGCCAACATGCCCACCACCAACGACGCCCTGGAGTTCCTGAAGAAGCAGCCCCACATCGTGGTGGCCCCCTCCAAGGCCGTCAACGCCGGCGGCGTGTCCGTGTCCGAGCTGGAGATGGCCCAGAACGCCGAGCGCCTGTACTGGACCGCTGAGGAAGTGGACGCCAAGCTGCAGGGCATCATGAAGAACATCTACGCCTCCTCCGTCGAGGTGGCCGAGCGCTATGGCCTGGGCTACAACCTGGTGGCCGGCGCGAACATCGTGGGCTTCCAGAAGGTTGCCGACGCCATGATGGCGCAGGGCATTTTCTAAGCTGATTGCAGTTTCTTAAATAGTCCGCGAAATTCAGGCGCGGGACATGATACCATGTCCCGCGCCTGTTCATTTATATTCAATTTCCCACTTGATTTTCCTTTGAACGGCGGGTATATTGGAAGGGAAAGAAAACGCGAGGAGGCTCGAAATGGCATATATTGCACTGGAAAATGTGGTCAAGTGCTACCAGATGGGAGAGGTCACCATCAATGCTGTGGACAACATCACCTTTGACATCGGCAAGGGGGAGTTCGTCATCATTGTGGGCCCCTCCGGCGCGGGCAAAACCACTGTACTGAATATTTTGGGCGGAATGGATTCCTGCGACGGCGGGACCATCACCGTGGACGGAGAACAAATCAGCGGCTACAACGCCCGGCGGCTTACCACCTACCGCCGCCACGACATCGGCTTCGTATTCCAATTCTACAACCTGGTCCAAAACCTCACCGCCCTTGAAAATGTGGAGCTGGCCTCCCAGATCTGTAAAAATCCCCTCAATCCCCGGGAGGTGCTGGCCCACGTGGGGCTGGAGGACCGGCTGAACAACTTCCCCGCCCAGCTGTCCGGCGGCGAGCAGCAGCGGGTCGCCATCGCCCGGGCTCTGGCGAAAAACCCTAAGCTGCTGCTCTGCGACGAGCCCACCGGAGCCCTGGACTACGTCACCGGCAAGTCGATTTTGAAGCTTTTGCAGGATACCTGCCGCCAGATGGGCATGACCGTAGTGGTCATTACCCACAACACCGCCATCGCCCCCATGGCGGACAAGGTCATCCACATTAAGAGCGGCCGGGTGGACCAGGTGGAAATCAGCCAGAATCCCACCCCGGTGGAGGACATCGAATGGTAATAAAAAACCGCCTGATTACCGACCTGCTTCGGGAAATTAAAAATACCCGCAGCCGCTTTGTGTCTCTGCTGGTGCTCTCATCCCTGGCGGTGTGCTTTCTGTCGGGGCTGCGGGCCACGGAGCCGGACATGAAGCGCAGCGCGGACCGGTACTTTGACCAGCAGAGGCTGATGGACCTGCATATCGTCTCCACCCTGGGGGTGACGGAGGAGGACGTGTCCGCCCTGGCCGCCCAGCCCGGAGTGGCCAGGGCGGAGGGGGCCTATTCCGTGGACGCGGTGGTCCCCATTGACGGCAGCGGCTATATTGTGAAGGTCCTGTCTTACTCCCAGGAGATCAACGCCCCCCGGCTGGTGGAGGGGCGCTTCCCCCAAAATGGCGGCGAATGTCTGGTGGAGCCGGATATGCTCCGGCAGACCGGCCTGTCCATCGGGGACAAAATCCGGCTGGACACCGGTGAGGGGGATTTTGAGGATGCGCTGGCCGCTCCGGAGGTCACCATCGTAGGCACGGCGGACTCCCCTCTGTACATCTACGTGGAGCGGGGCTCCTCCTCCCTGGGAACGGGCAAGGTTTCCGCCTTCGTCCTCCTGCCCCGGTCGGGGTTCGCGCTGGACTACTACACCGACGCCTATCTGCTGGCGGAGGGTGCGCTGGACCTGGACAGCTACAGCGACGGCTATGAGGACAAAATGGACGCTTTGAAGGATGTCCTGGACCCGATAGGGGAGGAGCGGGCCCGTCTGCGCCGGGAGGAAATTTTTGACGAGGCCAACGAAAAGCTGACCGACGCGGAGCAGGAGCTGGCCGACGCAGAGCGGGAGGCCGCCGAAGAACTGGCGGAGGCGGAGCAGGAGCTGGCCGACGCCCGGAAGGAGCTGGACGACGGCTGGCGGGAGTACCGGGATGGCCAGCGGGAGCTGGAGGAAGAGATTGCCAGAGCCAACCGGGAGATTGCCGACGGGGAACAGGAGCTGGCCGACGCGGTGATTGAGCTGGAGGACGGGGAACAGGAGATTGCCGACGGGAAAATCGAGCTGGCCGACGCCCGGGTGGAGCTGGACGGCGGCTGGGCGGAGTATGAGGACGGCTTAAAGGAGTGGAAACGGGGCTGGGTACTCTATGAGGACGGCCTCCGGGACTACAACGCCGGAAAGGCGGAGTACGACAGCGGCATGGCCCAGTACAAAAGCGGGATGGCCCAGTATCAAAGCGGCGTGGCCCAGCTCAGTCAGGCCCAGAGCCAGCTGGCCCAGGCCCGCGCTGCGTTGAGCGCCCTGCAAAATCAGCTTCCCTCCATCCAGGACCCCATCCAGCAGGCCGCGGTGCAGGCCCAGATCAACGCCCTGCGCCAGCAGATTGCCAGCGGGGAGGCCCAAATCGCCTCCAGCCAGGCTCAGCTTTCTTCTACACTGGCCCAGCTGAACGCTGCCAAGGCCCAGCTGGACGCGTCGGAGCCCCAGCTCAGCCACGCCAAGGCGGAGCTGGAGCGGACCCTCACCACGCTCACCCGGGCCAAGCGGGAGCTGCGGGACGCGGAGGAGGAGCTCAACGACGGTGAGGCCGACTACAGGCAGGGGCAGGCGGATTTGGCCCAGGCGGAGCGGGACCTGGCCGACGGCTGGCAGGAGTACCGCGACGGCCTCCAGGAGCTGGCCGACGCCCGGGTGGAGCTCCGGGACGAGACCGCCAAAGCCCGCCGGGAGCTGGCCGACGCGCTGGAGGACCTGAACGAGGGGGAGGCGGAGTACGCCGACGGCCTTGTGGAGTATGAGGACGGCAAACGGGAGGCCGACGAAAAAATTGCCGACGCGAAGGTGGAGCTGGAGCAGGCCCGCCGGGACCTGGACGCCCTGGAGGACTGTGAATGGTATATTCTGGACCGGAACACCAATGCCGGCTATATGAGCTATTCCATGGACGCGGACCGGATGGGCAATCTGGCGGCGGTATTCCCGCTGATTTTCTTCCTGGTGGCGGCGCTGGTGTGCCTGACCACCATGACCCGGATGGTGGAGGAACAGCGGGTGACCATCGGCGGACTGAAGGCCCTGGGCTTCTCCCGGGGGGCCATCGCCATGAAATACGTGGGCTATGGTCTGCTGGCCAGCGTTACCGGCGCGGCCATCGGTCTGGCGGTGGGCCTTACGGTGATCCCCTTCATTATCTGCACCGCCTGGGGAATTATCTATACGCTGGGTGATACAATATATGGATTCTACCCGTCGCTATCGCTTGCTGCGGCCCTGGCGGCGGTGGCGACCATCGTCCTGTCCGCCCTGTGGGCCAGCTTTTCCACCCTGACGGCGGTGCCCGCGCAGCTGATGCGCCCCAAAGCGCCCCCCATCGGGAAGCGGGTGCTGCTGGAAAAGCTCCCGTTTTTGTGGAAGCGCTTCTCCTTCAACCAGAAGATCACCCTGCGCAATCTGTTCCGCTACCAGAAGCGGTTCTGGATGACGGTGGTGGGCATCGGCGGCTGTGCGGCCCTAATCGTCACCGCCTTCGGCCTGCGGGACTCCATCTTCGCCGTTATGGACCAGCAGTATGACGAAATCTATCGCTATACTGTGGAGGTGGGCCTTGTGGACAAAATCACCCCCGGGGAGCTGAGACAGGTGGAGGAGGCGCTGGAGCAAAATCCTCTGGTGGAGGACTGGACCTCCTGCCGCAGCGAGCTCATCACCGCCGAATCTCCCGCCCGGACCATGGATGTGTACCTCCAGGCGGCGGGCAGCCAGGAGGAGCTGGAACGGTTTGTGAACCTGCGCCACCGGCTGGACGGCAATCCGGTGACCCTGCCGGACGACGGGGTGGTTTTAAATGAGAAGCTGGCCGCCATGCTGGGGGTGAAGCCCGGGGACACTGTCATTCTGGACGGGGACAAACGGGTAGAGGCCCGGGTGGCGGATGTGACCGAGCACTATATATTACACTATGTATATATGACGGATGCTTATTACGAAACACTGTTTGGAGTATCCCCGGAAGGCAACCTGATTCTGGCGGACTGCCCCTCCGGTCCGGAGGAGACGGAACAGCTCAGCCGGGACATGGTGGCCCTGGACGGGGTGACCACCCTCACCCGCATCGCGGACACCCGGAACACCTTTATGTCCAGTCTGGCCAGCGTGGATTACGCAGTGGTGCTGATTATCGCCTGCGCGGCGGCCCTGGCCTTTGTGGTGCTCTACAACCTGACCAACATCAATATCACCGAGCGGATGCGGGAGCTGGCCACTTTGAAGGTACTGGGCTTCTACGACGGGGAACTGTCCGCCTACGTCTACCGGGAGAACGTGATTCTCACCGGGTTCGGGGTGGCACTGGGGATGGTACTGGGCAAGCTGCTGCACCAGTGGCTGATTCTCACGGTGGAAATTGACCAGATTATGTTCGGCCGGGTGGTGGAGCCGGCCAGCTACGGAGCTGCCGTTCTGCTGACGGTGGTTTTCTCCCTGCTGGTGAATCTGGCGGCCCATCGGAAGCTGAAAAAACTGGATATGGTGGAATCTCTGAAAACGGTGGAATAATGAGAAGGGGCGGTCCACAGCCGCCCCTTCCATCACAAAGCACAAATCCCCCAAATTCGAAGCCGAATTTTTGTGAAAAATTTTGTGGCAGGACGCAAAAAAAAGATTGCGGGAAAGGGGTTTTTTCTGTAAAATGAAGATGTATTTACCCGCATGAAAGGGGATAAGAGGGCTATGGAACTTTTAAAGCGCCGCATCCGGGAGGATGGGCAGGTGAAGGGCGCCGACGTGCTCAAGGTGGACAGCTTTCTGAACCACCAGATGGATATTGCCCTTTTCGTGGAGATTGGTAAGGAATTTTATAAACGGTTTGCCCACTGCGGCGTGAACAAGATTTTGACCATCGAGGCCTCCGGCATCGGGGTCGCCTGTATCACGGCGCAGTTCTTTCACTGCCCGGTAGTTTTTGCTAAAAAATCCAAAACCAGCAATTTGGACGACCGCCTCTACCACGCGAAGGTCGTCTCCTTCACCCACGCCACCGTCAGCGATGTGGTGGTGTCCCGGGACTATCTGGGTCCCCAGGACAACGTCCTCATTCTGGACGACTTCCTGGCCAACGGCGAGGCCCTCCGGGGCCTGCTGGACATTCTGCGTCAGGCGGGGTCCCAGGTGGTGGGAGCCGGCATCGTCATCGAAAAGGCCTTTCAGCCCGGCGGGGCACAGCTGCGCCGGGAGGGGCTGCGGGTGGAATCCCTGGCCCGGGTGGCCTCCATGAGCGAGGAGGGCGGCGTGGTGTTCGCAGATTAAAGCCGGAGTCCGGTTTTAATATATTATAATGTAGGATAGAAAGGAATTGTCTGATGAAAAAGAAACTTCTTGCACTGGTTATGGCAATGGCCATGATCCTCTCCCTGGCCGCCTGTGGCGGCGGCAATACCTCCACCCCCGGCAGCTCCCCCGCGGCCAGCAGCCAGCCCTCCGCCTCCACCCCCTCCGCCTCCACCCCCTCCGCTTCCGGGGACCAGAGCGAGCCCGCTGCGGAGCCCGCCTCCGAGTTTAAGGTGGGCGCCATCTATATCAACAGCCAGAACGACACCGCCGGCTACACCTTCCAGCACCACAACGGCATTGTCACCGCCATGAAGGAGCTGGGCCTGGACCCGGAGACTCAGCTGCTGATTGTGGATAACGTGGACGACGGCGACGACACCGCCGTGGCCAACGCCATCGACACCCTGGCCGGCCAGGGCGTGAACATCATCTTCGGGATCTCCTTCGGCTACATCGGCGCCATGGACGAAAAATCCGCCCAATACCCGGACATCATCTTCTCCCACGGCACCGGCTACCTGGGCAACGAGACCAACTTCAATAACTACTTCGGCCGCATCTATCAGGCCCGGTATCTGGCCGGCATCGCCGCGGGCCTGAAGTCCAAGGAGCTGGGCAACAACAACATCGGCTATGTGGCCGCCTGGAACCTGGAGTACGCCGAGACCTGCTCCGGCATCAACGCCTTCGCCCTGGGCGCCCAGTCCGCCAATCCCGACGCCACCGTCTACGTGAACAAGATCTCCACCTGGGGCGACGAGAAGCTGGAGCGGGAGGCCGCCCAGGCGCTGATTAACAACTACAACTGCTGCGTCATCTCCCAGCACTGCGACTCCGCTCAGCCCCAACTGGTGGCGGCGGAGAACGAGGTGTTCGGCTGCGGCTACAACTCCGACATGACCGAGCAGGCCCCCACCGCCCACCTGACCTCCGCCATTTGGCACTGGAACGTGTACTATCAGACCGCCATCCAGGCCGCCATGGACTGCAACGGCGACGCCTCCAAATTTGTGGACAACATGGGCGGCAACGCCTACTATGCCGGCATCAAAGAGGGCTTTGTGGACGCTTCTCCCCTGAACGAGTCCGTGGCCGCCCCCTATACCGCCAAGATCATGGACGGCGTGCGCGCTCTGATGGAGTCCGGCACCTGGGACGTGTTCTCCGGTATAAAGCTGAGCTATGAGGTGACCAACGGCACCGTGAACATCAGCCGCACCGCCGCCGACCTGGTGGACAACCAGGGCAACGTGATTGTGGCCGCCGGCGGCCCCTCCGTGGACGACGGGGTCATCAAGGGCTCTATGGACTATAACGTGGCGGGCGTGATTGAGGGCTAAATCCCCAAAGCCGCCTGAAATATGCAGACCCGAACCGGGCCGGCCGGCAGGAAATCCGGCGGGCCCGGTTTCCCATTTTTGGCAGGGAGGGACCTATGGAGAAACAACAGTACGCCATCGAAATGCGGGGCATCACCAAAACCTTCGGCAGCGTCATCGCCAACAAAAACGTGGAGCTGAATCTGCGCCAGGGGGAGATTCTGGCCCTGCTGGGCGAAAACGGCTCCGGCAAGACCACGCTGATGAATATGCTCTCGGGCATCTACAAGCCCGACAGCGGAACCGTGCTGGTCAACGGAGCTCCCGCCGCCATCCACTCCCCGGAGGACTCCAAAAAGCTGGGCATCGGCATGGTCCATCAGCACTTCAAGCTGGTGGACGTATTCTCCGCCGCCGACAACATCTGGCTGGGGGACGAAAAATCCGGCCCGGTGCTCCATAAGGACCGGTATCGGATCATTGGTGAGATGGCCCGGAAGTTCGGCTTTGAAATCGACCCCAAAAAGAAGGTCTACAACATGGCCGTGTCCGAAAAGCAGACCCTGGAGATTATCAAGGTTTTGTATTACGGCGCCAGGATTATCATTTTGGACGAGCCCACGGCGGTGCTTACCGTCCAGGAGACCCAAAAGCTCTTCGACGTGCTGCGGCGGATGAAGGCCGAAGGCCACGCCATCATTATCATCACCCACAAGCTCAATGAGGTGCTGGAGATCTCCGACCGGGTGACCATCCTCCGAAAAGGGGAGTACGTCGGCACTGTGGATACCAGCGCCACCAACGAGCAGGAGCTGACGGAGTACATGGTGGGCCGGAAGGTGGACCTGAACATCGCCCGCCCCCAGGTGGAGACCACCCGGCCCCTGCTGGAAATTCGTGATTTGACCATTCAGAACGACGAAGGCGCGGCGGCTATCGACCGGGTGAGCTTCTACATCCGGGGCGGCGAGATTCTGGGGGTGGCGGGCATTGCCGGCTGCGGCCAGAAGGAGCTGTGCGAAGCCATCGCCGGCCTGCGGCCCATCCAGAGCGGCCAGATGATCCACAAGGGGGACAACATCGTCGGCCTGAGCCCCAAGGCCATTCTGGAAAAGGGCATCTCCATGTCCTTCATCCCGGAGGACCGGCTGGGCATGGGGCTGGCGCCCTCCCTGTCCATCACGGACAATATGCTGCTGAAAAACTACCGGGAGGCTCCGGGGCTGTTTGTGGACCGGAAGGCCGGACGGGCGGCGGCGGAGCAGGTGATCCGGGACCTGGAGGTGGTGACCCCCTCCACCGAAACCCCGGTACGCCGGCTGTCCGGCGGCAATGTGCAGAAGGTGCTGCTGGGCCGGGAGATCAAGGCGGGGCCCAACGTGATTATCACCGCCTACCCGGTCCGGGGGCTGGACATCAATTCCTCTTACGCCATTTACGACATCCTGAACCGCCAGAAGCAGGACGGGGTGGGCATCCTCTTTGTGGGCGAGGATTTGGACGTAATGATGGCCCTGTGCGACAAGATTATGGTTCTGTGCCACGGGAAGGTTATGGGGGTGGTCCACGCCCATAAGACCAGCAAAGAGGAGCTGGGCCTGATGATGACCGGCGCGCTGGACCTGAGCAGCAAGTATGAGGACAAGCCCGCCGGCATCGCCCGGGACAGCCGGTTCCGGGAGGGGAAGGAGGAGGAAGGATGAACATTCGGGTCGTCAAGCGGGAGAGCGCCGGCGCGGGCCGGCAGATCGGGGCCTATCTGGCGGCGGTGGCCGCCGCGCTGATTCTGGGCGCGGTGCTGCTGGCTATCCAGGGGGTGGAACCGGTCACCTTCTACCAGCGGATGCTCACCCTGGGTATCCCGGGAAACAAATACCCCTTCCGCATTCTGGAAAATTTCATCAAGCTGTTCGTACCCCTGCTCATTGTATCCACCGCCCTGGCCCTGGCCTTCAAAATGCGCTTTTGGAACATCGGCGGGGAGGGACAGTTCATTTTGGGGGCCATCTGTGCCTCCGCTGTGGGGCTGAAGCTGGGAGAGGCCCTGCCCCGGCCCCTGCTGATTCTGGTGATGGCCCTGTGCGGCCTGCTGGGAGGCGGGCTGTACGGCGTGTTTGTGGCGGCGCTGAAGGTGAAGTGGGGGACCAACGAGACCCTGCTCACCCTGATGCTCAACTACATCGCCCTGTACTTCCTGCAATTTTTCGCCGAGACAAAAGCGGACTGGAACTTCTTCCTGGACCCGGCCTCCGCCCGGCCCAAGTTTGTTAAGTTCCCCGAGAGCGCACAGATGCTCACCATCCCCCTGGGGCCCTTCAACCTGAACCTGTCCCTGGTGGCGGCGGCAATCCTGTGCGTTGTCATCTACCTCTACCTGAAGCGCACAAAGGGCGGCTATGAGATCGCCGTGGTGGGAGACAGCCCCAGCACCGCCCGGTACGCGGGGATGCCCGTGGGGAGGATTATCATTCGGACGATTTTCCTGTCCGCAGCCCTGATTGGTCTGGCGGGGGCCTTCTATGTGTCCTCCGCCGGGACCCTGTCCGCCTCCGTGACCAACGACGTGGGCTGGACGGGGATTGTGGTGGCCTGGCTGGCCAAGCTTAACATGGCGGGCATCGTGCTGGCCTCCCTGCTGATTACAGTGCTGCAATTCGGCTGTCAGTCCGCCAGCACCACCTACCCCTCCATCGACGCGAATTTTGCCAATCTGCTCCAGGGTGTGATTTTGTTTGCGGTGCTGGCGGCGGACTTCTTCACCCGCTTCAAGCTGGTCAAAGCTTCCAAGGAGGTGGCCTGATTTGGATACGATGAATGTTATCACCCTGTTTTTGTTCAACATCGTCCTGTGCAACATCCCCCTGCTCTATGGCACCGTGGGGGAGATTTTGACGGAAAAGGCCGGCAGCCTGAACCTGGGGGTGGAGGGCACCATGGCGGTGGGCGCCATTTTCGGCTACCTGGCCGGGTGCGCCGCCAACAGCCTCGGGGTGGGCCTGCTGGTGTCCTTTCTGGCGGCGGGCCTTTGCGGGCTGCTGTTCGCCCTGCTCACCGTTACCTTCCAGGCCAATCAGAACGTCACGGGCCTTACCATCACCACCTTCGGCCTGGGGCTGTACTTTTTCGTGGGCAAGGGCATGGGGGAGAACTGGCCCGCCATGACCGGGGCCTCCTCTCTGGTAAAGGGGTTTGCCACCCTGGAGATTCCGGGGCTGTTCTCCATCCCCGTCCTGGGAAAAGTTATTTTTGGCCAGAACGCCCTGGTCTATCTGGGCATTCTGGTGGCGGCGGCGGTGTGGTGGTATCTGAACTGCACCAAAACCGGCCTGCGGCTGCGGGCGGTGGGAGAAAACCCCGGCGCGGCAGACTCCGTGGGGGTCAATATTGTGCTGTACAAATACATCCATCTGGTGGCCGGGTCCGGCATCATGGGGCTGGGGGGCTTTTATATGGCCCTGTACATGAGCGGGTCCTTCGAGGGCTCCAACTGCTGGATCAACGGCTACGGCTGGATTGCCATCGCCCTGGTAATTTTCGCCAACTGGAACCCCCTGCTGTCCATTTTGGGCACCCTGGTGTTCGGGTTCTTCAACACCTTGAAAATTTACGCTGGGGCGCTGGCTATGGCCTTCCCCGGGGCGCTGGGCTGGCTGAACAACGTGCCCTCCCAGTTGTATAAGGCTCTGCCCTTCCTGATTACGGCCATTGTGCTGGTGGCCTCCTCCGTACGGGCCCGGGAGGGCAGCGGACAGCCGGCGGCGCTGGGCCTCAACTACTTCCGGGAGGAGCGGTAAAGACACAACAACGCCCAAACATCTGCTCCAAGATGTTTGGGCGTTTGTTGCTGAAAAAGAGGATTAAAATGAAACGAACTGTCTCTTGCAAGTATTAGGATACAAAAGAGTTATTACAAAACAAAGCGTGAAATGTTACAAAAGGATTAAATCTTCCAAGGAGGTGCTTGTCATGAATCACCAGGCCTATATGGCCCGGGCCCTGGAGCTGGCGGCCCAGGCGGCCCGGGAGGGGGACGTACCCGTGGGGTGCGTCATCGTCCGGGACGGGGAGATCATCGGCGAGGGCCGCAACCGCCGGGAGGAGCGGGGGGACGCCACCGCCCACGCGGAGCTGGAGGCCATCCGGGACGCCTGCGGAAAGCTGGGGGCCTGGCGGCTTCACGGTTGCACCCTGTATGTGACCCTGGAGCCCTGCCCCATGTGCGCCGGAGGGATTATCAACGCCCGAATCAGTCAGGTGCGCTACGGGACCCGGGACGAGAAGGCCGGGGCCTGCGGCTCGGTGCTCAACCTGTTTGAAGAGCGGTTCAACCACAAGCCCCGGCTCTACCGGGGGCCCCTGGAGGGGGAGTGCGCGCAGATTTTGCAGGATTTTTTTGAAAACCTGCGGTGATTGGGTGTTGCTCCCGGGGAAAAAACGTGATAGGATTAGACAAAAAGGAGGGCGAGCTATGCGCCATTTGATTGATTTTGGAGACCTGTCCCGCCAGGAGTGGGACGCGCTGTACCAGCGGGCTGGGCAGATCATCGACGCTCCGGAGCGGTTTATTGACGTGTGCCGGGGAAAGGTGGCGGCCAGCCTTTTTTATGAGCCCTCCACCCGGACCAATTTCTCTTTCCAGACCGCCATGCTCCGGCTGGGAGGGACGGTGTTCGGCTTCGCGGATCCCAATTCATCCTCTGTGGCCAAGGGGGAGACCCTGAAGGACACCATTAAAATGGTGTCCGGCTATGCGGATGTGGTGGTCATGCGCACCCCCTGGGAGGGGGCGGCCAAGGCGGCCTCCCTCTACTCGGCGGTGCCGGTGGTGAACGCCGGGGACGGGGGCCATATGCACCCCACACAGACCATGGCGGATTTGACCACCATCACCCGGCTGCGGGGCGGGGTGGACGGGCTGTCCATCGGCCTGTGCGGGGACCTGAAAAACGGCCGGACTGTCCATTCCCTCATCAAAGCCATGGAGAAATTCCAAACCATCAAATTTTTTCTCATCTCCCCCCGGGAGCTGGCGGTACCCGACTACCTGCGGCTGTTCATGCGGGAGCATAGCATGTGGTTCACGGAGGTGACCAGTCTGGAGGCGGTGATGCCCCAGCTGGACGTGCTGTATATGACCCGCATCCAGAAGGAGCGCTTTGTGGACCCCCTGGAGTATGAGCGCAACAAGGGCGTTTACATCCTTACCCGCCGGAAGCTGGAGCGGGCCCGGAAAAATATGCTGGTGATGCACCCCCTGCCCCGGGTGGACGAGATCACCGTAGACGTGGACGACGACCCCCGGGCCGTCTACTTTGACCAGGCCCGGTACGGGATGTTCGCCCGGATGGCCCTGCTGGAGCACCTGGCCCTTCAGCCCCGGCGGGAGGAGCCGGACGGGGTGGAGATCGGCAGCAGACCCGTGTGCCGCAATCCCCGGTGCATCACCCAGACCCAGCTCTACCTGCCTCCCCTGGTGAAGAAAAACGGCGGGGTGGATTGCTGCGCCTTCTGCGACGGAGCGCTGGAATAAACAGTAAAGCGGCCCCTGTTTGGACAGGGACCGCTTTTTTGAAGTTTACCGGTCCAGCTGCTCCGCCAGCTGGGCAAAGACCTCCCGGTCCTCCTTCTCGATGGCCCCCACGTCAAAGGCCGCGGCCAGCTCCGGGTCGATGGGCAGACGGGCCAGAATGGGCAGGCCCAGCTCCGCCGCAACCGTCTCCAGGCGGCTCTCGCCAAACACCGCGTGCCTGCTTCCGCAGTCGGGGCACTGGAAATAGCTGTAGTTCTCAATCAGGCCCAGCACGGGGATGTTCATCATCTCTGCCATGTGGACCGCCTTGGCGACGATCATGGACACCAGGTCCTGGGGAGAGGTGACCACAAGGATGCCCTCCACCGGCAGGGACTGGAACACGGTCAAGGGCACGTCGCCGGTGCCGGGAGGCATATCCACAAACATAAAGTCAATGTCCCCCCACACCACGTCGGTCCAGAACTGGGTGACCACCCCGGCAATGACGGGGCCCCGCCAGACCACCGGGTCGGTCTCGCTGTTGGTGAGCAGGTTCAGGGACATGAGCTTCAGTCCGCCGGGGGTGACCGCCGGGTCGATGCCGTCGTCGGTGCCGGTGGCACGCTGGTGGACGTTAAAGGCGGTGGGGATAGAGGGGCCGGTGATGTCCGCGTCCAGAATGGCGGTTTTCCTGCCCCGCCTGGCCATAGCGGAGGCCAGGCAGGCGGTGACGGTGCTCTTCCCTACCCCGCCCTTGCCGCTGACCACGGCGATGACGTGCTTGATACTGGACTGGGCGTTGGCGGGGGCGCGTAAATCCCGCTCGCTGCAGCTCTGGCCGCAGGAGGAACAATCGTGGGTACAATCTGACATTTTGATACAACTCCTTTGTTTTGCCTGGGTTCTTTTATTTTACCGCACCAAGGTGTTTTCCGCAACAATTTCCTGCTGATTTTCCTGGACGGAGAAATAATACTCCAAAATCTCCGCCGCCATCCGGCCCAGGTCCGAGCCGCTTCCGCCGTGCTCCACGGCGATGGCCACGGCAATCTGGGGATCGTCGTAGGGGGCGAAGCACACGAACACGGCGTTGGACTCCGTCTCGGCGCTGACCTGGGCGGAACCCGTCTTGGCGCCCACCTGGATGCCCAGGTCCCGGAAATACATGGACACAGAACCGGTCTGGGTCAAAGACAGCATTCCGGCCTTCACCGCTTCCAGGTTTTCCGGCTTGATATCTATGGTCTCCACAATCTCCGGCTCGTAGGTATACAAAATCTGGGAGAAATCGTTGGATTTGACCTGCTTGAGCAGGTGGGCGGAATACCGGTTGCCCCCGTTGACCAGGGTGGCGATATAGTTTGCCAGCTGGAGGGGGCTGGCCTGGGTGCTCTCCTGGCCGATGGCGACGGACAGCACTGCGCCCTCCTGCCACTTGCCGCCCAGGCTTTCAGTGAAGGCCGGCCCGGCCATCACGCCCTTGCTCTCCGGCAGCTCCACACCGGTCTTTTCCCCCAGGCCGAATTTCGCGGCATACGCGCCAAGGCGGTCTATGCCCAGCAGCCGCCCGATTTCATACATGAAATAGTTGCACGACACTTCAATCGCCTTGGTGACGTTAATACGTCCGTGCTGGCCTCCGTACTGGCGGCGGATCCAGCACATGGGCTGGGGGCTGTCGTAGTAGGTGTAGGTTCCGGTAGCGTTAATGATGGTTTTCGGAGTAATAATACCCTCCTCCAGCGCCGCGATGGAGGTTATCATCTTGAACGTGGAGCCGGGGGGATAGGTCCCCTGGAACGCCCGGTTCAGGAAGGGCTTTAGGGGATTTTCGCTGTTGGCCTGGATGTCCCGGGCGTAGTTGGGCAGGGAAAAAGTGGGGTAGGAGGCGGCCGCCAGAATTTCCCCGTTGTGTACGTCCACAATGACGCAGGCCGCGCCCTCCACTTCCTCGCTTTTCAGATTTTCCAGAGAGGAGGCCAGAATATCCTCCACCGCCTGCTGGAGCACGATGTCGATGGTGAGCACCACGTTGCTTCCAGCCTCCGGCTCCGTCTCCCAGGTTTGATTGACTACCTTCCCGGCATTGTTGCGCTCTACAATACGGACGCCGGGCTTGCCCCGCAGATCACTCTCAAAGGCCCGCTCGATGCCCTCCTTGCCCACTTTATCGTCCATTTCATAGCCGCCCTGCTCCTTGTAATACTCCCACTCGGCGGCGCTCATGGCGGCCACCCGGCCCAGCAGGTGGGCGGCGTACTCGGTGTTGTACTCCCGGACGGTGGTGGGCTCCACCACGACCCCGGCCAGGGAGTGCTCCTTTACCTTGGAGATAAAGTCGATATTCACGTCCTCTGCGAACACATAGGTCTCCCAATATATGTCACGCTGCCGCAGGTAGAGCTCGTACAGCACCCCCGCCAGAATCCGGGCCTGATGGGGGTCCTCCTGGAGCAGCTCCTCCAGCCCGAAGCTTTCGCACAGGGAGGCCAGTATTTCCGCAGCGGTCGGGCCGTCCTTTTTGGGGTCCAGCTTTTTGGTGCGCCAGGCCTCCTCGCCTGCCGGAGTGAGGACCGCAGAGGTCTTGTCCTTGTTGGCATTGTAGGTATAGTCCACATACTCCGTGTCGGGGAGGCACTTCAGCTTGATGGCCAGTCTGGCCAGCCGGCTGAGGGTGACGGTCAAATTGCCGTCCTCGTCCTCGGAGACCTCATAATAGGGGGTATCCGTGGTGAAGCGGAAGGGGCGGCCCTGGGTGATGGGGAGCAGGGAGTCCGTCCACTCCACACCCTCCTCCTGGGCCAGGGCCATGAGCCGTTCAATGACCTCCAGGCGGTCGGTCTTTTCTTTCCCCATGGCGTCGAAATCCAGCGTGACCTGGTAAACCACCCGGTTGGACACCAGAACCCGGCCGTAGCGGTCCAGAATCTGCCCCCGGGCGGCCTCCACCGTCTCGGTCTCCTGAATTTTATGATTGGCCCGGGCGGCCAGACTGGGGCCCTGGACCACCTGCACGTCATACAAGGCGGAGCCCAGCCAGAGCAGGACCAGGGCCAGAGCAAGCACCACGCCCCACACCCGCCGGTGAAATTGTCTACTGTCCATTTCCGTCTCCCCTCAGGCCAGACGGGTTCCGCCCACCCGGCGGCAGACGGCCCGGAAGATGAGATACACCAGGGGCGTCCAGGCCAGGGAGTAGAGAATCTCCGGCGCGGCCACCCGCAGCATGGAGGCCCACCCGGCGCTGCGCACGAACAGCCGCACCGCAATCCGCCACAGGTCGATGGCCACCAAAGCTCCGGCGGAGCACAGCAGACACCCTAAAAAGGACTGGGACAGGGCGTATTGGGCGGCGGCGCCCGTCAACAGCCCCACCAGAGTCATGCCGATTACCATGATACCCGTTCCGCTGGGGTAGGCCAGGGCCCACAGGAGGCCCACACCCAGGCCGAAGCCGGCCCCGGCCCGGCTCCCCTCCAGCACCGCCACGGTCACCGCCGCCAGGGGCAGCAGCATGGGCCGGATGCCGAAGAGGGGGTAACGGTTCAGAATGCACGCGTCCAGCAGCCAGATGGGCAGCAGCGCCAGGGCGTATACGGACCATTTACGAAATAAAGCTTGTCGGGTCAATGTGCTCCTCCCAATTATTCCACTACATCAAAGTCCTTGATGATAAACACTTCAATCAAACCGTCCAGCTCCACGCTGGGCTCTACAATGGCGTACCGGGACATACCGGCGGCGTCGTTGAACACCCCCTGCACCCGGCCCACCACCAGTCCGGCGGGGTAGATCCCGCCCAGGCCGGAGGTGAGCACTTCGTCCCCTGCCACCAGGCCCGCGCCCTCGGGCAGATAGCCCAGCCGCAGCAGCCCCTGGTTCATCAGATCAAAATCTCCCTCCAGAATCCCGGCGCTGTAGGTCCGGGTGACCACGCCGCCCACCTCAATAGAGGTATCAATCAGCGTCGCCACAGTGGAGGAAATGAGGGAGGTCTCGGACACCACCCCCACCAGTACGCCGGACTCGGTAATCACGCAGTCCCCCGCCTCCACTCCGGCGGCGGAACCCTTGCTGATGGTCAGGGTGGACTCCCAGTTGGAGGTGGAGCGGGCGGTAATTTTCGCCGACTCAAAGTCGAAGTCCTTGCGCTGCTCCCGCAGCTCCAGCAGGCGGCGGAGCTGCTCGTTTTCCTTCAGGGCCTCCTCGCCCTGGCGGGCCTGCTCCTCCAGCTCTGCCACCCGGCGGCGCAGGGAGGACAGCTCGTCCTCCAGCTCCCCGTAATGAAACACATAGCCGTAAACCCCCTCCGCCCAGTCCAGGGCGGCGCTGACGCCGTTTTTAAAGGGGGCGGTGAGGGTGTTGGCCAGATTGGACAGGGGGTCGGTGCTGCCGCTGAGAAGGACGGAGGCCAGCCCCAGCAGAATACTCAGCAGCAGGGCGATGAGCAGCAGCCAAAAGCCGTTGTCCCGGAAAAAATCTTTCAAGACCGCGCCTCCTGTTCCGCCGCCAGGGCCAGGGGGTCCACCCCGAACCGGGCCAGCATCCGGCCCAGCCGGCAAACCGGCAGGCCCATGACCGTATAATAATCCCCCACGATGCCCTCCACAAACAGACAGCCATAGCCCTGGACGCCGTAGGCCCCGGCCTTGTCCATGGGCTCGCCGGTGGCGATGTAGGCGGCAATCTCCTGGGGGGACAGGGGGCGGAAGCGGACCTGTGCGGACTCCCCCTCCACCAGCTCCACGTCGTTTTGCCGCACGGCGACTCCGGTGCAGACCGTATGCTGCCGCCCGGAGAGCTTTTGGAGCATCTCCGCAGCCTCTGCGGGGGAATGGGGTTTGCCGAGAATCTCGCCGTCAATGGCGACGACGGTATCGGCGGCGATGACAATCGCGTCCGGGGGGACGCGGGCTGCCACCTCCCGGGCCTTCTGCTGGGCCAGGGCCTTTACCAGCCGCCCGGCGGGGAGGGTGGGGTCTGTCTGCTCCTCCTCCCGGGCGGGGATTACGTCAAAATGCGGGATTCCCATCCGCGCCAGCAGCTCCCGGCGGCGGGGGGATTGGGATGCAAGAATAATATTGGGCATGGGGGACCTCCAAAAAATTTAAGACAGGGATCAATGCAAGGGGACTATTTTCTGGGCTTGGGATTATCGGTCAAGCCCAGCAGATAGTCGGAAGAAACCTTAAAATGCTGGCACAGAAGGACAATCCGCTCCGGGGAGGTGGTTCTGTGCCCTCTTTCAATTTCGCTGATATGACTGACACGTACATCCAAAAGCTGCGCAAGGTCCGACTGGACCTCATTCTTTTTTTGGCGCAGTTCACGAATGCGTTCACCAAATAGTTCTTTTGAAAACATATAAAATCCTCTTGACAAATTTACCTTTTTAGAGTAAAATAAATACACTAAAAAGGGAAAAGAGCGTGTACTTGCATGAATGATATTCTATCAAAGCTTTTCCACGGCGACTACTATCCTACGCCATTTCTCACAAAAAAACAACAGGAACTTACAAAATAGCTCATGTCCTATCAGGACGGGGTAGCGCGCTGGCTGGGACTTGATTTTTTAGATGAAATGGAGGAATTGCAGGGAGAAATTCACGAGATTTCCCAGGAAAAGGCGTTCTCCGACGGCTTCCGCCTGGGGGCCCGCCTCATGCTGGAGGCCCTTACCCCTCCATCTGAGCCCAGTTAGGCCCCTCCTGCAAATTGCCCGTCACATGGATGGAGTGGCCGTAAAACATCTCCCCGTCGTCGAACCAGAACTCAAATTCCCCGTCCGGCGCGACCTGAATGGCCGCCAGCTCCATACGGGCGATAAAGTCCTCTGGGGACAGCTCCTCCTCCCCTTCGGCCCAGTCGTTGGCCAGTCCGGTCAGCTCCCCGGCGGCGTATTCCCGCACCCGCCGGTCCCAGCCCTCCGCGTCCGCCAGCAGGGCCCGGGCCGTCTCCTGGGCCTTCGCCATCTCCTCAGGCTCCCCCTGGTCAAAGTCCAGCACAGCCTTGGCTCCGCACCAGTCGATTTCCGCCTCAAACCACTTCACCCGGCGGTCCAGGGTAAAGGTCCCCAGGCCCTCCGCCTCCAGGGTCACCGGCTTTTTCAGCTCCTCTAAAATGGCCTTCAGGTCCGGGTCGAACCCCGGCTCCGGCAGGTTCAGCAGCAGCATGGACTTGCCGTCCTTGGCCAGCCGGGCCTGGAATTTGACGATGAAGTTGGGGGGTGTGCGCTGGCGTAAATAGTCCAGCAGGCTGTTGTCCGCCAGGATGAACAGGGGGATTTCCTCCCGGTGGATGTCCGGAGCGTCCTCCTCCATCCAGGCCGCCAGGCCGATGCTGGCCTGCCAGAAGCTGCCCCGCTTGACTCCGCCAAAGCCCACCGGCCCGGTTACCGCAAGGATGTCCAATTCCTCCGTCTGGTAGTCCGCCGCAAATCTTTTTAGCTCCGCGTCCAATCTGGGCTCGGTTCTTTTTTTGTCCTTTTTCGGAAATCCAAACATTGCTCACACCCCCGTGGAACCAAACCCGCCGGCGCCCCGCCGGGTCTCGTCCAAGTCGTCCACCATACAGAGCTGCGCCTGTATCACCGGCGTAATCATCAACTGGGCGATCCGGTCCCCGGGCTGGACCGTATAATCCGATTCCCCGGAGTTTTGAAGCCCGACCATGATTTCACCTCTGTAATCGCTGTCAATAACGCCCACGCAGTTGGCGGGGGCAATGCCGTGCCTGATTCCAAGCCCGCTCCGGGCGTACACCAGGGCCACATAGTCCGCCGACGGCAGGGCGATGGCCAGACCGGTGGGGATGGTTTTCCGGCCTCCCGCCGGAATGACGGCGGGCTCGTCCAGACAGGCGTGCAAATCCATAGCCGCCGCGCCGGGGGTGGCGTAAAAGGGCGCGGGGATTTCCCGGCCGATTTTCGGGGACAGGGCTTTTATATTCAACTGCATCATATTCCTCCTAAGTGCGCCACTCCACCAGATGGTCGAAGTCTTTCCGGGGCCGGGGGGGCGGGGATTCGTCGGGATAGCCCAGCGCCATCGCCGCAATCAGCTGTCCCTGGACGTGGAGCCAGGCGTTGAGCTCTTCAAACGCGAAATAAGTATCGCAGATCCACAGGCTGCCCAGTCCCATCCGGGAGGCGGCCAGGGACATATTCTCCATGCAGGCCCCGATGGACTGGGCGTTGCACAGCTCAAAAATCCGCTGTTCCGGGGTAAGGGGCTGGTCCAGCGGCAGGCCCAGGGTGTTGGCCACCAGAATCACCGCCGGAGCCTGGGCCATAATGTCCCGGGTCCGGACCGCGCCCGTTAAGTATTGGGTGCTGCCGGGGAGCAGAGGATGCTGGGCCTCCCGCTGGAGTCCCGCGTCCATGGCGGAGAGCATCTCCGCCTTGGCGGCCCCGGCGCACACTACAAACCGCCAGGGCTGGCGGTTCTTGGAGGACGGGGCCTGACACCCCGCCCGGAGCACCAGGGCAATGGTTTTGGGGGAAATGGGAGTGTTCTTGTATTTGCGGATACTGCGCCGCTCCTGAATCGCAGTCAACATACAGTCATCTCCTCTTATTCTACGTCCCGGTAGTACAGCCCGCGGGTCCACTCGTTGGGCTTATAGTCCCCCCGGCCCAGATACCGGTCCAGAACCTGCACGCACTCCGGAGCGTTTTCTGTGGTGAACATCAAGCGTATCGCCCACAGGCCCAGGTGCTGGCAGTCCCGGAGCTTGTCGGCCAAAAAGAGCTTTTTGCAGTTTAAAATCTCGTTCCGGCACCCGAAGGCCTGCACCACCGGGAAGCGCTCCCCCTTCCGGTCGGTGAGCTGGTTCAGGTTGCCGCAGGTGTGCTGGCCGGTGTGGTTGTGAATGATGCAGTGCTCGGTGAGCATCAGGGGCAGGCGGCCGTAGCCGATCATTTCCAGGGGGATGCCTTTGGACAGATCCCGGATCTGGGCCAGCTTCAGCTCGAAGGAGGCGGTGGCGGACAGAAAGCCCAGCCGCTTGAGCTCCTTCAGGGTCTGGCTGTTGTACACCCCCAGGCCGTAGTCCGCCCGGAGGGAAAAGCCCAGGCCCTGGGCCTGCCGGGCGGGGCCCAGATTGCCCGCCAGAGCCTGGGTTACCCCCAGCTCCCGCATACGGCACAGCTGCTCGTCCAAAATCTTCCGCTCGCTGTCCCAGCACACCCGGGGCAGCAGGGCCGCCACCTCCACTCCGTATTTCTGGGCCAGCCGGACCGCCTCCGGATGGGCGGCGCCCTCTCCGGCGGGGAGATACAGCAGAGCCGGCTTCCGCTTCAAAAGCTCCGGGGAGACCTGCCGGGCCAGCCGGACGGAGACGGTCACCGCCGGGGGATGCCTGGTGTTCTCATAGCGGACCCCCGGACGGAACTCCCCGGTCTGCCGGGAGACCGGGGCCAGACGGGCCTTGCCCAGCTCCTCCAGCACCTGCCTGCGCAGGCTGTTCAGGGCGGACAGGGGGAGGGAGAGCCCCTCCTCCACCTGGGCCATCACCTGCCGGCATACAAAGGGGGTGCCGCCGGTGCGGGACAGCTGATCCCGGATTTTCTCCGGGGTCAGGGGCACACGGACCGCCGTCTCAGGTATTGGGCCCTCCACGGCGGCCATGTGGCCGAAGGTGTCCTGGGCGGCCACCTGGGCGGGCTGGCCCGCCCGGATGCGGGCGAACATCTCCACAGGGGTTTTGCGGTTCTCCCCCTCCCCCTGGTAGGTGGACCGGGCCAGGGCAAAGAGCTCCCGGGGCTCTGCCTCCTCCCGGCGCACACCGAACATGAGGGGGGTCTTTTCCCCCGTAAAGTAGCCGTCGGTGAAGCCGTCCCGGGAGAAGGCCTGCCGCAGTTGCTCCAGCTCCTCCCGGGTGGGCTCCCGGCCCTCCCGGATGGCCCGGGAGTAGACCCCGGCCGCGATGGCCACGTATTCCGGCCGCTTCATGCGCCCTTCCAGCTTGACGCAGGCCACCCCCAGGTTGTCCAGCTCCCGCAGGTGCCCCGCCAGAGACATATCCTTCAGAGAGAGGGGGTATTCGCTGGCCTTGTTCCCCCAGCCGTAGGGCAGCCGGCAGGGCTGGGCGCACATACCCCGGTTGCCGCTGCGCCCCCCCACCACGGAGGAGAAGAAGCACTGGCCGGAATAGCACATACACAGAGCCCCGTGGACGAACACCTCAATTTCCACCGGAGAGTGGGCGCAGATGCTGGCGATCTGGTCCCGGCTGAGCTCCCGGGAGAGCACCACCCGCTTCAGCCCCAGATCTGCGCACCGCAATACCCCGTCCAGAGAGTGGACGGTCATTTGGGTGGAGGCGTGCACCTCCAGATCCGGGGCGGCCTGTTTGAGCATCCGCAGCACGCCTAAATCCTGTACCAGTACCGCATCCACCCCCATCTCGCTGGCCTGGACGGCCAGCCGGGCGGCGGCGGGCAGCTCCCGGTCGGTGAGCAGGGTGTTCAGGGTGAGATAGACCTTGCTTCCCCGGAGATGGCAGTAAGAAACCGCCGCCGCGGCCTCCTCCTGGGTGAAATTTTTGGCGCTGCGGCGGGCGTTGAAATCGCCGAACCCCAGATACACAGCGTCCGCTCCGTTCTGCACGGCGGCGGCCACCGCCTCCGGCGAGCCGGCGGGGGCGAGTAGTTCCAGCATGGCGTTCCTCCTGGGACAGATGTCAATTATGATTTCTTGTTTTGCAGCTTGAAGATTTCCCGGCGGGCCTCCGACAGCTCGTTTTTCAGCTGGGCGGCCTCCTCTACGCTGTCCTTTACCTGGCGGCGGAGATTTTCCGAAGCCTGCTGCTCCCGGAAATACTGGTCGGCGATGTTCAGCGCGGCCAAAATACCCGCGTCTGCCCGGGAGAGCGCCCCTCCCTGCATAACCTCCCGCACCTGGCTGTCCACATGGCCGGCGCAGCGGCGGACATAGTCCTCACTCTCCTCGGCAACCATCGTATACTCCTGACCGGCGATGGATACGATCACTTTTCGCATGGTTCCCCCTCCGTTCTCCCTGAAAAATTTGTTGAAATAGAGCTTTTTCCCATTATAGCATAAAACCTCTGGAATGAAAAACAGTTTTGCGTGAATTTTTAAAAAATCCTCTTGACATTCTGCCCTCTCAGTGCTATGGTTAATTACACAAGTAATGAACCAATACACCACCACGAAAGGAGGCGCGCTATGGCCGTACTGCCCAGCGGACAGCCGCTGATCTATCTGCAAATCGCCCAGCTGCTGGAGGACGACATTTTACGCGGGGTCTATCAGGAGGAGGAGCAGGTGCCCAGCACCAACGACCTGGCCCGCAGCTGCAGCATCAACCCCGCCACTGCCGCCAAGGGCATCAATCTGCTGGTAGCGGAGGGAGTGCTGTACAAGCGCCGGGGCATTGGGATGTTCGTCTCGCCCGGCGCCGCCAAGCTGGTGCGCAAAAAGCGCCAGGGAGAATTTTACCAAAAATTTGTCCGCCCCATGGCCCGGGAGGGGAAATCCCTGGGTCTGTCCGGGACGGAACTGCTGGACATGGTGAAACAAGCCGTGGAAGAGGAGGAAAACACATGAAAATTTTAAAGGCAGAAAACGTATGCAAGTCCTATGGCAAAAAGCAGGTCCTCGCCGGCCTGGACCTGGAGCTTCAGCCCGGCAAGATTTACGGTCTGATCGGCCGCAACGGCGCGGGCAAAACCACCCTTCTGGGCATTCTCACCGCCCAGAACACCATGGACAGCGGGTCCGTCACCTACGGCGGACAGCCGGTGTGGGAGAACCAGGCGGCCCTGGAGCAGATCTGCTTCTCCCGGGAGCTGCGCCCCACGCTGATGTCCGGCCAGAACAACCTGAAAATCAAGCACTATCTGCAAACGGCGGCCATCTTCTGCCCCAACTGGGATATGGACTACGCCCAGAGACTGATGAAGGAATTTGAGCTGGACCCCAAGAAGAAAATCTACCAGCTCTCCAAGGGCCAGATGTCCATGGTGACGATTTTGATTGCCCTGGCCAGCCGTGCGCCGATCACGATCCTGGACGAACCGGCGGCGGGGCTGGACGTGGTGGTCCGGGAGCGGTTTTACCAGCTTCTTATGGAGGACTACACTCGGAACCCGGAACGGACCTTCATCGTTTCCACCCACATCATCGAGGAAGCCGCCAGCGTATTCGAGCGGGTGATTATCCTGGACCAGGGCCGGGTGCTGGAGGATGCGCCCACCGACGAGCTGGTGAGCCAGTTCCGCTACGTGTCCGGCCGGGAGGACCAGGTGAAGCGGGCCTGTCAAGGTCTGGAGCTGCTGTCCACCCACCAGATGGGGCGGCACACCACCTGGGCGGTCCGGGGGGATGTGAAGCGGCTGGAGCAGGCCGGTCCGGAGGTGGATGTGGCCCCCATGACCCTGCAAAACGTGTTTGTCGCCCTGTGCGGCCATGAGAAGGAGGGAGCGCAATGAGGCGTACAGTCCGCTTTTTGTGGCGGTTCACCTGGCCCAACTGGCTGATTCTCTGGTGCATGGCGGCGCTCATTGTCCTGGGGTCGGTGACCCCCGGCCTGCCGGAGCAGGCGGCCAGAATGTTTGCCAACTACCTGGGCATATTTCCCGTTATGATCCCCATGCTGCTGATGATGGTATGCTTCGGCCTGTGCAGCGCTACGTTTCAGCTGGCGGCGTCCTTTGGGGCCCGGCGGCGGGACTATTTCCTGGGGGTGCAGATCATTCTGGTCCTGGATGTGCTGATGGGCTATGGAATGCTGTTCCTCCTGAAAAATATTCCCGTCTCCCTGATGTGGGTCCGGACGAACGAGCTTGGTCCCATGCTGAAGGGGGCCCTGGAGTGGATGGGTTGGCGGTATCCGCTGATGATCTTCAGCCATGTGGTCCTGGGCTGCGTGGTGGGGCTGGTGCTGAGCCGCTCCAAGGTTTTGGGGGGCATTCTGACGGTTCTGTCCGCGGTCTACTGCGTGGCGGGTTTTCTCGGCCTTACGCTGGCGGCGCTGTTCGGAAATCCGGAGTGGGTCCGGACCGTTCTGACGGTCCTGCCGGCCCTGATTGCCATTGGCGGCGAGATCTATCTGTGGCGGAACGTCCGCCGTTCTACTGTGGTGTGAGGTGTTTTGTATGTGGAACCAACTGAAAAAAGTAATCGCGATGAACAAGGGGGACTTTATCCTGATCCTATCCCTGACGGCGGGAATTTTCCTGGTCCTCCAGTTCGTCATAGCGGTGGTGATGGTGGTGCTGAAGCCGGGGGAGGGCGTCCGGATTTCCGGACCGAGCATGGTGTTCGCCAGCACGATCCTGATGCTGGTGCTCACCCTGGCCGCCCTGCTGGTGAACTACCCCCAGGCCCTTCAATTCGGCTGCACCCGCCGCCGGGGCCTGCTGCTCCAGGCCGGCCTGCTGGGGGCGCAGTATCTGGCGACGGTCCCTCTGGTGGCGGCGGCGCTGCTGTTTGAGCTGCATCTGGCCCCCACCCTCTGGAAAACCGTGACGGGGCGGTCCGAGGACCTGGAATTTTTCCTGGACGGCCTCACCCTTCCCTGGTGGCTGGTGCTGGCCGCGCCCCTGGGGGGCATAGCCCTGGGGCTGATCGTCAGCGCGGTGATCCACCGCTTTGGCCGGGTGGGGGGCTGGACCCTCTACGGCGTCTGGATGGCGGTCATGCTGGGGCAGAGCTTTCTGCCCTGGAAGGAGCACTGGTGGACGGCTCCCTGGCTGTATCCGGCGGTTTGGGTGCTGGTGCTGGCGGCCCTGGCGTGGTCGGTGCGGACCCTGCTGCGGGTGACGGTCAAGGCGTGAACCGGGGGAGGATTTTGTGAATATGGTAGCTGCGGCAATCCAATTTGCGATAGGGCTTGTGCTTGCGCTGTATGGCGTGTTTACCCTACTCCAGGCCAGAAGACGGCAGAACGGCAGCGCTTTGCTGGCCTTGGTGTGTGCTTTCGTTGGAATTTTTCTGGTGGGGTATGCCGCGTTTCAGGTTATTATGAGCCAGTGAAAAAAGCAGGGAGTCCTCAAAAAGAGGGCTCCCTGCTCTGTAAATTGCACAAAAATAGGAAATCCCCCTTGACAGGGGGATTTTAGCATGGTAAAATAAAGCGCTTTATAATCTAAATCGGAGGAGAAACACCTTTCCAGTTTAAATCTGATGCTAGTTTACCACACTCCGCCCCGGTTGGCAAGAGGAAAACGCAGGCTTTTTTGTCACGCGGCCTGGTGTTTCAAATTCGGGAATCCCCCAAAACTTGTGCAGAATCACGAAAAAAGAAGGCGGTTTTTCGGGAATGCACCCCGGAAAACCCCCGATCAACCCGTCTAGTCCGGAAGAAAGTGAGTTGATTTTCAGCAATGGTCAAAGACGTGTATTTTGGCAAAACCCTGCGCAAAAGCTTCGCCCGCTATGAAGAAATCCTGGAAATGCCCAACCTGCTGGAGGTACAGAAAAAGTCCTACCAGTGGTTTTTGGACGTGGGACTGCGGGAGGTGTTCCGGGACGTGGCCGCCATCACCGACTACGCCGGAAACCTGGAGTTGAGCTTCATCGACTATTCCATGGACGAGAAGCCCAAGTATGACGAGGAGGAGTGCAAGGCCCGGGACGCCACCTACGCCGCCCCCATCAAGGTCCGGGTCCGCCTGCGCAACAAGGAGACCGAGGAGATCAAGGAGCAGGAGATTTTTATGGGGGACTTCCCCATTATGACCAACGCCGGCACCTTTGTCATCAACGGCGCCGAGCGGGTCATCGTCTCCCAGATCGTCCGCTCCCCCGGTATGTACTACTCCCGCACCGCCGACAAGGCGGACAACCTGACCTACGCCACCACCGTGATCCCCGGCCGGGGCGCGTGGCTGGAGTATGAAACGGACCTGTCCGACATCTTCAATGTCCGCATCGACAAAAACCGCAAGCTGCCCATCACCTGCCTTATCCGGGCGGTGGGCCCCAAGACCGACGGGGAGATTCTGGAGCTGTTCGGGGAGGACGAGCGGATTCTGGCTACCTTGGAAAAGGACGCCTGCAAGACCTACGAGGACGCGATTCTGGAGATTTACCGGAAGCTGCGCCCCGGCGAGCCCCCCACTTTGGACTCCGCCGAGAGCCTCATCACCGCCACATTCTTTGATCCCCGCCGGTACGACCTGTCCGCTGTGGGGCGCTATAAGTTCAACAAGAAGATGGCTCTGTGGACCCGGCTGGCGGGGCACACCCTGGCCCAGCCGGTGGCCGATCCCCGCACCGGCGAGATCCTGGCCGAGGCCGGAGAGACCCTGAGCCGGGAGCGGGCCCAGGAGCTGGACCACAAGGGCGTAAACGATGTGGTGCTGGACGTGGACGGCAAGCTGGTCAAGGTCTTTTCCAACAACATGGTCCGCCTGGAGGACTTTGTGGACTTCGACCCGGAGGAAATCGGCGTGCGGGAGATGGTCTCCTTCCCGGTGCTGTGCTCCCTGCTGGACCAGTATTCCGGCGAGGAGCTGAAGGAGGCCTGCCAGAACCAGATTGACGACCTGATCCCCCGGCACATCACCGTGGCGGATATCATGGCCTCCATCAACTACCTGAACTGTCTGGCCCATAACGTGGGCACCCCCGACGACATCGACCACCTGGGCAACCGCCGCCTGCGCTGCGTGGGCGAGCTGATTCAGAACCAGTTCCGCATCGGCTTCAGCCGCATGGAGCGGGTGATCCGGGAGCGTATGACCACCCAGGACCTGGACGTGGTCACCCCCCAATCCCTTATCAATATCCGGCCTGTCACCGCCGCCATCAAGGAGTTCTTCGGCTCCAGCCCCCTGAGCCAGTTCATGGACCAGACAAATCCCCTGGCCGAGCTGACCCACAAGCGCCGCCTGTCCGCCCTGGGCCCCGGCGGCCTGAGCCGCGACCGCGCCTCCTTCGACGTGCGTGACGTGCACTACAGCCACTACGGCCGCCTGTGCCCCATTGAGACCCCGGAAGGTCCCAACATCGGCCTGATTTCCTATCTGGCCTCCTACGCCCGGATCAACCGGTACGGCTTTATCGAATCCCCCTACCGCAAGGTGGACAAGGAGACCGGCCAGGTCACCGACCAGATCGACTATATGACCGCCGACGTGGAGGACGAGTTCACCATCGGCCAGGCCACCGAGCCTCTGGACGAAAACAACCGCTTTGTCAACGAGCGGATCACCTGCCGCCACCGGAACGAGACCATCTCCGTGGACCCCAGGCAGGTGGACTATATCGACGTGTCCCCCAAAATGATGGTATCCGTGGCCACCGCCATGATCCCCTTCCTCCAGAACGACGACGCCAACCGCGCCCTCATGGGCGCCAATATGCAGCGGCAGGCGGTGCCCCTGCTCCGGCCTGAGGCCCCCGTCGTGGCCACCGGCCAGGAGCACAAAAACTGCATTGATTCCGAAGTGGCTCTGCTGGCGGAAGGCCCGGGTACGGTTACCCGTGTGTCCGCCCGGCACATCAGCGTCAAATACGACAGCGGAAAAATCCGGGAATACCGTTTGACCAAGTACCTGCGCTCCAACCACGGCACCTGCATCAACCAGCGGCCCATTGTCGAGGTGGGCCAGCGGGTGGAGTTCCAGGACGTGCTGGCCGACGGCCCCTCCACCGACCACGGGGAGATTGCCCTGGGCCGGAACATCCTCATGGGCTTCATGACCTGGGAGGGCTACAACTACGAGGACGCCATCCTGCTCAACGAGCGGATGGTGAAGGAGGACGTGTTCACCTCCATCCACATCGAGGAGTACGAGACCGAGGCCCGGGACACCAAGCTGGGCCCCGAGGAGATCACCCGGGACATCACCAACGTGGGCGAGGACGCCCTGAAGGACCTGGACGAGCGGGGCATCATCCGGGTGGGCGCGGAGGTCCGCGCCGGCGACTACCTGGTGGGCAAGGTCACCCCCAAGGGCGAGACCGAGATGACCGCCGAGGAGCGCCTGCTCCGGGCCATCTTCGGCGAGAAGGCCCACGAGACCCGCGATACCTCTCTGAAGGTCCCCCACGGCGAGTACGGCATCGTGGTGGACGTGAAGGTGTTCTCCCGGGAGGAGGGAGCCGAGCTGTCCCCCGGCGTCAATCAGGTGGTGCGGGTCTACATCGCCCAGAAGCGGAAGATCTCCGTGGGCGACAAGATGGCCGGCCGCCACGGCAACAAGGGCGTGGTCTCCCGCATC
>CAJUPG010000014.1 GCA_910588455.1 uncultured Oscillospiraceae bacterium
GGCGCCGGCCTCTTCCAGCTTCTTCTTCAGCTCCTCGGCCTCGTCCTTGGACACGCCCTCCTTCAGAGCCTTGGGGGCGCCCTCAACAACCGCCTTGGCCTCAGCCAGACCCAGGCCGCTGATCTCACGGACCGCCTTGATGACCTTGATCTTGGCAGCGGCGTCAAAGCTGGCCAGGACCACGTCGAACTCGGTCTTTTCCTCCGCAGCAGGAGCAGCAGCGCCGGCGGCGGGAGCGGCCATCGCGGCGGCGGACACGCCGAACTCTTCCTCCAGAGCATGTACCAGCTCGGACAGCTCCAGAACGGTAAGGGCCTTGACTTCCTCAATCATAGCGGTAATTTTCTCGCTAGCCATAATAAATAACCTCCTAAATTGACGTTTAAATTTTTTTACTCAGCGGCAGGGGTCTCAGCGGGGGGCTCCTCCGCGGCGGGCTCGGCCTCTACGAAGCCGCCCTTCTCCTCGGCGATGGCCTTCAGAACGATGGCCAGGCTGCTGATGGGAGCCAGCATGGTACCCAGGACCTGGGCCTGCAGCACTTCCTTGGCGGGCAGCTCGGCGATGGCCATGATCTCCTCCAGGGGGAGGATCTTGCCGTCCATAAAGCCGGCCTTGATGGTGAACTTAGAACCGTTGAACTGCTTGGCGAACTTGTTGATCACGCGCATGGGCGCGATAGGATCGGAGTGGCTCAGGGCCAGGGACGTAGTGCCGTTCAGGCTGTCGGACAGCTCGCCGAACCCGGCGTTCTGCGCCGCGAAGCGGGTGAGAGTGTTCTTCACCACGGCATACTCCACGTCGTTTTTCCGCAGCTCCACCCGCAGGGCGGTATCCTCAGCCACGGTGATGCCCTTATAGTCCACCAGCACGCCGGAAGCGGCATTTTGCAGCTTTTCGGTAAGCTCGGCCACAATCGCCTTTTTGGACTCCAGAACTTTTGCGTTAGGCATTTTGGGATTCACCTCCAGTGATTTGATGAAAAAAACGCTGTTTTCGCGAACAAAGCACGAAAACAGCGTAAGAAATCATGGAAAAAATGACTTTTCGCTGCATTCTCGGCAGGATTTACGCAAAACACAACCTGCTGTCTTTGAACGCAAGGACTATGTTAGCGCATTTTGAGGGAAATGTCAAGGGGGATTCTTGATTTTTTGCCGGCTTTTACCGATTTTTTACCAGCAGCGCCACCGCATGAGCGGCGATGCCCTCCCCTGCGCCGGTAAATCCCAGCCCTTCCTCAGTCGTGGCCTTCACACTGACCTGATCCGGCTCCGCCCCCATCCGCCGGGCCAGATTTTCCCTCATTTGGGGGATATAGGGGGCCAGCTTGGGCCGCTGGGCCAGAATCGTGGCATCCACATTGCCCACGGTCCAGCCCCGCTGCTCCAGCAGGGCCGCCACCTGCTCCAGCAACGCCAGACTGTCCGCCCCGGCGTAGGCCGGGTCGCTGTCCGGGAAGTGCTGTCCGATGTCCCCCAGGGCCGCCGCCCCCAGCAGGGCGTCCATCACCGCATGGGCCAGCACATCTGCATCCGAGTGGCCCAGAAGCCCCCGCTCACAGGGGATTTCCACGCCGCCCAGAACCAGCCGCCGGTCCGGGACCAGCCGGTGTACGTCGTAACCGTGTCCGATGCGCATGGTCAATCCCCCCATTCCGCCACAATGGCCTCCCCCAGCACCAGGTCCAGGGGGGTGGTGATTTTCCGGTTGCAGGGGTCCCCGGGGGTGAGGGTCACCTTCATCCCCAGCCGCTCCACGGCGGCACAGTCGTCGGTAAGGGATTCGCCGCTGGCGACGGCCTTTTCAATGGCCCCCTTGATGAGCCCCGCCTCAAACACCTGGGGGGTCTGGATGGCGCACAGCTCGTTCCGGTCCAGGGTCTGGACCGCCTGGCCCCCTTCCACCCGCTTCACCGTATCCGTCAAGGGAATGGCCGGGGCGGCGGCTCCGGTGCGCTGGGCCATCAAAATCGCCCCCTCCAGCACCTCCTGGCGCAGCAGGGGCCGGGCGCCGTCGTGGATGGCGATCAGCTCCGCGTCGGGCCGTACCTCCCGCAGTCCCGCCTGGACGGAGTGAATGCGCTCCTCCCCCCCCACAATGACCTTGGTGACCTTCCGGAGCATGAAGTCCTTGCAAAGCTGGCTCACCGGGACCAGCAGGTCCTCCCGGGTCACCACGATAATTTCCCGGATCAGGGGGCTGCGTTCCAGACAGCGCAGGGTACGGATCAGCACCGGCAGGCCGTCCAGCGGGGCCATCACCTTGTCGATCCCCTCCATCCGGGCGGCGTTCCCCGCCGCCGGGACCACCACGGAGCACAGCGGCAGGCTGGTCTTACTTCTTCCGGTGATTTTCTTCAGCCACTTCAGCATATACGCTCTCCCCCTCATATTTTGTCTCACTGACCCTATTATAGCATGGGCGTGGGACAATCACAAGGAATTTTCCGCGGGTATAGTCCTGAACCGCGCAAAAGAGGAGCCCCACAGGGCTCCTCTCGGTTCTCTAAAGTTGGCACAGCCTCACTCCGCCATTATGATTGGATCAAGGAGTGGTTGATACGCGCCTCAATATCCTCGTAACTGCTGTCCTGAGATAGTACCAGCTCAGAAATCAAGATTTGCTTGGCTGAATGCAGCATTTTCCGCTCTCCGGTGGACAACCCTCTCTTGTTGTCCCGTTGGGTAAGTCCCTTGACTACCCGGGCCACCTCAAACAAATTCCCGCTCTTCATCCGTTCCATATTTTCCCGGTAGCGACGGTTCCAGTTGGAAGTCATTGTGGCCTCAATGGTGGGCAGAGCCTCAATCACCTGATCCGACTCCTCCCGGCCGATCACCGGCCGCAGGCCAATTTCATCGCTGCCCTCAGTAGGGACCATTACTACCATTGCCCGAACTGGCAATTTCAGGGAATAGTACGTACGCACGACTCCGTTGATTTTCCGCTCAACGATACCTTCTACGATACCGGCGCCGTGCATGGGATGGACAATTTTGTCTCCCGCCTGGAACATTTCACACCTCCGAATCTATCCTGCCGTACACTCACTCCACTTCTTTTTCGTTTTTCGCCCGGTTTTGACTCAGCCACAAATCTCTTGCGTTATTATATCAACTTTTTCCGGCAAATACAAGTAAAATCGTACCAATCTACAATAAAATTTTCACGATTCTCCTAAATTAAGGTAAATTTGCCGCAAAACAGGTGGGCGATGCAAATTCAGCATCATACCCTTCTTCTCCTTCTTTTAAAATAAGACCCCCAGCATCAGAAGGCAACGTAAATCGCTCCGGTGCTGGGGGTTTTGATTCTTATTCCTCAGAAGAGGCGGCTTCTTCCTCGGGCTCCTCCGTCTCGACAGCGGGGGCCTCCAGAAGGGCGCGGATGGACAGGGAGATTTTCTTGCGCTCCATATCCACGTCGGTAATCTTCACATCCACCTTGTCGCCCTCGGCCAGGACGTCGCCGGGCTTCTCAATGCGGTGGTCGGCAATCTGGGAGATGTGGATCAGGCCGTCCACACCGGGGACCACCTCGGCAAAGGCGCCGAAGGTCATCAGCTTCACGATACGCACATTCGCCGTATCGCCCACCTGATAGGTGCTGGTGAACACACTCCAGGGGTCCTGGCTCCGGTCCTTCACGCCCAGGGAGATTTTCTTCTTCTCCTGATCGGCGGCAATGACATACACATCCAGGGTGTCGCCCACCTTCACGATCTCAGAGGGGTGCTTGATGCGGCTCCAGGACAGCTCGGAGATGTGGACCATGCCGTCCACACCGCCGATGTCCACAAACACGCCGTAGGACGTGAGGGACTTGACGGTGCCGGTGTAGCGCTTGCCCTCTTCGATCTCCGCCCAGACCTTCTCGGCGGCGGCGGCCCGCTCGGCGCGGGTCACCCGGCTGATGGAGCCCACCACACGGCGGCGGGAGCGGTTCACCTCGGTAATGACCAGGCGGACCTTCTTCTTCAGCAGCTCGGACATGGGGGTCTCCCGGGGCAGGCCCGTCTGGGAAGCGGGGATAAACACCCGCACGCCCTTGATGGAGGCTACCACGCCGCCCTTGTTGTCCTCTGTAATCACGCCCTCCAGGACATTCTCGCTCTCCTGGGCGGCCTCGATCTCCTCCCAGCCCTTCACGATGTCCAGGCGCTTCTTCGACAGCTTGACCATGCAGTCCCGGTCGCTGACCTGCACCACATAGGCTTCGATCTCGTCGCCAACCTTAACGATGTCCTCCATCTTGGCGTTGGGATCGTCGGTCATCTCGGATACGGGAATGTAGCCGGGATATTTAAAGCCAAGCTCCACTTCGATCTCAGTGGGCGTGACCGCTGCAACTGTGCCCTTGACCGTTTCCCCCGTATTTATAGTTTTGATCGACTCCTCCAGCATCTCTGCAAAGGACTGTTCGATCTCCATGATTTCTTCACTCATTTTGTCCATGACCTCCTTTATTATCCACGCAGGGGTAGAAGCCCCCGCCGTGATTCCAACAGCATCCGCCTGTTTCAGATCAGACAGATCGAGATCCGCCGCCCGCTCAATCAGCAGGACGCGGGGGCAGCTCTGCCCGCACAGCTGGGCAAGACGCTTGGTATTGCTGCTGTGCCGGCCGCCCACCACCACCATGGCCCCGCATTCCCGGGCCAGACGGACCGCCTCATCCTGGCGTTTGGATGTTGCTCCGCATATTGTATCAAAAAAATCTGCGTTTGTACACTCTTTTTTTGCTTTTTTCACGCAATCTTCCCAAATTTTCTGAGTGGAGGTGGTTTGAGAGACCAGAGTTAGGGGGATTTTCCCATTTTTATCATCCTCTTCCAGCCACTTTTTCAACTCCTCCGGCCCGGACAGCACCACCGGCGCGCGGCACCATCCCGCGATGGCCTCCACCTCCGGATGTCCGTGGGTGCCGATAATCACCGGCCTGCGTCCCTGCTCTTCCGCCTGACACACCAGCTCATGGATGCGCTTGACGTTGGGGCAGGTGGCGTCCAGCAGCTCCACCCCCCGGGCCTTCAGCCCCTCCAGCACCGCCCGGCTCTCCCCGTGGGAGCGGATCAGGGCCCGGGCTCCGTCGGGAATCTCCTCCGGGCTGTGGGCGGTGCGCAGGCCCAGGGCCTCCAGCCGCTCCACCTCGTCCCGGTTGTGAATCACGGGTCCCAGCATCCAGCAGGGCCTGCCCTCCCCGGCGGTCCTCTCCGCCAGCTCCACTGCCCGGCGCACCCCGTAGCAGAACCCGGCGGTCCGGGCCAGACGGAGCGTTTTCATGCGGCCTCCTGGCTCAGAGCCTGAATGCGCTGCATCAGGTCGTGGGCGATCTGCTGCAGCTCCTCCGAGGTGGCCTTGCGTCCAGCCACCTGGGGGTGGTAGGGCTGGCCGAAGATTACCGTGGTGGGGCGGAAGCGGCGCTTTTTGGGCTGGATGTACACGGGGACCAGGGGAGACCCCGTCCGGGTGGCGAACAGGGCCGCCCCCGCCTTGGCGTCGGAGGACTCCCCCTCACCCACACGGGTGCCTTCGGGGAAAATCAGCAGCTTATGGTTGGATTTCAGGCATTTCATGGCGGTTTTGGCGGCCTTCAGGTCCGCGTGACCCCGCTCTACCCCAAAAACCCCCGCCTTGCTCAGCAGCCATCCCAGCACCGGCCATTTCAATATCTCCGCCTTGGCCATAGCCCACACGGGATATTGTCTCCCCAAAGCGAATACAACATACAGCGGGTCCCCCGCGGTGGTGTGGTTGGGGCAGATCACCGCCGCCCCCTCGGGGATATTTTCCCGGCCCACCGCCTTAATGGGGTGGAGAAAATTAAAAATAGGCCAATAAATTATATAAAGAAGCCGAAAAACCGCGTCTGTACTCATGTATCCTGCCTCCCATGGACAATTTCCAGCATTGCCGCCAGACTCTGCTCCAGGTCCAGCCCGGAGGTATCCAGCAAAACCGCGTCCTCCGCCTGGCGCAGAGGGGCGATAGAGCGGCACTGATCCTGCCGGTCCCGGTCCCGGATGTCCTGAAGAATCTGCTCATACCGGGCGGACTGGCCCCGCTGCTCCAGCTCCAGGAGCCGCCGCCGGGCCCGGACCTCCGGGGAAGCCGTGAGAAAAATCTTCACGTCCGCGTGGGGCAGGACCACCGTACCGATGTCCCGGCCGTCCATCACCACGCTGTGCTCCAGGGCCTGCCGGCGCTGGAAGTCCAGCAAAAAGGCCCGGACCTCCGGCAGGGCGGCCACCTGAGAGGCCCGCCGGGAGACCTGGTGGGCCCGGATGGCCTCGCTCACGTCCTCGCCGTTCAGGCGCATCCGCTGGACGCCCTGGCCGTCGTACTCCACTTGAATGTCCAGTCCCGCCAGCTCCGGGACCACCTCCTCCGGGGGAATATCCCTGCGCATGGTGTACAGGGCCACCGTCCGGTAGATGGCCCCGGTATCCACATACATAAATCCCAGCCGCTGGGCCAACTGCCGGGCCAGGGTGCTCTTCCCCGCCCCGGCGGGGCCGTCAATCGCAACGCTCTTGTTCATTGTTCCGCCTCCTGGACTGCATATTCTCCCGCCGCCCGACCAGTAGCCCAGGCGATCTGCAGGTTAAAGCCGCCGGTATAAGCGTCTACATCCAGCAGCTCCCCGGCGAAAAACAGGCCGGGGATTTTTTTCGACTCCATGGTCTTGGGGTCCACCTCCGAGGTTTTCACTCCTCCGGCGGTGACAATGGCCTCTGCAATGGGCCGTGGGCCGGATACCGACACAGAAAAGCTTTTGAAGAGCTCCAGCAGCCGGCGGCGCTCCTGCCGGGTCAGGTCCCGGGCCTTCCTGTCCCCGGGAATGTCCGCCCGCTTCAGCAGCACCGGAACCAGCAGCCGGGGAGCCAGCGCGTTCAGCAGATTATCCATGTCCTTGTTGGCCCCCTGGGTGAGCTCCCGGACGAACCGGGCGTCCAGCGTCTGCTCGTCCAGGGCGGGTTTTAAGTCAATGACGCAGGTGTAGGCATCCCGGTCAAAGTCCCGCATATGGGCGCTGGCGCTGAGGACCAGGGGCCCGGACAGGCCGAAGTGGGTGAACAGCAGCTCCCCCTGCTCCTGGAACACGGTCTTTTTCTTCTGGTTTTTCACCCGTAAGACCACGTTTTTCAGGGCCAGTCCCTGCATGGCCCCGCAGAAGCCGTCGTTGGACTCCAGAGGGACGAGGGAGGGCCTGGGCTCCACAATGGTGTGGCCCGCCTCCCGGGCCATTCGGTAGCCGTCCCCGGTGGAGCCGGTGGCGGGGTAGGAGGCCCCGCCGGTGGCCAGAATCACCCCATGAGCCGGATAGACCCCCCGCTCTCCCCGCACCCCGGCAATCCGGCCCTCCTCCACCAAGAGGGAGACCGCCCGGTCCTGGAGGATTTTTACCCCCAGGCGCTTCAGCTCGAAGAACAGGGCGTCGATCAGATCCGCCGCCCGGTCCGATGCGGGAAAGACCCGGTCCCCCCGCTCTACCTTCAGTTCTACGCCCAGGGCAGAAAAAAATTCCTCCACCCAGGCGGGAGGGGTTCGGGATATGGCCCCGTAGAGAAACCGGCTGTTTCGGGGGACCATTTCCAGCACCTTCTCGCCGGAGCAGTGGTTTGTCACGTTGCAGCGGCCCTTGCCCGTAATGTACAGCTTGCGCCCCACCTTGGAATTGCGCTCCAGCAGGCGCACCGCCGCCCCCTGCCGGGCGGCGGTAATGGCGGCCATCATGCCGGCAGCCCCGCCGCCAACGACTAAAATCTCTCTCATTCTGTCTCCACAGCCTTCTGATATACCCCGTAATCCTCCCAAATTTTCTCCAGGGACTGGAAGGTTTTGCCCAAATTGTCGTCTTTCTTCCGGCTTACCTCCACCAGCAGGGCGTTCACCAGGCTCAATGGCGCCACCAGGGAGTCCACAAAGGAGGCCATATCGCTGCGGGCGGTGAGGGTATATTTGGACTCCCGGGCCAGGGGGGATGCCTCGCTGTCGGTGATGGCCACCGTGGTGGCGCCCCGGTCCCGGGCAAATTTCATGGCCTCCACCGTCCGGGTGGAGTACCGGGGAAAGCTGATCCCCAGCACCACGTCCTCCGGGCCCACCCAGAACAGCCGCTCGAACACCTCGCTGGCGCTGTTGGCGCTCACCAGCACCACCCCGTCGAAAATAAGGCTCAGGTAGAAGTGGAGGAAGGCCGCCAGGGCCTGGGAGGAGCGCACCCCCACAATGTAAATTTTCCGGGCGCCGGCGATGGCGTCGGTGGCTTTGTCAAAGCTCTCCCGGTCCACCTCCTCCAGCGTCTGGCGTATCTTTTCCATATCCTGCTGGAGCACCGAGTCCAGCACGTCCTGGCTGCCGATCCGGTCCCGGGCCACCGCGATGCGCTGCACGGAGGTGAGGCGGCTGCGGATCATTTTTTGCAGCTCCTGCTGCATACTGGGGTAGCCTTCAAAGCCCAGCTCTGCGGCGAAGCGGACGACCGTGGATTCGCTCACTCCCACCTGCTTTCCCAGGCGGCTGGCCGTCATGAAGGCGGCTTTGTCATAGGACTCCAGGATAAAGGCGGCAATGCGCTTTTGTCCCTTGGAAAAATCCTTTGTATTTTCCTGGATCCGCGCCAAAATATCCATGGGTTCTCCTCCCTTATTCCGCCTGTCGATACAATGTGGGTCTATCATATCGGTTTTTGGAAGAAAAAGCAAGTGGATTTTTTATCCCCGCAGCTCTTGCAGCAGCCGGGCGGTCTCCCCGTCGGTGAGAGGCCGCCACTCCCCCGGCCGCAGCCGCCGGTCCAGGGACAGGCTCCCCTCCCGGATCCGCTTGAGGCGCAGGACTTTCAGCCCTGCCTGGGCGCACATCCGCCGTACCTGCCGGTTCTTCCCCTGGCGGATGGTGACGGACAGCTGATGGACGCTGCCGGTGGACTTCCCCCGGCGCACTTCAGCGGGGTTGACCCGCTCCCCATCCAGCTCCATGGGGGAGGACAGCACCGGCAGGCCCTTCTCCAGATCTCCGGTCACCCACACCAGGTATTCCTTCTCCACCCGGTTGCGGGGGTGGAGCAGAAAATTGGTCAGCTCCCCGTCGTCGGTAAGCAGCAGCAGCCCCTCCGAGTCCAGGTCCAGCCGGCCCACCGGCCAAACCCGCGTCCCGCAGCCGGAAGCCAGCTGGGCCACGGTTTTCCGGCCCTTCTCGTCGGACAGGGTGGTCACCACCCCCCGGGGCTTGTGGAGCATCAGATAGCGGTGCTCCCCCGCAGGGCGCAGGGGGCGGCCATCCACCTCCACCCGGTCCCGCTCCAGGTCCGCCTTGTCTCCCAGCCGGGCCCTCTGCCCGTTGACGGACACCCGTCCGGCTTCGATCCACTCCTCCGCCCGGCGGCGGGAGGCCAGACCGCACAGGGAAATCAGTTTTTGAACACGTTCTTCCATGAAAACTCCTTTGCCTGATACCGGCAGTCTGCAACGTCCCCGGCGTACACCAGAGGGACCCGGGCGGCAATCTCTCCGTTCAGCCGCCAGACCAGCTCCCCCGCCGGCTGGCCGGCGCGGACCGGGGCCTGGGGGACGCAGGAGGGGAGGACCACCTCCCGCCGGAGATTTTCTCCCGCCCGCAGGGGGTAGCACGCCCCCTCTCCCGCCAGGAGTTTTACGCGGGGGAGCAGGGAGCCGGCCAGGGGCAGACTGGTGATTTCCTCTCCCGCCCGGACCAGCTCCTGCCGGGTATAGGTCTCGAAGCCGTAGTCCAGCAGGGCGGCGTGGTCCTTCCAGTCGTCCGGGTCGTTGAGGGTCACCGCAATCAGGGTGGTCTCGTCCCGCCGGGCGGCGGACACCAGGGTCCGGCCCGCCTTCTCCGTGTAGCCGGTTTTCAGGCCGACGCACCCCTCATACCGCCACAGCAGCTTGTTGTGGTTGGTAAACACCCGCCCCGCGGTGGAAATGCTCTTAGTGGAAGCGATTTCCGCCAAAATGGGGTTTTCCAGACAGGCCCGGGCCAGCAGGGCCATGTCGTAGGCGGTGGAGTAGTGGTTTTCCGCGTTCAGGCCGTTGGGGTTGGCGAAGCAGGAATCCCGCATTCCCAGCTCCTGGGCCTTTTGGTTCATCTGCGCCACAAAATGTTCCACCGTCCCCCCACAGTGGAGGGCCAGGGCCAGGGCAGCGTCGTTGCCCGAGTGGAGCAGCAGGCCGTACAGCAGCCCCTCCACCGTGATCTCCTCCCCGGGGCGCAGGTAGATCGAGGAGCCCTCCGCCCGGACGGACTCTCCGTCGATTTTCACCAGCTCCCGCAGGTCCGCCCCGGACTCCAGAACCACCAGAGCGGTCATAAGCTTGGTGATGCTGGCAATCAGCCGTTTGTCGTGGGGGTTGTGGGCGTAGAGCACCCGCCCGCTGTCCGCGTCCATGAGGACGGCGGAGGAGGCCCCGGTGCTGATTGCTCCGGCGGCGGGCTTGGGCAGAAGCAGAAAAATCAGTAAAATGGACACAATACGTTTCAATATGGGTCACCCTTTTTTCAGAAAATCAGTGTGACCCTATTGTCTCCCTCTTTTGGGGAATTACTCCGCCAAATCCGCCGCTTCCATTTTTTCTGCGGCGGCTGCCGCCTTTTTCTCCTGCTGCTTTTCAATAAAGACCGTCACCTTGTCCACCACCTCGGGGACCGTTTCGATGACCCGGTCGATGGTGGTGGCCGGCGGCGGGGCCACGGGCAGCAGCTTGACGCTGTCCCCCCGTACAATCAGAAAGGCCACCGGGTCCAGCCGGGCCCCGGCGCCGGTGCCGCCGCCGTAGCTGCCGTCGGATATCTTGCCGTCCTTGGCGGACAGCTCCATGCCGCCGCCCCCGTAGCCGATGGACATCCGGGAGACGGGAATCAGGGTCACATCCTCCGTTTTGATGGGGGTGCCGATGATGGTGTTGGTCTGGGCAAAGCTCCGGATGTTGTTCAACGTGGACTCTACCAGCTCGCTGATGGGATGTTGCTTCTCCATAATTCAAACCGCCTTTCTTTTCAAGCGCCGATAGCGCAGCAAGCCCGCCAGGGCTTTGACTCCAAATCGCAGGCCGATCCAAAGGATCTGCCCAATCCGCAGGGACAGGGCCAGCTGTCCAGCGCAGGTCAGCCGCTCCGCCAGCGGGTCCCAGTCCACCCGGACCCTGCCTTCCCGGATGTGAAACGCATCGTTCATGGGAATCCACACCGCCGCCGCCAGGGCGTTGGCCCGGCCATAGAGGACCGCCCCGTCCGCCGGGTCGCCGGCCCCCACGTGGATGTACAGCTCCAGCACGTCAATTTGCAGCTTGTAAGCAAACCCCTTGGCCGCCTCCAGGGCGATGGGTACAAAGGTCTCCGCCAGCAGCTTGCCGGAGCGCAGCTTTTCCGCCAGGGTGGTTTTGGGCTTGGGGGGCTTCTCTTTTTTCGGTTTTGCTTTCTTGGGCTTTTTGGGCTTCTTGGGCTTCTTGGGGGGGGTGTCCTTTTTGGGTTTAAGAGGATAGAGAACGATCTGCTTCGGCCCCAGCCGGACCCAGGCGGAAAGCCCCTGGTCCCCCAGCCTTGCGCCGCCCCCCACCCGGATGCGCCCGATCCACCACAAAACAGCGACAATCAGCGCGGCAATCACATAGCCGTTCATGTCTCCTCCTCCTGGAGTGCGGCCGCCGCCTGCTCCAGCTTCAGGGTCATCTGCTCCCCCTCCTTGGGCAGTTCAGGCAGGGCGGGCAGCTCCTCCAGACTGGTCAAACCAAAGCACCGCAGAAAATTCTTGGTGGTTTTGTATAAAATGGGCCGCCCGGGCACCGGCAGCCGGCCGCCCTCCTCAATGAGCTCCCGCTCCAGCAGCAGCCCCACCGTATAGGAGCTGTCCACCCCCCGGACCTGGTCCACATAGGCCCGGGTCACCGGCTGGAAATAGGCGATTACCGCCAGTACCTCCAGGGCCGGCGGGGACAGCTTGGGGGGGCGGCGGCTCTCCAGGGTTTTGCGCACATGGTCCGCGTATTCCGGGGCGGAGCACAGCTGATAGCTGGCGTCAAGCCGGACCAGCCGGATGCCCCGGCGCTCGTATTTATACTGGTCCATCAGCTTCTGGGCTACCGCGTCGATGGTGGGCCGGTCGCTGTCCAGTCCCAGACACAGCCGTTCCACCGGCACCGGCTCCCCCGCCGCGAAGAGCACCGCCTCCAGGCTGCGCTCCAGTTCCTTCAGCTCCATGTATCCTCCTCGCTCTCCTCCGGCGCGGGCTTGTCCAGCACCGTGACCGTGCACTCCTCCTGGCTCCCCGCCAGCTGAAGCCGCTTGGATTTGCACAGCTCCAGCACCGCCAGAAAGGTGGCCACCACCTCCGAGCGGCTGCGGCTGCCCCGGAACAGGGCCCGAAACCGGGTAACCCCCGTCACCAGCAGCCGTCGCAGCAGCTCCGACGCCTTCTCCGCCACCGGATAGGGCTCCCGGCCCACGATGCCCTGAAAGGCCGCCACCGGCGGGGGGAGCTTTTCGCCCATCCGGCGGCGCACCGCCAGCATGGCCCGGGCCAGGTCCTCCCGCTCATGGACGTACTCGTAGCGCTTCCGGGCGGGCAGGCCCTCCGGGGGCTTGGGGATGTAGTCCCGGCCATACTGCCAGCGCCGCTCCAGGGGGGAGAGCACGGACTTGATTTTCAAATAGTTCTCGTCCCGCTGCCGGGCCTCCAGGGAGGCAATGAGCTGCTCCATCTCGGACAGGGCCTCTTCGTCGTGGATCGACAGGAGCATCCGGGTCTTGATGTACACCAGATGGGAGGCCATGGCCACAAATTCGCTGGCTACCTCCAGGTCCATCTCCCGGCGGCGGTCCATCCACTCCAGGTACTGCTCTAAAATCAGGGCGATCTGGATGTCCTGAATCTCCATCTTGTTTTTGCTGAGCAGGTGGAGAATCAGGTCCAGCGGGCCGGTGAAATCCTCCAGATTTTCTGCCCTGGCCTTTACCACGTGCTCCAGATGGTAGATCGGACTATCCAAACAATCGCCTCATCTCAGAAAAAGTAATACTCCACCACAAAGAAGGGGAACCGGGTAATCTGGCACAGCCCCCACAGCACCCGCTCCATGCACCAGGACAGGGGGCCGCTGAACAGGCCCGTCCAGGCCAGCAGCACCACCGCCAGGATGAAGTAGCGCTCATACCGCAGGATTTTCCCGTAAACCCGGTCGGGCAGCAGGGAAAACAGGATTTTGGAGCCGTCCAGGGGCGGGACGGGCAGCAGATTAAAAAGCCCCAGGCCTACACTGAGCACCGCCGTATAGCAGCAGAAAAACAGGCCATAGGCCATCACCTTCCCATCCGGGACAAAGTGAAACAGCAACGAGCCGATGCCCAGGGCCAGCATCGCCAGCAGGAAGTTGGAGGCCGGCCCCGCCAGGGCGGTGAGGGCCATGTCCCGCTTGGGCCTTTGGAAATTGCGCAGATCCACCGGCACCGGCTTGGCCCAGCCCACCCGGACGGTGAGCATCATAAGCAGACCCACCGGGTCGATGTGGGCCAGGGGGTTGAGGGTGAGCCGGCCGTTGATCCTGGCGGTGGGGTCCCCCAGCCGGTAGGCAATCAGACCGTGGGACAGCTCGTGAACGGTGATGCACACCAGACTGACTGCCGCACCGGCCAGCAGCATCAAAATTCCTACCCAATCCAACTGCTCAATAAAGCTGCTGAGTGAACCCAAACCAAGCCGCCTCCCCGTTTTTTCAAGATTTGGGGTTTATTATATCAAAATTTTTCTTCCCTTGCAAGTATCCGGCCAGAAAAGTCTGAACGCCCCGAATGCGGGACCGCCGCCGGGCAGGAGCAGGACAATGGGACCTTGTATTTTCCCATTCCCCAGGAAATTCTCGACTTTTTATAAGCTGAACAGCCCCCCTCTCTTTTTTTCTGGTTGATTCCCTTTTGGAATATTTTTCTTTGGGGAAAAATGCTTTCCTTTTTTCCTTCAACATGGTATAATTTCTCCGTAAAAGTTATTATTTTCAGAGAGAGGAAAACTTATGAAGAAAAACATTTTTTTCCGCCCCCTTGCCCTGCTGGCCGCGCTGTGCCTCGCCAGTACGCTGCTTCCCCCCGCCTATGCCTTCAGCCCCCTTCCAAGCCGGTCCCAAACCCATACAGTGGATGGCGGCTACGGAACAACCGAAGAGAAGCTCCGTAACCTGATCAACAGTGATGCAGTACAAGACGGCGATACCATTGTATTAAACGGCAGCTGCTTAGTAAATGATCTCGCAAGCAAGTCCGCCCCCTGGTGCATCACAAAAAGCGTCACCATCCAGGGCGGCACCCTGCAGCTTCGCGCCGGCGGAATTGTGCTGGGTGCCGACGTCACCTTTCAGGACATAGAGCTGTCCTTTGAAAACAATGTACGCAATGCCATTATGGCAAACGGCTATACCCTCACCCTCAACAATGTATCCCGCAGCTCCGGTTCGCGTGAAGTCCATGCGCTCTGCGGCGGCCTGACGGGTGATGTGAATACTTATGATCCCATCCCGCAGCCTGGCGCCCATGGCAAAATTGTAGTGGATGGAACAACCACTGTAGGCAATCTATATGCCGGCAGTCTCAGCGGTGCAGGACAAGACAACGAATTTACCGGCAGCGCTGAAATTGTGGTCAATACCGGTATAAATTACAAAATCAAGAATATATACGCCTGCGGCGCGCTGGAAACGTATGTCCCTGATAACTGGTTTGATCAGGAGGAGCCCGCTCCCCCGGCGCCGTCCCCTGAGAGATTCAGGGTTTCCGGACCGGTTACGCTTCGGCTCAATGCCTCGGTTTCCTCTGTAGACGGCAGAACCGGAACGGACGGAAATGTTCCGGACGTGATCTATACTGATCCGAAAAACAGTCTCAACGAATATGTAACATTTCAAAGCATCGGCAGCCTCACCGTTGAACGCGGCAACCTGAAACCCGCACAAGGCAGCAGCTTTTACAGCGCCAATTCCAATATTACCATAAAGAACGGCGCGGCGTTGAATCTTGCAAACTACATTCCGGATTTGACCATTCAAAACTTTACAGGCGGCGGATCGCTGATTCTGGCCCCGGATCAGACCCTGACCATTCAGGGCAGTGTGGCCAACGCAACGATTTTCGCCGTAGGTGAGATTTTCAGTAACGCCTCCGATCCGCTTACCAATGGGCACACCTACATCCGAGCGCCCCAATCCGGCGAAGCTTCCTTCGCTCTGCCGGCAGGCTCCAGCAGCGCCCCCGTTCAGCTGGTTCGGAACCCCAACGGCGACTGGGTGGGCGCAAGCGGCTCCGGCGGCGACCCGGCCCCAGTGATTGTGGAGACCTTCCAGCTTCCTCCGCAGGTCGTAGTCTCTCCCCAGGAAACGGAGGCGGCGATTCCAATTACGGTAACCTATGCCGCCCCAAACAGTTATTTAAGCTATGTTCCGCTAACCGTGCGGCTGGATGGCAAGGATTTAACTCGCCATGAAAATGACGGCACTTATTACTATACCTCGACTTACGGCTTTCAGTTTGAAGCTTCCCTGGATGATAATGGCGCAGAAAGTTTCTATTTTTCTACAACCGACTCTTCGCTGCTCCCTGCCGGCACGTATAAGTTCGACATCACAATCCCCAAAGAGCATACGGTGGGAAATACCCCCTTGTCCGCCTCCACCACGCTGATTATCACAGACGATTCCACCATCACGCCCCCGCCTCTTACAGTCGATTCCATCGCCGTCAGCAGCACCGCCCACAAGACCGTCTATCAGACCGGGGAGGCTCTGGACGTGACCGGACTAACCATTCTGGTTTCCATGTCCGACGGCTCTTCCCAGACGGCTGCTGTAACGGCCGGCATGGTCAACGGCTTTGACTCCTCTGCTGCCGTGGAGCGCCAGACCCTCACCATCACCTATCAGGGCCAAACCACCACATATACCATTTCAATTCAGGACGCCTCCCTCCCCCCCGTAGAAACAGAAACCTACCGCGTCTCCATCCAGGACAGCTACGCCTCCGCCTCCGGCGCGGGTCTCTATGGGAAAGACGAACTGGTCAATATTCACGCCGGTTCCCGAAGCGGATATATTTTTGCAGGATGGACCGCCTCCGGCGTTACCCTCCAGAACCCCAGCCAGGCGGATACCAGCTTCCGGATGCCGGAGCATGATGTCTCCCTCACCGCCCGCTGGAGCGTTTACACGCCGCCCAGCGGCGGCGGCAACGGCGGCTCGTCGGGCGGTTCCTCCGGCGGGGGATCGTCCTCCGGCGGCTCGTCGGGCGGCTCGTCCAGTTCCTCCAGCTCTTCCAGCTACACGCCCCCTCAGACCCCCGCCCAGCAGACGGTCTCCAAGCTCTACTCCGCCCGGCCCGGCAGCACCGTTGCCATGAATCTGCCCTCCGGCAAGGCCGTGGTAGAAGCGAATGTCCTGAAAACCCTGGCCGGCCGGCCGGTAACCCTCAGCATCCAGACAGGCGACAGCATCTGGACCATTCGGGGCAGAGACGTACCCAAGGGCACCTCCTTCGACAAGCTGGATTTGAGCGTTGACCCAACATCCGGCGCCGTCCCCGATGCGGTGGTCCGCGAGATTGCAGGCACCTCCCGCACCGCGCAGTTTTCTCTGGCCCACAGCGGCGCGTTCGGGTTTGACGCACAGCTTTCCATGAAAACGGACCGGCAGAACATTGGCCTCTGGGCCAATCTGTACTACTACAACCCCAGCCGCCGTGCGCTGGAATTCCAGCACGCCTCCCGGGTGGATTCTACAGGCCGGATGGCGTTCCCCTTCCAGCACGCTTCCGCCTATGTTGTGGTGTTTGACAAAATCCAGCACAAGGCCGCCTCTTCCAGCCCCTGGAACAACCCCTTCCGGGATGTGGCCCAAAACACATGGTACTATGAGGCCGTCGCATACGTGCATCAAAACCAGCTCTTCAGCGGCACCAGCGCTTCCGCCTTCTCCCCCCACGCCCCGGCAACCCGCAGCCAGATTGTAACCATTCTGTATAATCTGGCGGGTAATCCGGCGGTCCGCAGCGGAAATACCTTCCGGGACGTACCGGCCGGCGCGTATTACACCAACGCGGTGGAGTGGGCGGCGGCCCAGGGCCTCACCCGCGGAACCGGCGGCGGGCTCTTCCGTCCGGACGCTCCGGTCACCCGGGAACAGCTGGCGGTATTCCTCTTCCAGTATGCAAAGCAGCAGGGGCTGGACCCCGCGGGCGCGTCCTCCCTCCAGCGCTTTTCCGACTGCCGCGCCGTTTCCAGCTATGCGGTGCAGCCCCTGGATTGGGCGGTCAGTCAAGGACTGCTCTCCGGCTTTGAGGACGGCAGCCTTCGCCCCAAAAGTCCGGCGACCCGTGCGCAGACCGCCTCCATCTTCCGGCAGTTTTTCCAGCTGCTTTCCAGTTTTTAAAAAAACAAGTAAAATTTCATCTTGCATTCTGCAAGCGCCTGTGTTATAATTACTCCCGGACAACTGAATGGAACTGTCTTCAGGGCGGGGTGAAATTCCCCACTGGCGGTATAGTCCGCGACCGGGCGCGTGAACGCCCGCTGACTCGGTGCAACTCCGGGACCAACGGTTACAGTCCGGATGGAAGAAGATATGTGTAAAACAATATGCGCGCTGTTTTTGCGCGGCAAAGCGCTTCTTTTTATTGTTTCACACCTGAAAGGCATGGACTTTTTCAGGTGTACCACAAAAAAAGGAGTGCTTTTTTATGTCTCAGCCCAACGTTACCCCCGTATCCCCGGTCCCTGCCCGCACGAAAATGAATACCAAAACCGTGGTCAGCCTGGCTATGCTCACCGGCATTGCCTATGTTGTGATGCTTGTGTCCAAGCTGATGCCCGGCGTTATGTTCCTGGACTTCGACTTCAAGGACGTGGTAATCTGCATCGGCGGCTTCACCTTCGGCCCCCTGGCGGCGGCTCTGATCTCCACCGCCGTGGCTTTGATCGAGATGGTCACCATCAGTCACACCGGTCTATGGGGCTTCCTGATGAATGTGCTGGCCACCTGCGCCTTCTGCTGCACCGCCTCTGTGGTCTATCAGAAGCTGCACACCAAAAAAGGCGCTGTGATCGGCCTGTTCGGCGGCATAGCGGCTCTGGTGGTCATTATGCTGCTGTGGAACTGGCTGATTACCCCTATCTACATGGGGCTGCCCCGGGCGGATGTGGTGGCTATGCTGCCCACCCTGTTCCTGCCCTTCAACTTGGCCAAGGGCGGCATGAATATGGCCGCCACTCTGCTGCTCTATAAGCCGGTGGTTACAGCCCTGCGCAAATCCGGACTGGTTCCCCCCTCCGCCCAGACCCAGGAGGAAACGGCGAAAAAATGGAACGCCGGTTTCCTGCTGTTCTCCCTGTTCCTGCTTGCCACGTTCGTGGTGATGGCGCTGGTTCTGGCCGGTGTGATCTGAACAAGCCTGCAAATAACGCCGCAGATGTTCAAACATCTGCGGCGTTTTTCCTGTCCGGACGCTCTGACAGGTTTTTTGTGGAAAAAATATTTACAATCCTCTCCGCTGCGCGTATAATAGAGAGGGTTTATCCCAAACAAACGCTAAAAAGCAGGGAGTTATGCAATTATGAGAACTGTGGGTACTGTTTCCCGCGGCGTGCGCTGCCCCGTCATCCGGCAGGGCGACGACTTGATCCAAATTGTCACCGACGCCATTCTGGCCTGCCGGGACGAGCAGCAGCTCACCCTTCAGGACCGGGACATCGTGGCTGTCACCGAAGCCGTCGTGGCCCGGGCCCAGGGCAATTACGCCACCATCGACGCCATCGCCCAGGACTGCCGGAACAAATTTGACGGCGATACCATCGGCCTTACCTTCCCCATCCTCAGCCGCAACCGGATCGCCATCTGCCTCAAGGGCGTGGCCCGGGCTTTCAAAAAAGCCTATATCCAGTTCAGCTACCCCGCCGACGAGGTGGGCAACCACCTGTTTGACGAAGATCTGCTGGATGAGAAGGGGGTCAACCCCTGGAGTGACGTGCTGGATGAGAAGCGTTACCGGGAGCTGTTCGGCTACGAAAAGCACCCTTTCACCGGCGTGGACTATGTGGAATACTACAAAACACTGTTCCAGGAGCAGGGCTGCCAGGTAGAATTTATCTTTGCCAACGATGTGCGCGCCGTACTGCGGCACACCAGCCAGGTGCTCTGCTGCGACATTCACACTCGGTTCCGCTCCCAGCGGCGGCTGCAAAAGGCCGGAGCCGAAAAGGTGCTCCTGCTCAGTGACTTAATGACCGCTCCGGTGAACGGCTCAGGCTGCAACGAGCGCTTCGGCCTGCTGGGCTCCAACAAGGCCACCGAGGAGAGCGTGAAGCTCTTCCCCCGGGACTGCCAGAGCTTTGTGGACAAGCTCCAGAAGAGCCTTGAAGCCGCCACCGGCAAGCGCCTGGAGGCTATGATTTACGGTGACGGCGCTTTCAAGGACCCGGTGGGAAAAATCTGGGAGCTGGCCGACCCGGTGGTCAGTCCGGCTTACACCAGCGGCCTGGAGGGCCAGCCTAACGAGCTGAAGCTGAAGTATCTGGCGGACAACGACTTCGCCAACCTGTCCGGTGAAGCCCTCACCGATGCGGTCCGGGCCAGCATCGCCCAGAAGAGCGGCAGCCTGAAGGGCAATATGGCCAGCCAGGGCACCACCCCCCGCCAGCTCACCGACCTGATCGGCAGTCTGTGCGATCTGACCAGCGGCAGCGGCGACAAGGGCACTCCCATTATTTTAATCCAGGGCTACTTCGACAACTACGCAAAATAAAAAGCGGACATACCCCTCTGTTTCCCCGCATATACTGGAGCAACAAACGATAGGGGTGTTGTATCGCTATGCAAACCGAGTGGAACGAAAACAAAATTTTTCTCCGGGGCCGGGTCGCCGCCCCACCGCAGCCCTCCCACAGCAACCACGGCGTGGACTACCGGGTCTTTCCCCTGACGGTGTGCCGGCTGTCCGGTGCGGAGGACCACATTAACGTGGTGGCTTCCGCCCCGATGCTGGAGCGCTGTCCCCTCCTGGAAGGGGACCGGGTGTCCCTGCTGGGACAGGTGCGCTCCTACAACAACAAGTCCGGCGTGGGCAGCCGGCTGGTCATTACCGTCTACGCCCGGGAGCTGTTCCCGGAAACGGAACTGGAGGAGGACGAAAACCACCTGACCCTGGCGGGCACCATCTGCAAGCCCCCCAGCCTGCGGTCCACCCCTTTGGGGCGGGTGATCTGCGACATGATCCTGGCGGTAAACCGCCGGTACGGCCGGGCGGACTACCTGCCCTGCATCGCCTGGGGCAGTCTGGCCCACCAGTGCGGCCAGATGGAGGTGGGCAGCCCTCTGCGGCTGGAGGGCCGGCTCCAAAGCCGTACATACACAAAAGTCCTCCCGGACGGAACTCAGGAGCGGGTGGCCTATGAGATTTCTGTCATGAACCTCTCTCCCACCCCGGAGCCGGAACTGGAACCGGCATAAAAAGTCCCCTCTTGGGGCCATAGCATAAGAAAACTGACACCCGCCGAAAAGAAATTGTCTTTCGGCGGGTGTTGTTTCATCATTTTCCCTTTGTACTACAGAGGACAGCCCCTTACCCGGAGGCTGTCCCTGAAGGGTGCGGGCCAGGACTACGCGCCAAACATCTCCACCAGAATCGCGCTCATCTTGCGGGCGCCCTTTTCGCTCAAGTGATCCGTATCCACAAAATCCTCCGGCCCAAATATGGAACCATCATTGAAATCAACATAATGTACATCCTCCGGCACACGGTCCACCATTTGGATCATATTATCCCGGATTTCCCGCTTTACATACTGCTTATACACCGGGGTGAAGGGCGGGATCACCAAAATCGGCATAATGTCGTGCAGATGCAGGAAATGGACATAGTCATTCAAAATCTCCTGATTTTCTTCCGCGCTCTCGCAGTACCGCTGAAATCCTTTGTTGTGGCCTTCAGACCGCATAATGCCCAGGGAAAGCCGCTCCTCCTCCGTCAGCTCCCACCACTTTCGTCCCTTCAAATCGAAGATGGAGCCCCTTTTGCGAAGGGAATTGTAGTAGGTGCCCAGTTTCAGCATTTCCTTTTCCGCGATTTTCTCGCAGTCCAATCGTACTTTTTCCGGCACAGCCTCAAACGCGGACCAAAGCTCATATTTGTCCGGATCTTTCCAGTTGTGGGTATCTTGAAAAATCGGAGCATAAATACGAGGGATCCAGTTTGTGCGATAGATTGTGCTGCGGGAGAGATCTGAATAGGCGTTGTAGTACGCCACCACGATAAAACACCGTTTGAACCTGCGCCCAATCGAGGCGGAGGTTATTACCTTACGGGCACACAAAAAATCGTAGTAGAAATCCTGTGAGTGCATGGAACAATTCGTGGCGTTTTTCCATAAATTTTCTTGAATCCCATTCAGGGCCAGGGATGATCCCGTAATCAATGTTGCATTGTTTGCGGAAACCGAATTTGCTTTGCGGAGCATGGTATGCAGCCACACATAGTCATAGTTCTGCTGCAAAAACTGCCAGGAAAGCTGTTTGAAAGCGCTGTTCTGCTTAGCGTTCATATATTCACCTGCCATTGAATCATTTTTATACGTCCTAAAAGGACGTATAAAATCAGGCGGCCGCCTGATTTATTTCATATTTTACGCCAGCATATACCGGCAGTCCACGATTGGTTTGCTTGTCCTGGTCTTTAAACCGGCAAATTCCCGCCACGCCGTTGTTATGGCCAGCACATCCGCTTTTTCCAGTACCTCCTCCAGTCCTGCCGCGCACCGATACGCCAAGTCGTACTGCCTCTCAAATGCCGCCATCGCCACCGGATCGTAGCCCAAAATATTGCAATAGCCCGCCTCATTCAGCGCCTGAATGATTTTTGCGCTGGGCGTGTCCCGAACATCATCGCTGTTGGGGTTGAACGACAGGCCCAGGATACCAATACACGCCTCCGGCGAGCTGCCGGCCGCCCGTATAATCCGCGCGGCGGTCTGCTCCGGCATCCCTTCGTTGGTCCGGATTACCTCTTGAAGAATCCGGCTGTCAAAGCCCGCGCACCGGGCGGCGGCATAAAACGCGCTGGTGTCTTTGGGCAGACAGTAGCCGCCATAGCCGCACCCGGGATAAAAATAGTCCCGAATCGAACCGTTCTGCCAGCGGCGGTCCTTATGTAAAATCCGAAACGCCCCCGCCACATCCACATCTCCGATTGCGTCCGCCGCCAGACTCATCTCGTTGGCGTAGCTGATCAGACAGGCCAGCACGGTGTTGGACAGGTATTTGATAAACTCCGCCGTATTGCGGGACACCGCGTAAATCGGGACCCCGGACGGTTTATAGAGCGCCCGCAGACGCTCCTCCGTGAGGCTGTCTCCAACCCCCAGCACGATCCGGTCCGCGTGGATGAAATCCTCCCAGCAGCGGCCTTCCCGCAGAAATTCCGGATTGTTGGCCACACCCAGATTTTTCCCCCGCGCGGCCGCAAAGGGCACAATGCGTTTTTCCGTCGTGGTGGGCGGAACGGTGGATTTGACCACAAGAACGCGAAAGGTATCGTCCGCGATCACATCCAGCGTCCGCTCCATCGCATGGAACAGGACCGTCAAATCCGCCTGGCCGTCCGGCCCGCAGGGAGTGCCGACACAGTAGAAAATAATTTCACTGCGCTCCACCGCCTCACGCAGCTCCGCTGTGGGAATAAAATTCCCGCCCAGATGCCGTTCCAGCGCATCCCCCAGGCCCGGTTCTAAAAACGGGAGCCTGCCGGACTGAATGGTGGCCAGCCGGTCCAGGTCCGTCTCCACGCCGTACACGGTATGTCCGTACTCCGCAAGGCCCAGGGCCGTCGTCAAGCCCACAAAGCCCAGGCCAACTACCGTTACCACTCCTCTACCCCCATTTCCTTCAGCTCGTCCACAATGGCCTGATACTGTTCCAGCTGATTCCTGCGCTGGTAGAGCCCGGCCAGCTGGGTTTTTCCGAAGAGGAATGCCGGAACCTGCTCCAGATAGGCCGCGGCGGAGAGATACAGCTGCAAAAACGCCTCCTCAGAGCTGCGGACCTGATTTTCCAGCAGCATTCCCGTCATATCGTCCAGGGCCTCCAGGATGCTGCCCTGCCAGATTTTCCAGTAGACCGCCCGGTATTTGCGCAAAAAGCCCACGTCCTTCAGCTGGGTCAGCAGGGGCTTGTCCTGGGCCAGCGCACAGACCATTTCTCCCAGGTCGTACTGCTTGGTGTAGCGCTTTGCTTCAATCAGGTCCAGGAGAGCGGCCGCCAGGTGGTCCGAATCGTCCTGCCGCAGCGCCGCCGCCAGCCCCAGCTCCCGCGTAAACAGGGGCAAATTTTCCCCCGTTACCGCTCTGCCGCACTTCGGGCACAAGGCCGACACAATCGTTTCTATGTGCGGGCAGACGGGATCTTCCGCCCGGAATAAGATATTCCAGACTTGATTCAAAACCTGATTTCCCTCCGCACTGTGGTCCGCCAGCGCCGCCGCTGTGTAGGGATGCAGCACAATCCGGCTGCACTCTTCCAGCTTTTCCCCGTCGGGCAGGTCGGACTCGCCCAGCAGGCTCAGCGTCATTTGCAGCAAATTGAGGTACACAACATTCCGCCACTTCTGTTTTGCGGCATCAAATGCGCTGTTTTGTGTCAAAAAGCCCTTGATTTCCTCATAAACATATGTGTTTGAGACAAACCGGCGGGGGTTATACTGGCGGGAAACCTGCTTTTGGCGAATCCGGTAGTGATAGAGGACCGTGTTGTCAATGCCAATCCGGGCACAGAGCGCCATGTATTTGAGCATACAGATCGTATCTGAACCATTTGACAATTTTTCGGTAATAATATCCGAAAAATCAGCTTTTTGAAACAGGTCCGCCTTCATCACTGTGGCCCAGACGGTGCTGGGGAAGGTCCAGTATTTAAAATACTGCCGGGCAAACTGGCGGCGGTTGAAAACAACCGGCTCGTCCAGCTGCCGCATCACCTGGCTGCGTTGGGCTTCCTGGAAATAGTTGGCGGTTCCCGTCACTGCAAGGTCTAAATTGTTTTTCTCCAGAAAGCCGATGAGAGACTCTAAGTAATTGGGTTCCCACCAGTCGTCGGAATCCAAAACTGTTAAATACCGCCCTGTACCTGAATTCTGTGCAATTTCCATCCAAATAGGTGCAACCCGGTTTTCTTCAAAGCAAATCAGCCGAATTCTGCTGTCCTGCCGTGCGTACTCCTCCAAAATTTCTTTGCAGCCGTCTGTTGAACCGTTGTCAATTAAGATGTACTCAAAATCCTGGTAGGTTTGGCTTAATACGCTCTCGATGCACTGGGGCAGAAATTGCTTTGTATTATAGACCTGTGTATAAATTGAAATACTCATATCGAATTCTCTTTTACAGATGCATACAGCACTGTTTCGCTATTAAGTGTTCCATAGTGGCGCAGCCAAAAACGGTATTCCGGCACCAATTCCGCCAGATAGTCCATAATCGCCAGGGTATCGCCCGGAATATGGTAGACACAAATGGCAAGCAGCGGCTTATCCCGCAAAATTGTTTTTTCCGCGCCGTGCAGGGCTCCCCACTCCGCACCCTCAATGTCCATTTTGATAAAACCGATTTTCTCCTGCTCCGCGAGATCATCCAGCGCAACCAGTTGTATTTCCTCAGCAGAGGCGCCAAACAATGTTTCATCTACAATATGACTCTCTTTTTTGGGGCTGGCAAAACGGCTGTGCACCTGTCCATAGGATAGAAATGTTTCTGTTGTGGACCGCTCACCCAGCCCCGCGTGAATCACTTCCACATTGGACAGACCGGCAAGATTCTCTTTGCAGCGCTCAAAATTGACGGAATCCGGCTCAAACGCAAATATTTTTGTATATTCTCCCCCGCACCATCTGGCAAAATGACTGCTGTCCTGTCCATCGAAGCAGCCGCCATCCACAAACGCCGTCCCTTTGGGAAACAGCTCCGGGAATTCAAAATATTGCTCTGCCGCCGACCTTCCATGCTCTGCAAAGTAGTCTGAAAAATAGGGCAGAATATGATCCTCCGGGAAATTGTTTTCCCGCAAAAATTGAACAATTTCCCCGCGAAACGCCGCCGAAGTAATAATGACATAGTATTCCTCCCGCCGCGCAAGAAGATCGTCCGGCGAAAATACAGGCAGGTTCAGCAAGCCATTTGTAAACTCTTTATAATTGCGGTCGCAGAACCCGGCAATTTTCACTTTTTCGTTCAGCAGACATCTTGCAATCAGACCCCCGCGTATTCCAGCTCCGTAAAGCACAAGCTTACCGCCCTGCTCCAGAATCTCAGCAACCCCATCTCTCCATCTCAGCTGTACTGCCATTTCTTCCGGTGTAAGCAGTCCTGCAGATTGAATCAAGTGGAACAGTCGGTCTGCTGTGGGGTGAATATCAAACAAAACCCTGTTTTCCCAAACATCTCGGGACAAATCATCTTGCAGCCGGGAATATAGTTTGGAAATATGTTTTGTTACACCATAAAAATCCATCATAGGCAAATCCTCCGATTTGTTCTTCATCAGGTTAAATTTGCTCTCCCGCAGGAAAACGCGGAGATTTTTCTACATCAAAGCCATTGCAATATTGACAGGCCTGAATAGGCTTTTTTCCGAATGATGCCGCTATTTCCTTCATCTTATCCAGTGATTGGGACTCGTCAAATAAATCTATATATTCATCCGGCCCCAGTGTAAAGTAATGAAAATAATCTCCGCAGCTTGCAACCGCGCACAGATACAGTTTTCCTTCAAGGCAATCCATACATTTCCAGTTTGCGTAATGACAGTGATGAATCATATTTTGGGCCTGTTCCTCTGTATAGTTGCGGAATTCATCAATCGCCCCCAAATCAACCCAGCCATTACAGTGCTGCTTTTCGCCATGGTAGCAGTTGATTCGATATTTAATATGATTCTCATCCAGTATTTTCGATAATTCATCGACCTGATGGGATACCTCACCATAATCGTCTATAACAAATTCACATTTGTTCCCAAGCGGATGCTTTTGAATCATCTCTAACAGTCTCTGGTCCGGTAGCAGTGTCCCGTTCGTTGTAATGCGTACATAATCAAATTGTGTGGCATGGTTTTCCAGGGTATACTCTACCTGTTCTGTCAGTTGCGTATGTAAAAGCGGCTCCCCGCCCGTAATGGATACTGTACCGATATAGTCATAAATTTGAAACAGTTTAACCAACTCACGCCGATAAGAATCCAAAGAAATAAAATACCGGACGCCCTTTTCTTTATATAAATCAACGTGCGCAGAACATCGTCTGCAATTCAATGTACAAGGCGTACATATATGGATACCGACTGATCTTTCTTTTAAAATCATGCAAACTCTCCTCCATGCAGCTGGAGCAGCTCTTGATCTCTCTTGGTATAAAACCGTTTCGCCGCTCTAAAATCATCCTGATACTGCAAAAGCAGCTGCTTCAATCTTTCCCGGCTGGCTGTATTCGTTGTTTTATCGTACATCGACAGCGCATACGAAAGCTCTGTGTAAAGCCAATAATCCGCCCGGCCAGGAAATCTTTCCGACAGCCAGCAGGTACGCTCCCGAAAAGCGTCCAGATATTCTGCGATCTGTCCCGCCGGGATCGCCTCACCCTGTGTCGTTCCCGTGGAATTATTGTCCTCATGCCGCACAAATGTATACAGCGGTTTCCCTGACACAACCACAGACTCTGCAAGGGCAAACTGCCGGTAAACAGTGCGGATATCGTCATATTTTCCCACGTCGAAATAGCGCAGCGATTCAAAAATCCGCGAAGAGATTAGTTTCGTCGGATTGGCAGAGTTAAACTTCTCCCGCCTGAGCATCTCCGCCACGGCCTCCTCCCCAGTGTAGGAAAAAATGCCGTCAAACACATATTTGGGCTGTTGAACGCCGTTGACCTCCCGCCAGGAGCCGCACACCGCAATGTCCGCGTGGTGCTCCTCCGCAAGACCGTGCAGATATTCCAAATATGTGGGTTCCACAAAATCGTCGTCGTCGATAAACGCGATGTACTCTCCCCGGGCGGTGTCCAGCCCCGTGTTGCGGCCCGCGCCGATGTTGCCCTGCGCCCGGTGGATCACCTGGATGCGCGGGTCCTTTTTCGCGTACTCCTCCGCAATCTGTCCGCTCCGGTCAGTGGAGCCGTTGTCCACGATGATGAATTCAAAATCCCGGTATGTCTGGGCTAACAGGCTTTCTATGGCCCGGCCCACCAGCGCCTCCCGGTTGTAGGTGAGCATAATGACAGAAATCATAGGCTTCCCTCCCAAGCCTTCCAAGGCGCGTGTCCGCTGTTCCACAGATTTTCCAACCGCCCCCGGTCCCGCTGGGTGTCCATGCACTGCCAGAAGCCGGGATGCTTGTAAATGCCCAGACTGCCCTCCTGTGCCAGTGTTTCCAGCGGCTTTCGCTCCAGAATACAGCTTTCTTCCACGCTGAGATAGTCAAAAACCTCCGGATTCATCACCATAAAGCCCCCGTTGATCCAGCCGCCGTCCTCCTTGGCCTTCTCCCGGAAGCCGGTCACCGTCTGGCCCTCCAAATCCAGAACACCGAACCGCCCGCCGGGTTGGACGCCGGTTAGCGTTACAATTTTGCCGGAGGATTTGTGCTGATTCAAAAGGGCATTTAAATCAACGTCGCTCACTCCGTCGCCGTAAGTCAGCATAAACGGCTCGTTTCCGATATATTTCCGGACCCGCTTTACCCGGCCGCCGGTCTGGGTATTTAACCCTGTGTCCACCACTGTCACCCGCCAGGGCTCGGCCACGTTCTGGTGGACCGTCATGCGGTTTTCCGCGGAAAAATCGAAGGTCACATCGGAGCGGTGCAGGTAATAATCCGCAAAATATTCCTTGATAATGTGGCCCTTGTACCCGCAGCAGATTACAAAATCATGAAAACCAAAGCTGGAGTAGTATTTCATGATATGCCACAAAATGGGCTGTTCCCCGATGGTAATCATGGGTTTCGGCTTCAAATAGCTCTCCTCGCTGATGCGGGTCCCCAGGCCGCCGGCTAAAATTACAACCTTCATTGCAGCAGTCCTCCCGCCACCGGCACCTCCGCCCCCTCAATCAGATGGGCAACTTTTTGATAGGCCGGGCTCTGCTTCAGGGCGGCCACCGCCGGGTCGGTGGGGTCGCAGGCCGAGAGCAGGGTCCGGACTTTTTCCGCCAGCTCCAGCAGCTCCTGGGAGGGCTGCTGAAGCTCCGGAGTATGGTCCGTCAGAAATTCCACCACCGGCTTCATGCTCTCGCAGGAGGTCAGACCGGCCCGCAAGGCCCGGACATACCCAGCGGGGTCGCCGCCGTCCAGCGCCTCAAACGCCTGGGTGCAGTACCACCCGAACCGGTGCAGGGGCGGAAGCAGGAATATCGTTTCCTCCGTCAGCATCCCAGGGGCGTAATAGGCGGACAGGAATTTTCCCTCCATTTCCGTAAAGCCCCGGACCAGAGCCATTGTTTCCGCGATCTGCTCCGCGTCCTCACACATCTCCCCCAGCCCGCTGGTGGAGTTCAGAATGGATTTGGTCTGGAGCAGGCGCTTTGCTTCCTCCTGCATGGCGCTCAGGAACAGCCCCCGCACCCAGCACAGCCCGTCCGGTGTATCCATCCGTTTGAGCCCCTCCAGCGCAAGCGCGGAAACGTTCCCGGTCGTGCCCATTCGGTTCGCCAGCTTGTCCAGTTCCTCCAGCGGCAGTTTTTTGCCGGGAAGCGGGAACAAAACGCCGCATTCCAGCGCGTGGCACAGGGCATGAATAGACAATTTATTCCAGTTTTCAACGGTCAGAAGCTTTTCCGTCAGCACCGCCGGGTCCTCTGTATCAATCACAGCGGCGGCAAGCCCTGTTTCGCACTTGCCCTCCAGAGACAGGAACAGCGTGTACGCATGAACCCGGCCCTCCTCGTCCTCCTTCTCCCGCCAGCGCTTCTGGAAGCAATCTCCCGCTACTGTGGCAACCGCATTTTTGCGGGCTGTGACAAGGGCCTCCTCCGCTCCCGGCGCGGTAATTCCGTCCCAGAACCGCGCCATATGGCCGGAGAGATCTTGCCTGCCGAAGCTGTGCAGGTTCATCAAAAGCCCCACATAGTTTCGGGTCAGGTCTCCGTTCAGCTGATCTGCTTTCAGAAGCTGTAAGGTGTCAATCGCTTCTTCATAACAGAATTCCTCATAGTAGGCACTGGCCAACAGGAACGTCACATAGCGCTCCTTCATGGCGGAGGCCATCGTCAGTGTGCCGAACAGAGTCGCCTTCTGCATCTCCTCGTCCCCGCTGTTGTACTTGGCAAGGGAGCGCAGATACTGCTTGGCGTATGGAATCACCTTGTCATATTGTTTTGTATCGCTGTACAACTGGACCATAGTACACGCCGCGTCAATCGTCGTGTAGGGGGAATTGGGGAACAGCTCCGTCATGCGGGCAACCAGCGCTTCATGCTTGGCCGTCTCGCCCTCTTTTTCTTTTGCGAACGCTACTTCGTAGCGGTAGAGTCCGGGCCCGAAAACATCCCATCCGGTCTGTTTTTCTTCCACGCCCTCGATTCCCTGTCGGAGATAGCGCTCACGTTCCTCCAGAGTGCGGGCGCTTTCCACGCACTCCAGCAGCAAACGCAGGTTTCCCGGCTTCTCCTCCAGCATTTTCTCCAGCAGGGGCATATTTCGATCCCCTTTTGCCTTGCCTCCGGGGCCCCCATCCACCACGTAGCCGTCGTGATGCAGAATTGTTCTGGAGCGGAAAACAACCTCGCCGTCCTTCATGGGAAGGGCCTCGTGAATCCTCCCCTGGTAGCGGCAGCCTGTATCCATTCGCTTCAGCCGGACGCCCACCAGATCCCCGTAATCCAGATGTGCCTTATCGGTATAATTCCGCACAACAACAGCGCCCGTTTCAAACTGGCGCCGCCTTTTGTTGGCCAAAAAGTTGACCAAATCGGAAATATCCTCGTCAAACCACTCGTCGCAGTCAATAGAGAGAAACCACTCGCCGGAGCAGCGGTCCATCACCGCGTTGCGGGCGGCGGCAAAATCGTCAATCCAGGGGAAATCAAACAGGATATCTGCGTACTCCCCAGCTATTTCACGGCTCCCGTCGTCGGAACCGGTATCCGCCATCACCAGTTCGCAGGGAATCGCGTCCCGCAGGGGCTGAAGGGCCTTCATACAGCGCTCCAGACAGCGGATTTCGTTTTTGAAAATCATACCGATGGATAAAACCGGTTTTTTGTTCGGTTCCATGTGGGGGCCTCCTTTTTATCAAAAAAGGGGCGGGCTTGCGCCCGCCCCCTGTGGCATTGGAAATTTTGAACCTGCTCAGGATTAGCCCAGCAGCTGGAGCACGCCCTGAGGCACCTGGTTCGCCTGGGCCAGCATGGCCTGGGCGGACTGCACCAGGATGTTGTTCTTCACGTAGCTCATCATCTCGTTGGCCACGTCGGTGTCGCGGATGGTGGACTCGGCGTCCTGGATGTTCTCCGCCATCACGGACAGGTTGTTGGCGGTGTGGTCCAGACGGTTCTGGACGGCGCCCAGGTCACCACGGACAGAGGACACGGTGTTGATGGCGTTGCGGATGGAGTAAATCGCCTTCTGCGCGCCCTCCTGGCTGCTGATGTCGATGTCGTCGATGGTCTCGGTGATCTCGACTTCCTTGCCGTCGATGGTGGCCTTGCCGGTGCCCATGGCCTTGGTGTGCATATCGCCGATGTTCACGCCCAGCTGGTTGAACTTGTCAGCAGTGTCGCCGATCTGGAGGGTCAGGGTCTCGCCGCCCTTGGTCTCCTCGGGCTCCTCGGGCTCCTCGGGTTCGGGCTTGGGAGTGCCGATCTCGACCTTGCCGTCGCCCTTGGCCCAGTCGGCGGCGGTGGTGTCGTCCATGACCTTCTTCTCGATGGTGATATAGGTGTCGGTGACAGCCTTCACGTTACCGGCGTCATAGCCAAGAGCCTGGAGGGTCTGGTTCAGCTTATCCTTATCAGTCAGGGAGCTGAGGAACAGCTTACCGTTGTTGATGTCCTCCTTGGCCTTGGGATCAGAATCGTCGATGATCTCGATGGTCTTGCCGCCGATGCTGATCACATCGCCCACCTGCATACTGCTGGGGCTCCACTTGTAGGAAGCCGTGGCGTGGGCGCCGGCGGCGTCCGCGTTGTCGCCGTCCACACCGGACTGCTCTGTAACGGTGATGCCGTTCTTGCTGTCAGACTCGACCTTCACCTGGCCCTTGTTGCCCTGCGTACCGGGCAGGGTTTCCTTGGCGGTAATGGTAAAGGTGTAGGTGCTGCCGGACTTCTTGCCCACGTCGAACTCGAAGTCCTTCAGCGCACCGGTGGCGTTAGTCAGGCCGCCGGTACCCTCGCCCAGGGCGGCCTCGATCCGGTCAATCAGCTCCTGCTGGCCAGCGCTCTCGTTCAGGTTGAGGCCAGCCAGAGAAATCTTGGCGCCAGTAGCAGTGACATCAACGCCCGAAACGCCGCCAGCCGCAACCGTGACGCTCCCGTTGGTGAATTCAATGTTGATACCGGAAATGCTGAGCTTCGTACCGCCGGTCAGCTTGCTCAGGTCAACGTTGACGGTGTAAACAGCGTTCTCAGAATCGCCGGCGCCCGCTTCGCCCACGTCGCTGCCGGAGGTCATGACGCTGGCGCTCAAGGCAACGCTCATGGCACCCGCTGCACCTGTTGCACCCGTGACGGTATCATCGGCGGCAAAGGTAACATTCCCCAATGCGGCGGTGATGGCATTCAGAGTAGTGTTGTCGATTTTACCAGCGTTCTTCGCGGTAAGGACGAGCTTGGTGGAAGCCTCGGTCTTGCCGTCTTCCGCATCGCTGCCGTCGGACAGGGTGATGTCGAACATATCGGACAGGCTGACACTTGCTCCGTTGACAGAGACGGTCACATTCTTCAGCTTATCAAGATCGATTTCAGTGCCTTTCTTCAGGCGGATGGAGATCTTGGCGCTGGTGGCGTCGGTAGCCTTGGAGCCGTCGATGGACTCGTTGGGCTGCGCGGCAGAGGCGACAGTGCTGGTCAGCTTGTTCATGGTCAGGCCGGACATATCATAGTCGTTGGTGTCAACGGGAGTGTCGGTGGTGGCCTCAGCAGCCCAGGTGCCGTCCAGCAGCTTGATGCCGTTGAAGTTGGCGGAATCAGCGATACGGTTGATTTCGGACTTCAGCGCGGTAACCTCTTTGTTCAGGTTGGCGCGGTCCACCTCGTTGTCATAGGTGCCGTTGGCGGACTGAGTGGCCAGGTAATCCATGCGGTTGAGCATATCCTGGATTTCCTGCATGGCGCCCTCAGCGGTCTTCACCAGAGAGATGCCGTCCTTAACGTTCTTCTGGGCGGCGTCCAGACCGGTGATCTGGGCACGCATTTTTTCCGAAATAGCCAGACCGGCAGCGTCGTCACCGGCGCGGTTGATCTTGTAGCCGGAGGACAGCTTCTCCAGGTTGCCGGACAGAGACTTGTTATTGTTGTTGTAGTTGCGGTAGGCGTTCATAGCCATAATATTGTGTTGAATACGCATAGCTCTAAGCTCCTTTTAGAAATTATTTTTTGTGTTTCGGTTATCCTTAACCTCCACACAACTGCGGGGGAGGGAGACATCTTCCTTCTGCCCATCCGGCCGGACTGGTCAGAATAGGGATGCTCATGATTTATTTCAACCGGTTCGCGCAACCGGGTGAAACCTCGGGAAACATATGGTTCAGCTGCCGCCGCAGGGCCTGCACATCGCCGTTGCTGCCATCCATCTCGGACAGCAGCTTCCGCATCGCTTGCAGGGCCTGGGCCTTGCTCCGGTTCCAGGGGACCTCCTGCCGGTGCCAGCGGGGCCCGTCCTGTACGCAGTCGGGGCGCTTCCCCCCGGAACGCTCCAGAACCTCTCCCCGCAGAATGGGAATCTCCCGGGGGGCCTGGACGGCCAGGGTGCAGCTGTCGCCGCTGATCCGGTCCAGCTGGACCACTACGTCGCTGCCGACGGTCAGGTACTCGCCCTGCTTCAGATTTAAGCTGAGCATACATTCAACTCCTTTTGCGGTATCGCGGTACAGCTCCCTCCGTCCGCAAGCTCCAATGTTAAACGGCGCACTCGCCGGTTTCCCGGACCCGGGCCGCCGCCCGGTAGAAGGATTTACGGGTGATGCCGCAAATCTCCGCCGCCTCCATCACAGACATTTCTCCGTTTCGCCACGCCTGGTAGCATTTCCCGAACCCCTCCGGCAAGGGCTTTGCCGTCGGCCCGAACCGGACCCCCTTTGCCTTCGCCTTGGCGATGCCCTCCGCCTGCTTTTGGCGGCGCTCCTCCCGCTGGCGCTTTTGGGCCATCGCATAGAACAGGTCCGAGACAAACTGCGTAAGCATTTCCTGGCTGGATTCCATATCTGCCTCCGCAAAAAGAGAAATGATTTCTTCCGTTTTCTCCTTCAGCTCCGCCTGAATGTCCACCGCAGCCATGGAAGCCTCCTTTCCCGGCATTCTATAAAAGCGTACTTTTTTAGAACGGGCCTTTTTTTGCTTACAACCCTTCAATCGGCAGGATCTCAGAAAAAGTTAATACTTTTTTTGAAACTTCTCCAACAAAATTTTCGTTCTAAAAAAGTACGCTTTTTTAGAACGGGCTTTTTGCATTTATCAGACAAGA
>CAJUPG010000015.1 GCA_910588455.1 uncultured Oscillospiraceae bacterium
GAATATGAGGGCGCGCTGTACGTCAACCTGACCAACAAGTGCAACTGCGCCTGTGAATTCTGCCTGCGCCACGGCAAGGCCCAGGGCTCTATCTACACACAAGATTCCCTCTGGCTGGAGCGGGAGCCCACCCGCCAGGAGGCCCTGGACAGCTTTCTGGGCCGGGACGTGCCCGGCTACCGGGAAATCGTTTTCTGCGGCTACGGCGAACCCACCTACCGGCTGGAAGATTTGCTGTGGCTGGTGGACCAGCTGAAGGAGCGCTTTGGGGAGAAGCTGCCCCCGGTGCGCATCAACACCAACGGCCACGCCAGCCTGATCCACGGCCGGGACGTGTGCCCGGAGCTGAAGGGCCGTATCGACACCCTGTCCATCTCCCTGAACGCGGACAACGCGGCGGATTATACCGCCCTGTGCCACCCCCAGCAGGGGGAGGCCGCCTATCAGGCCATGCTGGATTTTACCCGGGAGTCCGCCCAATATGTGCCCAACGTGGTGCTGACCATCGTGGACAAGGACAAGACCCCGGAAGAAATCGAGCACTGCAAGCAGATTGCCGCCAGCCTGGGAGTAAAACTGCGCATCCGGAGCTTTATCGACTCCTGATTCACGCGCTCTGCTCCAGCTCCTCCCGGGCCTCCCGCTCGCTGTCCGCGGAGAAGCAGAACCGCCCCGCCCAGTCGTAAACCTCCACGTGCTCTCTCACCCAAATGATGCTGTAATCCATCAGAAGCGCCCCTTTCTGTTGTTTGCTGGGGCTATTATACATAAATCAAAGTCCCAAAAAACGGACTCAAGTATTTTCAGGAGTGATTTTTATGGCAAAATTCAAACTCAATCCCGGCGAGAAGTTGATTGGCGAGGGCTGGATGGCTTTCCGGCACAAGCAGGGCCTGGGCTACCAGCAGGAGAGCACCAAAATTCACGTCACCGACCAGCGAATTTTCTGCGACCACATGATGGGGCTGGTCTTTATGGACGTGGCCATGTCCGAGATCAAGGGCTTTACCACCGGCAAGGTGATGCTGGCGGTCCCCCTGGTGACCATTTACGACAAGGACGACACCCCTTATATGTTCGCGGACCTGCGGGCCAAGAAGCTGGCGGGCTGGCTGCGGGATGCCGGGGTGCCCGAGCTGGAGTGACGGAGATGGAGCCGATTTTTTATCAGGTTGAGGCCATCAACGGCGACTATGCCCTTCTGCGCTCCGACCAGGGCCAGGAGCACGGCATCACCATGTTCCTGCTTCCCGAGGGGACCACAGTGGGCAGCCGCCTGAAGCTGGAGGCCTTCCAGTGGGAGCTTCTGGACTGAAATTTAATAATTTTTTAAGGAAGGATAAAGGGCCCTTCAACCCGGGCGTGGTATAGTCATTACAGCTGAGAGGAGGATCGCCATGGAAATCACATTGGAATTGGTAGAACGTCTGCAAGAAAAGGCCCCCGTGTCCTACGCCCAGGCAAAGCAGGCCCTGGAGTACAGCGAGGGCAACCTGCTGGACGCAATGATTTATCTGGAGGAGAACGGGGCCATCCCCCGGCGGGAGAGCGCCTACTACTCCACCAAGGATCCGCAGCAGCCCCCCCTCCCCCCTCCCCCGTCCCCCCAGGACTCCCCCAAGCCCCAGTCGCTGCCCCAGCGGGCCGCAAAAAAGCGCCAGAGCTTTTTCCGGACCATGCGCCGGTGGTTGGTGGAAAATGAGCTGGAGATCTGGCGGCGGTCGGAGCCGGTGACCTCCGTGCCGGTGCTGTTTTTGATTCTCGCTTTGGTGGTGGCCTTCTGGGTGATGGCAGTCCTTCTGGTGCTGGGGCTGTTTTTGGGCTTCCGGTATCAGTTTTCCGGCCCGGACCTGAGCCGGGAGGAGCTGAACGGCGTGATGGAAAACGTGGCCACCACGGCGGAGGATATGGGCCGCCGGGTGGTGGAGGAGCTGAAAGCCCAGCACGACAAGCACCGAAAGTAAGGAGAGAACGATATGGCGGAGAAAATCCTGCTGGTAGAGGACGAGGAAAAGCTGGCCCGGATGGTGGAGCTGGAGCTGCGCTACGAGGGCTATGAGGTGAGCAAGGCCGGCGATGGCCGGACGGGGCTGGACATGGCCCTGTCCGGGGCCTATGACCTGGTGCTTCTGGACATCATGCTGCCCCAAATGACCGGTATGGAGGTTTTGCGGCGGCTGCGGCGGGAGAGTCCCATGCCCGTTATCATGCTCACCGCCCGGGACAGCGTCATCGACAAGGTGTCCGGCCTGGACTCCGGGGCGGACGACTATATTACAAAGCCCTTCGCCATTGAGGAGCTGCTGGCCCGGATTCGGGCCGCTCTGCGCAAGCAGCCCGCCGCCCCCGCCGCTCACCGGCTCACCGCCGGCCCCCTTACCATGGATGTGGACCGCCACGAGGTATCGGTCAACGGCCAGGGGGTGGAGCTGACCAAAAAGGAGTTCGATTTGCTGCACCACCTGCTGGAGAACAAGGGCCGGGTGCTCTCCCGGGAGGTTCTTCTCGATGGGGTGTGGGGCTTCGACTTCGTGGGGGAGACCAACTCCGTAGACGTGTATATCCGGTTTCTGCGCAGCAAAATTGACGAGAACTTCGGGGTGAAGCTCATCCACACCGTACGCGGGGTGGGCTACGTCATCCGGGACGAGGAGGGATCGCTATGACCATCGTATACAAATCCAACACAGGCTTTACCCAGGAATATGCCGAGATGCTGGGCCGGTCCACCCACCGGAAGGTCTGCCACTGGGAGGAGGCCCTCAGCCGGCTGGAGCCGGGCAGTCCGGTGCTCTACATGGGCCCCCTGATGGCCGGCCACGTCACCGGCCTGGATCAGGCCAGAAAACGCTTTCAGGTCCGGGCGGTGTGCGGGGTGGGCATGGCTCCGCCGGGGCCGGAGATCATCGCCTCCATGAGCCGGGCCAACTACGTGGGAGAGGCTCCCCTGTTCTATCTGCGGGGAGGCTGGGCCCCCAAAAAAGTGGGCTGGCTCAAGCGGCGGATGGTGTTTATGGCCGCCCGGTCCATGGCGGACGAGAGGTTTCTGAAGCAGGGAGGCAGCTTTGTGGCCTACCAGAATCTGGCTCCCCTGGAAAACTGGCTGGAAAAGCAGCCGTAAAGGGGGCGGGAAGATGGCAACACGCCAGAATATACAGCAGCGGCCCCAGTCTCTGGAGATCAAATTAAACAGCCGCCTGTTTTTCCGGCTGCTGTTCATGTTCCTCTGCCTGGATGTGATTTTGTGCTGTCTTACGGTGGCCGGATTCTTCCTCTGGGGGGAGAGCCGGGCCGCCGGGGTGGCGGCGCTGGTGGAGCAGCGGGGCGTACCCAGCCAGGAGGCAATGCAGTGGATGGAGGCGGCGGACTACGCCATCGCCCCCCTGGAGCAGATGCCCGAGCAGGAGCGGGAGTGGGATCTGCTGCGGTATTACCGGGTCAGCTTTTCCAACGGCGGCGCCCCCTACTCCGTCACCCTGCATATGAACGGCCTGGGAAAACTGCTGCAATGGGGCGCGGTCATTCTGCTGGCAGCCCAGGGCGTCATTTTGATTTACAATCTCTTTTCCAACGCGGGAATTATCCGCAAAACCCTCCGGCCCATTCAGGAGCTGGCGGCCACGGCCATCCGGCTCAATTCCCTGACCCATATGTCCCGGCAGCAGCTGGAGGACTTGACCGACGAGCTGGAAAAGATCAACGCCACCCATCTGGACAACCGGATTGACCTGCCCGGCACCCAAAAGGAGCTGCGCACCCTGGCCCGGGCCATCAACGCCATGCTGGACCGGCTGAACAAGGCCTATACGGCCCAGGCCCGGTTTGTCTCTGACGCCAGCCACGAGCTGCGCACCCCCATCGCCGTCATCCAGGGCTACGCCTCTCTGCTGGACCGGTGGGGGAAGGACGATCCCCAGGCCCGGCAGGAGGCCATCGACGCCATCCGGGCGGAGTCCAAGTCCATGGAACAGCTGGTGGAACAGCTGCTCTTCCTGGCCCGGGGGGACAACGATACCCAGCCCATCCGCCTGGAGCAGGTGGAGCTCACCGCTCTGGGGGCCCAGGTCATCCGGGAAGAGGAAATGATCCACCAGGACCGGCCCTTCGTGGCCCAGTGGGAGGAGCCGGTGCGGGTGACGGCGGACCCCGCCCTGATGAAGCAGGTCATGCGAATTTTGATGGACAACAGCGTAAAATACAGCTCCCCCGGCCAGCGGGTCTATCTGAAAATCTCCCTCCAGGGAGAGCAGGCCCGGGTCACGGTCCAGGACGAGGGCATGGGCATTCCGGAGGAGAGCCTCCCCCATATCTTCGACCGGTTCTATCGCACCGACGCCTCCCGGGCCCGGCAGACCGGCGGCACCGGGCTGGGTCTGGCCATCGCCCGGTGGATTGTGGAGGGCCACGGCGGCTGGTTTGAGATTGCCTCCCGGGAGGGGATGGGCAGCCGGATCACCTTCGTGCTCCCCCAGCGGCTGGAGAAGGTGCAGGCCGCATGAGCTGGACAGTCTATCTGCTGCGCTGCGCCGACGAAACCCTCTACTGCGGCTGTACCAACAACCTGCAAAAGCGGCTCAAGGCCCACAACAGCGGCCAGGGCGCCAAGTACACCCGGGCCCGCCGGCCGGTGGCCCTGGTCTGGCAGGAGGAGCAGCCCGACCGTGGCGCGGCCCTGCGCCGGGAGGCTCAGATCAAAAAGCTCACCCGGGCGGAAAAATTAGCCCTGATTTCATAAAAAAGCAGCGGAAGGAGCGCACTCCTTCCGCTGCTTTTTTACATTACATTTTCCCGGAAGTTCATCAAAATCGACGCGATCTGCGCCCGGGTGACCAGACCCTTGGGGTCAAGCCGCCCGCCGCTTACGCCGTTGAGCAGCCCCTCCGCGTTAGCCCAGCTCACCGCCTTCTGGGCCTGGGGCGTGATGCGGGCGGTGTCCCGGAAGCCGGACAGGCCCGACTGGGCGGACACGTCGCAGCTCTGGAGTTTTGCGTAGTTATACAGCATCAGGGCCATCTGTTCCCGGGTGACGGCCTCTCCGGGCCGGAAGAACCCGCCGTAGCCGGAGGTGATGCCGTTTTTCGCCGCCCAGACCACCGCGTCGGCGTACCATGCGTCGGAGGCCACATCGTCAAACCGGCCGCCGGAGACGGAGGGCCGGCCGGCCATATTGTAGAGCATGGTGACCACCATGGCCCGGTTGGTGGTCTGGTTGGGGCTGAACACCCCATTGCTGGTGCCGGACATCAAATTGTACCGATAGGCATACTGCACGGCGCTATAGTACCAGGCGTTGGCCGGCACGTCCCTGTAGTACACCGTCCCGCTGTTGTAGCTGGGGCGGTTGTTGTTTTCCGGGACGGTGGGGGTGTTGTTGACCGGCGGGGTGTAGGTGTTGTAGGCGGGCGTATAGACGTAGTTGGAGATAAAAATGGGGTCCAGCCACACGTTGGAGGCGGGCATGGTGAAGGTATACCAGTCGTTCCCCTCATAATACACATCCAGCCGGTCGCCCCACCGGTCGGTGGCCGTCAGGCCGTCGGCGTAGTATCCGCTGCGGGGGTAGAGCCGCACCCAAACCCGATCGCCCGCGTCCGCCCAGGAGGTGGTGGACACCGTTCCCCGGCTGTTGCTGTAGCTGGAGATCCAATAGCGGTCGGCGGGGAGCACCGGGTCCGTGGGCTTGTCGGGGCCGGTGGGGGTATCCGTTTTCGCCGGAATGGACTGCTTGCCCCAGTGGGTAATTTTTCCGTCCTTCACCTCCGCGACGGCCACATATTTCTGCGAATCGGTGACTGTAATGCTGCCGGCGGGGAAGGCCGTCCATTCGCTGGCGGTAAAGCCGTCGCCGGTTGGCTTCACGGGGTCGGACTCATACAGGCGGTAATAACGGGTGCTGCCCGCCGCCGCCGTCTCCGTGACGGTCAAGGACACCTTGTTGTCCGTATCCCGCTTTGCCGTTACGGTCAGGCTTTTAATGTCCGGCTTGTCGGGATTGTCAGGGTCGTCAGGATCGTCGGGGTCCCCCGGGTCGGTGGAGTCCCCGCCCTTGCCGGGGATGCTGGCCTTGCCCCAGTGGGTGATTTTCCCGTCCTTTACCTCCGCGACAGCCACATATTTTTGTGCGTCTGTAACGGGAATGCTCTCGTCGGTAAGTGCTTTCCATTCACTTTCAACGAACGGATCCGGTACATCGGGGGCACTCTCATACAGACAGTAGTAGCGCGTGCTTCCCTCCGCCGCATCCCCTGTGACGGTCAGCTTGATTTTATCTTCGTCGTCCTCGTCCCGCGTGGCCGTTACGGTCAGGTCTTCAATGGTAGGACCGGAATCCTCTACAATGTTACCATTGTCATCTACTTTGAATCCATCGCCCAGGAAGTCTTCAAAGCTAAATTTGTCCCCCGGCTTCGTCTCCGCAAATTTTCCGCCCTTAATAGTAATCTTTGTATCTCCTGCACCTCCGCCTGGTTCAGATGGAGCTTTGGTCCGAAAGACTGTGGAAGAAGATGCAGAAAAGCTTCCGCCTTCAATTTCTAACGTTGTGCCAGAGTTGCTATAAGGAAGAGAAATTATGTAAGGATTGCCATCTGCTCCAGCCTGATCAGTCGCTGTAAAAGTCCCTCCTTTAATTTTAACTCCAGCCGCTGCGGATAAGTAGAGAACTGCATTAAACTGTTCGCTTTGAATCGCATCACTGATCGTATAGGTTCCTCCGTAAATGGTCAGCCCCATTTTGGGGTTTGCCTGTGTAAAGTTCATACCAATAGCGGAGAAAGAACCATTAATGGTTGGGCCGGTTTCGCTTCCATCGGTGCCAAGGGTAACCTCTGCACCATTAAACAGTGATAGGCCATACATACCACAGTCCTTCTTATCCCCTGTTTCGGATGCGTCAATAGTGCCGCCCTTCATGTTTAATACTGCCCCTTGACCGTTTACCTGAATAATACTCTTGCTGTCTCCGTTATTTGCCGAAGCTTTCAAGGTCGATTCAAATGTTCCGCTATTGATGGCGGCAGTTCCCTGAATGACAAACAAATTAAAACCGTTGGATGTAAATTCTCCTCCGTTAATGGTCAGCGTCTTTCCTTCAGGTACTATAATCGAATGCCCGGCCAAATCCATGTTGATTTCACCAAATGTGATATCTTCCTCAATCGAAATATCACTTGTCAATACGATATTGGCGCCGTCATTCACAACCGCCGTCTGTAGCTCCGCAAACGTTCCAACCTCAGCCGGTCCGGTTCCGGAACCATCCTCCCCAGCGGCAAACGCCGCCCCCGAAAGCAGGGACAGCAGCATCCCCAGCGCCAGCAGACTTGCCAGAAAACGTCTCTTCATTGTCTCTTACCCTCCTGTTGTTCTGCTTTTATTCTATGTCGATTATACAATATTCGACCCCCATTCGCAAGAGCTATTCCGGCAAAACCGTATGATTCCCGGGAAAAATAAAAACGGCCCCCAACCGGGGGCCGCCAACTTTTCTGTCACCGAATGTAATATCCGCCCCGCATCAGCAGCTTTACCGTCCCGGAAGCCGCGCTCAGGGTCCGGTCGGGAATGGTGGCCATGTACAGGTGGTTCTGCACCAGACTGCCGCCGCCGGCCAGGGTGCCGCCGGTGGTCATATCAATCAGGGCCGGCTCCGTGGCGGCGTTCACCGTGGCGCTGCCCACCCGGAGCATCATCTCACAGCCCACCTCCAGCTCCAGCCGCTGCCCCGCCGACAGGGTGACCACCGTATACGCCGCGCCGCCCCCTGTTCCGCCCTGAATCTGGCTGAGACGGTTTTCAAACTGGGTCATCATATCCTTCTGCCGGCTCTCCGCCCGCTCCTCCGCCTGGCGCAGAATGTCCGGCTGGACGGTCTGGGTCAGGTAGCTGAGGGTAACCAGAGGGTCGCTCTGGGTGCCTCCCCCCGCCGCCAGGGCCGCGCCGGCGCACAGCCAGACCAGAAGCAGGGTGAGGACGGCGGCGCGCAGATTGTTCCAGCTGTGTTTTTTCATCGGATGTACTCCCTTTCTCGCGTTCTCTTATGTAGGGGCCGCCCAGGCGGCCCTTTGGGGGGACAGATCCGGTTATACCATGGTCTCCGGGTGCAGCCCGAAGCTCACGGCGATGGCCCCGTCCACCTGGCGCATCATGCTCTCGTCCAGCCGGCCCATATGCTCCCGCAGGCGGCGCTTATCCAGCGTCCGGATCTGCTCCAGCAAAATCACCGAGTCCTTGGGCAGGCCGCAGCTCATGGCGGCCAGAGAGATGTGGGTAGGCAGACGGGCCTTCCCGGTCTGGGAGGTAATGGCCGCGGCAATGACGGTGGGGCTGTGCCGGTTGCCGGTGTCGTTCTGCACGATCAGCACCGGACGTACGCCCCCCTGCTCGCTGCCCACCACCGGGCTCAGGTCCGCATAGAAGATGTCCCCTCGTTTCACACTGTTATCCACGTACGTTCACACTCCGCCGGAAGATAGTACGCGTTACGGGTCTTGGCCCTTATGTAACGCTGTACTATGATTCTCCCACAGGGCGGCGGAGATTATTCAATTTTTTGGGAAAAAACCGGCAGCCTCCGCCGCCCGCCCGCCGGCGGGCCTGTGCGCGGTCCGCCGCTCCACACCATCCTATGCCGGGCGGTACACCCGCGGCACCCGGGGCGACACCCGGCACAGCAGCTCGTAGGGGATGGTATCCAGCGTCCGGGCGGCTTTTTCCCAGTCCTCCCCGGCAAATACCGTCACTTCGTCGCCGGCCTGAATCTCCGGAAAATCTGTCACGTCCAGCATACACATATCCATGCACACCCGGCCCACAATGGGACAGGTTTTTCCCCGAATGGTCATAGCGGCCCGGTTGGACAGCCCTCTGGGGTAGCCGTCCCCGTAGCCGACGGGAATCACCGCCAGCCGGGAATCCCGCGTCAGCCGGGCCGTCTGGCCGTAGCTGATCCGGCTCCCCGCCGGGACGGTCCGGATGGCGGCCGTCCGGCTTTTCAGGGCCATCACCGGCTTCAGTTCTGCGCCGGGAAAGTGCCCGTACAGGGCGATACCCGGACGGACCATCCCCATATGGCTCCAGGGACAGTTTAACACAGCGGCGCTGGCGGCGCAATGATAAATTTGAAAGTCCAGCCCGTCCTCATGGTGCAGCTCGTTGATTGCCGCGAGAAACGCGTTGTACTGGCGGTTCGTGTAGGCGGGGTCGCTGTCGGCGCTGGAAAAATGGGTAAAAATTCCCTCCGCCCGCAGGCCGGGCAGGCGGCACAGCTCCACAATCGGGGCGGTCTCCAAAAAACCTAATCGCCCCATCCCCGTGTCCAGCTTCACATGGATGGTCAGGGCAGTCCCGGCGGCGGCGGCCCAGGCGGACAGGGCTTTTCCCGTCTCCAAATCCCCCACCGTCTGGGTGAGCCGGTTCTCCTGGAGAACGGGGGCAAAGCGCGGGTCCGTCTGGCCCAGGACCAGAACAGGCGCGGTAATCCCTGCCCGGCGCAGCTCCAGCCCTTCGTCCAGGCAGGCTACCGCCAGCATCTCCGCCCCCAGGTCCTGGAGCGTCCGGGCCACGGGGACCGCTCCGTGGCCGTAGGCGTCGGCCTTCACCACCCCTAAAAATTTGCAGTCCGGGGGGCACAGCCCCCGCAAGATACGGTAATTGTGGGCCAGGGCGGATAAATCAACCTCCGCCCAGGTCCGGATTGTCTGGTGCAGCTCCATGGAATATCCTCCGCTTAACGTACAAAATCTTCAATCTCACACCGGATCACCGTAAACCCGTCCAGGGCAATCTCTCCCCGGAGCAGGGCGTGGGTGTCCGGGTCGAACCACAGGCTGGTCTCCGTGCCCTCCCCGGGCCGCCGCTCCGGGTCCCGGCACAGGACCATCAGCGTTTCCTCCAGGGTGCAGCTGTCCATATAGCCCTCCCGGGCGGCTTTCAGCAGGGCGGGCAGGGCGGACACCGGGGTCAGGCCGTCCCCGTCCAGGGGGCCGGTCTCCAGGATAGTTCCCTCATACTCCAGCTTTCCCTGCTCCCCCGCAATCCGGGCGCTGATCCCCGCCGCCGTCTCCGGGCGGGTGATGGTCAGGGTCAGGTCGTCCCCCACCTGGGCGGCGGTCACGCCATATTCGTAAATCCGCTGGCCGTAGTCGGCGGTGATAGTGCAGTTGGCCGTCCAGTTCTCCAGGGCCAGATATTCCCCCCGGATGGCCAGGGCCAGCTCCTGGGCCTTGTCTCCCCCCGCCCCGGCCTTGCAGCCGGTCAGGAGCAGCAGCATCGTTAGTACGCAAACAGCAGCTTTGCGCACAGGGCCTCCTCCTTACATCTTACATCATTGCGAGACTTCCGCCTCTTTCACCGCCTGGGGCAGCGCGTCCAGCAGGTCCTGGGCGGTCATGGCGTATTCCCCCAGCCTCTGGGCCGCCAAATCCCCCGCCCGGCCGTGGAGGCACACCGCCGTATAGGCGGACCACCCGGCCTCAAACCCCTGGCCCAGCAGGGCGGCGATCATCCCCGCCAGCACGTCCCCGCTGCCCCCGGAGGCCATCCCCGGGTTGCCCGTGGTGTTGACAAACAGCTCCCCGCCGGGCAGGGCGGTGACGGTCCCGCTGCCCTTGAGCACCAGCACGCACCGGTGGGCCTGGGCGAAGGCCCGGGCCGCCTCCTTCCGGTCCTCCACCGGCAGGGCGCAGCCGGTCAGCCGGGCAAACTCCCCCTCATGGGGGGTGAGCACCGTGGGGGCTTGCCTCCCGTCCAGAATATCTATATGCCCCGCCAGGGCGTTTATGCCATCGGCGTCCACCACCAGGGGGCCCGCAAACCGGGAGATGAACCGCAGAAGCATGCGCCGGGTCTCCTCCTCCTGACCCAGCCCCGGGCCAATCAGGGCCGCATCGCAGCTCTCCGCCTTTTTCTCCAGGGCGGCGCAGTCCTCCGGCAGAGGGAAGGGCATGGCGCAGGTACACTTGACGGCTACGATGGGGTACACGTTTTCCGGCACCCCCAGAAACACCAGCCCCGCCCCGGTCCGCAGGGCCCCCTGGGCCGCCAGCACCGGTGCGCCGGTATAGCCCAGGCTCCCCGCCACCAGCAGCAGCCGTCCATAGTCCCCCTTGTGGCCCGCCCGGTCCCGCCGGGGCAGCAGGCAGTTTTGGGGCTTTATGATCCGCGCCTTCATGGCAGGTCCTCCAAATCCAGGGTGACCGTCTCCCCGGCGGGGATGGTCGCCTCAAAGTCGTGCCCCAGGACGTGAACCATGCCGGTCCAGTCCTGGTCCGTGGGGTTGGTCAATTCCACGGTGTCCTCCAGAATCGCAACCTGAATTTCCGCCGCATAGTCCTCATATTCCGGTTCAGCCGGAGCGCTGGCCGCGGGGGCGCTGGCGGCAGGGGTATTGCCGCCGGAGGGAGCGGAGGGCGCCGCCGCATTCCCGCCGCCCACGGCAAAAAAGCCCAGGAACATGGGCCAGCTCACAGCAACCAGAACCAGCGCCGCCGCCAGTCCCGCCCACGGCTTCCAGTGGATTTCCCTGCGCCGGGCCTCCAGGACAAAGCGGTCGTCCAGCCCGGTGACGGCCTCATAGAGCTCTTCGGATTTCACAGCGTCACCCCCTCCTGTTCCAAATAGACTTTCAGCCTTTGCCGCAGAGTCCAAAGGCGCTTGGCCTGCTTCCCCGCGGGCTCCCCGTACCAGTACCGCCGGACAAACAAAATCCGGTCCTCCCGGGGCAGGCCGTCCAGCCAGCGTTCCAACAGCCGGGCCAGCTCCCGGGCCTCCGCCCGCTGCTCGGTGGTCTCCCGGGCGGGGACGCACTCATCCAGCTCCGCCAGCATGGACTCCAGCCCCGCCCCCCGCTTCTGCGCCCGGCCCCTGCGCCACAGGTCCAGAGCCAGATTGCGCACAATGCGCCCCAGATAAGCCCCCAGGTGGCTGGGCCGGTTCTGGGGCATGGTGTTCCAGGCCCGCATCCAGGTGTCGTTGACGCACTCCTCCGCGTCCTCATGGCTGTGGAGGATATTGCAGGCCAGGCTATGGCACTGGGCGCCGTATTTCTCCTGGGCCCGGAGGATGGCCTGCTGGTCCCGCTGCCAGAAGAGCTCTACAATGGCCGCATCCTCCCACATCATGGCGCTTCCTCCAGACAGAACATAGGCCGGGCTTCATCAAACAGGTCCACCATGCCGCAGTAGTTGAGGGTCTCGTAGTCGTGGAGCAGGTCCGCCAGATTTTGGGGCAGATCCTTTCGCTCATAGTAGGTTCCGTCCGCCGCGATGCACCCCACAGGCGTAATCACAGGCAGTTCCTTATACAGATCGGACAGGAAATCCATGTACCCCGTCCGGGGCAGGCCCGCCAGCTGGGCGGTGAGGGTCCCCAAAAAGTTGGGGCTTAAAATCACATCTTCCCGGGCCTCCATCTCGTAGTTGGTCCAGATGAAGAAGGGGACGGCATACTGCTGCAAAACCTCCTCGGTGGTCCGGTCCGCCAGAGGCTTGCCATACAGCTCCTCATAAAACGCGTTTTTCAGGGGCGGCTGATGGTCCCCGAAGAAAACGATCATCGTCCGCTCCTCCGCCTGGCTGTAGTGGCCAATCAGCTGTTCCAGGGCCTTGTCGCTCTCCAGAACCAGGTCCAGATACTGCTCGGCGGAGGGGTCGGCAATGCGCTGGCCGCTGCCCACCTGGATCGCCCGCTCCAGGTTCTTCCAGCCCTGGCTGTAGCCGCTGTGATTCTGCATGGTCACATTAAACAGAAACGCCGGCAGGCCCTGGGCGTTGGCCTCCTCGGTCACCTGGAAAATCCGCTCATAGTCCGACTGGTCGGACACATAGCTGCGAATCTTCCAGGGGTCTTTTACATCCTCCTCATAGAGCTGGTGGTCAAAGCCCAGATATTTGTAGGCCACGGGCCGGTTCCAGCCGGAGGATTTATAGGGGTGGAAGGCGGTGCTGTCGTAGCCGCAGGCCCCGGCCAGGGCGGCCAGAGAGGGCATATTTTCCTCTACATACAGCTGATAGGCCACCGTATGAGGCGGCTGAAAAATAGTGGAAAAGCCGGTCAAATACTCAAATTCCACGCTGGCGGTGCCCCCGCCGGTGACGGGGGAGTACATCCAGCCCCTGACGGTGTTTTCCTTCAGCGTCCGCAGGAAGGGGGTGGGGTCCTGGTCCACATCCAGGTTTTCAAAAATGGTCAAATCCGCAAAGGATTCATTCATAATGACAATCAGATTGGTGGGCTGGACCGATGGGTCCCCCGGGGTCCCCGGGTACCGCTCCATCAGCTCCAGCACCTGGGCATGGCTGTAGTCCTCGGGCTTGTCCACCCGGCTGTACCGCAGCGCCACGGTGAAGTTGAGCAGAAAGCCGTTGGCCTGGGTGACCCACTGCTGGGTGTAAATGCCCAAGCCCGGGAGCATAGCGGTGGCGAAGAAGGCATAGCAGTAGGAAAAACAGCACAGAACGGCAAACAGGGCGGCAATGGGCTTGCATTTGATCCGCCTGGGCTGAGCTGGGCACATCCAAACCAGAAACAGATAGCACACCAGAAGAATCAGCCCCTGGCGGATGTAGCCGTCCAGGGAGAAGTCAAAGCCCCCGGCCACGTTGGCGGCGGTGCGCCAGCCGGGTATGTCCGCTGGGAACAAAATCCGGCCCCGGAAGCGGAGGATGTAGTGGTTCAAAAGGCCCACGGCGAAGCACAAAATACTCCCCACCGCCGCCGCCCGGCGAATACGCCCCAGAATCAGACGCAGGAGAATATACAGGATGTAGTACCAAATCAGGTTCATCAGCACCTGCCAGGCGTATAAATCCTCAAATACGTCGTTCTGGTTCAGCACCTCCACCATCCAGAAGGAGGCCCAGGGGCCAAGCAGGAAAACCAGGCGGGCCAGCCATTTGCCCGGATTTTGGCGGAAATCCGCTACAAGCCGGGGAAAGGCGTCCCCATACAAAAGCGTTCTCATATAGAATGCGACTCCTCTTTTTCATCAAAACTGCGCTGTTTACAAGGATAGCCGCTTTTGGGAAAAATGCAAGAGATTTGGGGAAAACTTTAGAGAATTTTCATATTTGCTCCCCGCTCTTGACACTGGGTATCCCAGCGGAGTACAATGGTTCTACATACTATGAATGATACAGGGAGGACAATTATGGCCAAGCAGGTAAAGCATTCGGTGGCCCCGATTTATCTGGCGGGGGCGGTATGGTTAATCTTCGCCCTGTTTTTCTCGCTGAACCAGCTCTGGGACTATGTACTCTGCGGGGCGGTCTCCCTTGGGGTGCTGATTGCGGGACGGGCGGTTTTTCCGGATAAAACCTATGAGGTCCCAGACCCCAGGCCCAAGGAGCCTGAAAAGCCCAAGACCACCGGCAATCCGGAACTCGACGCACTGGTGAAGGAGCGGGACCGGGCGGTGTCCGAGATGCGGCGGCTCAACGACGCCATCGAGGACCCGAAAATCTCCCGGCAGATCGACCATCTGGAGGAGGTCACCCGGAAAATCATCGACCTGGTGGTAGCCGAGCCCAAAAAGCTGCCCCAGATTCGGAAATTCATGAGCTACTATCTGCCCACCACCCTGAAAATTTTGAACTCCTACGACCGGATGGACTCCGCCGGGGTAGCCGGGGAGAACATCACCGCCACCAAGCAGAAAATCGAGGCCATGATGGACACCATTGTCAAAGCCTACGACAAGCAGCTTGATGCTCTGTACGGTGAAGAAGCGCTGGACATCTCCACCGATATCACCGTCATGGAGCAGATTTTGCAGCAGGAGGGCCTGAGCGGCGCCGGCGGCAAGGACGGCATTACGCTGGAGCTGTAACCGCCCCGAAAGGGACCTGCACTCTTCCGAACGGGCTGTGGGCCCCGACCCCCTGGGCGAGGCATCCCCCCGCCGGATTTTCCCCCTGATCCCGTAGGGGGCGGCCTCCGCGCCGCCCCACCTCCTTCCGCGCCGCCCCGCCCCACGAAAAACGGAGCAGCCCTACACAACGGGGCGGCACAGAGGCCGCCCCCTACATGGAGAAAGGAGCGTACCATGAAAGCCAATCAGCAAACACCCCCCTGGGTCCGATGGGTTTATCTCGCATTGGCGGTCTTTCAGCTGCTTATGATCTGGGTAGACGTCCGGGAATACCAGCAATACCGGTTTTGCGTGGAAAGCGGTATCTTCAGCCCGGCGGGATTGCAGGACGCCTTTTCCGGTCACGCATACCGCTGGGTCATGAGCGGACTTTTGTGTATCTTGTTTCTGTTTGCCTTTGCCGCAATGAAGCATGATGTACGCAAGGCAAAATGGATCGGTATTCTGGGCGGACTTCTCACGGCGATGCTGCTGGCCTGGGCCTGCCTGCCGCTTGTGCTCCCGCTGCCCTCCTCCAACGCGTTTTGGGTCATCATGCTTGTGGCCCTGGCCGGCGCAACTATATATGCATGGTATGAGTATTTCAAGGCCAGAAAAAGAACGGAGGAATCGTCTTATGAGCCATAATCCGAACACGGCCCTGTTCAGCGCTGCCGCTTGGACCATTTCCGCCGCCGGATTCCTGGTTGGAACAGTCCTCTCCGAGCCTGGAACCCTTCTTTTTACCCTTCGCGTGCTTACCACAGTTCTCGCAGCGGTCAACGCCGTAATTTGGTGGAAGAATTATATGAGATCAAAACAGGAGGAACAAAACCATGAGTGATAATCTGAACACAACCCCGGAGCTTACCCTCACCTTAGACGGCGCTTCCGCCGCCCAGGCCGTCCCCGAGGCTCCCAGCCTCACCCTCCAGCCGGAGGCGGAGGCCAAGCCCCAAGCGGACGAGGCCGCCCAGCTCCAGGCCCAGAAGGACCGGGACGCCAACGCCGTAAAGCTGGATGAATCCATGCTGTCCGAGGCGGAGCGGAAAATGGTGGACGAGTTTTCTCAAAAAATCGACATCTCCGACTCCACCGTGGTCCTGCAATACGGCGCGGCGGCCCAGAAAAACATTGCCGCCTTCTCCGAAAACGCCCTCAACAGCGTCAAAACCAAGGATCTGGGCGAGGTGGGCGACGCTCTGAGCTCCCTGGTGGTAGAGCTCAAGACCTTCGGCCAGCCGGAGAAAAAGGGCATCGCCGGGTTTTTCCAGAAAAAGCGCAACGAGCTGGAGGCCATGAAAGCCAGCTACTCCAAGGCGGAGGCCAATGTGGATAAAATCGTGGGCGTACTGGAGAACCATCAGGTGGTGCTGATGAAGGACATCGCCATGCTGGACCAGATGTATGAGCTGAACACCAAATACTATAAAGAGCTGACCATGTATATCCTGGCGGGCAAAAAGCGTCTGGAGTACCTGCGGGCCAACGATTTGGAGGAGCTGCGCAAAAAAGCCCAGGCCTCCGGAGCCCAGGAGGACGCCCAGGCCTATAACGACTTCGCCAACCTGTGCAGCCGGTTTGAGAAGAAGCTCCACGACCTGGAGCTGACCCGCATGATCTCCATTCAGATGGGCCCCCAGACCCGCTTGCTGCAAAACAACGACACCCTGATGCTGGAAAAAATCCAGTCCTCCCTGGTGAACACGATCCCGCTGTGGAAGAGCCAGATGGTGCTGTCCCTGGGGCTGGAGCACAGCCGGCAGGCCACCGCCGCCCAGACCGCCGTGACCAACATGACCAACCAGCTCCTGCAAAAGAACGCGGATATGCTGAAAATGGGCACCATCGAGACCGCCCGGGAGGCGGAGCGGAGCGTGGTTTCGATTGAAACCCTCCAGCACACCAACACACAGCTGATCTCCACCCTGGATGAAGTGATGAAGATTCAGACCGAGGGGGCGCAGAAGCGGAAGGAGGCCGAAGTGGAGCTGGGCCGGATCGAGGGCGAGCTGAAGCAGAAGCTTTTGGAGCTGAGAGGCTGAGTATATGAAATTTCTTCAAAAACGCTGGGTGGCCGTCACCCTGGCCGTCCTGATGGTCGTTGCCGCCATCGGCATCGGGCAGGCGAGAGTCAGAACGCCCGCGGCGATCCCCGGCCCCGGTTTGAACTATGACCTGGACGAGAGCCTGTCCACAAAGAGCGTGGAAAAGTTCCTCTGGGACGATGGGGGTGTTCTGTCCTCCGACGCGAAACAGCGGATTCATTTTTACAACGCCAACTGGAATTACCGCTATGAGAGCGTGGTGGCCCTGGTCACAACAGATTCCAAGGTCACCGACACCGAGACCTTTGCCTGGGACCAGGCTCTGGACATGGGCCTGGGCGAGGGGGACGCGATCCTGGCGATTTCGGTCCAGAACCAGGACTATTTCATCGTCCCCGGCAACGATTTCGCCACGATCCTGACCAACCGGGTAGTCTCCGACCTGGAGAAAATTCTGTCCGGCGACTTGAACGACCGAACGATCCTGGCCTTCTATGAGGCGCTGGACGAGGTTTATAAGGAAAACTTCGGCCTGGGCAACGCGGAGAGCGGCTCCTACGGCTACGCCCAGTCCAGCCGGATGGGCGGCATCGCTGTGCTGGCGGTCATTGCCATCCTGCTGGTGGTGGTGCTGTCCGCCATCGACCGCCTGCGCTACAACACCTACCGCACCCGCTACTACGGCGTACCCAATCCCTCGGTGGTGTTCCGGCCCATCTTCTTCTGGCATGGCCCCCACTCCGGCTGGTATCGCCGGCACTGGCATCAGCCCCCGCCTCCTCCCCCTCCCCCGCCCAGGGGGCCGGGCGGTCCCGGACCCAGAGGGCCCGGCGGCTTTGGGGGCAGCTCCGGCGGCGGGTTTGGCGGCTTTAGCGGCGGCAGCTCCAGCGGCTTCGGCGGCGCGGGCAGCCGCGGCCCCAGAGGGGGCGGCACCTTCGGCGGACGGCCCTCCGGCGGCGGACGCTCCGGCGGCTTTGGCGGCACGTTCGGCGGCGGAAGCTCCCGCGGGGGCGGCTTTGGCGGCGGCTTCGGGGGAGGTTCCCGGGGCGGCGGAGGCTTTGGAGGCGGCTCCCGGGGCGGAGGCTTCGGCGGACGGCGATAATGCACAAAAAAGACTGTTAAAATTTTATCAATTTGCCGATTGCAAAAAAAACCGGTCTGTGGTAAGATAACACTGTCGAAAGGGAGTAGTTCCACTCCAGCAATGGAGGGGCACGCACCGTCAATACGGCCCCGGCAGTACCGGGACCCGGGCAGCGTGGAAATCCAATTCGGATTTTAACAAGACTTTTACCACAGGGTAAAAGTCTTGTTTTGCTTCTTTCGATAAAACCGGCCGGTTTTTGTACCTGTCAACCAAAAACATAACAAGGGAGGAAGAACATGAACATTCTGGAAATTTTGCTGAAAGGCCCCGGGATCTATATCCTGCTTGGAGTGGTTCTGCTGGCGGTGCTGTTTGTACTGGGCTATTTGAAGGCCCCGCCGGACACCGCGTACATCATCTCCGGCCTGGGCAAAAAGCGCATTCTCATCGGCAAGGCCGGCTGGCGCATCCCCTTCTTTGAACGGATGGATAAGCTGTCCCTGCGGGTGATGCAGGTGGACGTGAAAACCAGCGAGGCGGTGCCCACCAACGAGTTCATCAACGTTGTGGTGGACGGTGTGGCCAACATTAAGATTTCCTCCGACCCGGAGCTCTTAAAGCGGGCCGCCGAGTCCCTGCTGGGGATGCGGCAGACGGAGCTCATCAGCATGGTCACCCAGGTGCTGGAGGGCAATATGCGGGAGATCGTCGGTTCCGTGGGCCTGAAGGAGATGGTCCAGGACCGGCAGGGCGTGGCCAAGAAGATCACGGAAAACGTGGTGCCCGATATGCGCAAGCTGGGCATTGAAGTGGTGAACTTCAACATCCAGAATTTCAAGGACAACGCGGGCACCATTGAAAACATGGGTATTGACAACGTGGAGCAGATCCGCAAAAACGCCCAGATTGCCAAGGCCAACGCCCAGCGGGACATTGCCATCGCCACCTCCAACGCCCAGCAGGAGGCCAACGCCATCAAGGTCCAGGCGGAAAAGCTTATCGCCGAGCAGAACGCCGAGCTGGCCGTCCAGCAGGCCGACATGAAGGTGAAGGCCGACACCAAGAAGGCTGAGGCCGACGCGGCTTACTCCATTCAGCAGGAGCAGCAGCGTAAAACCATCGAGGTCACCCGCACCAACGCGGACATCGCCAAGAAGGAGAAGGAGGCCGAGCTGGCGGAGAAGGAAATCGCCCTGAAGGAGCGGCAGCTGGACGCGGAAATCCGCAAGCAGGCGGACGCCATGAAGTATCAGGCGGAGAAGCAGGCGGAGGCCGAGCTGGTCCGCCGCCAGCGGGACGCCGACGCCAAGGCTTACGAGGCCCTGAAGGAGGCGGAGGCCCGGAAGGCCGAAGCCGAGGCCCTGCGCTTCTCCATGGAGCAGGAGGCCGAGGGTATCCGGGCCAAGGGTCTGGCGGAGGCCCAGGCCATTGAGAAAAAGGCGGAGGCCCAGCGGAAGATGGGCGAGGCGTCGGTGCTGGAAATGTATCTGACCGCCCTGCCGGAGGTGGTGAAGAACGCCGCTTCGCCGCTGGCCCAGACGGACAAGATCGTCATGTACGGCGACGGCAACTCCACCAAGCTGGTCAAGGACGTGATGTCCTCCGCCAGCCAGATCATGGACGGCATGAAGGAGTCCACCGGCATCGACCTCCAGGCCCTGCTGGCCGGGGTGGTGGGCGGCAAGGCGGCCGCCGCGTCCATAAACGCCGGTCAGGACGATGCAGGCGCGCCGAATGAACCGGAGCCCAGCCTGCCCTAAAGCATAAAATCATTGTGAAAGCCCCAGCCGATCGGCTGGGGCTTTTTTCCTGCCCGCACTGCGAAAGTTCAGCCGGTTTGTCCAGGATATTTTTCTCTGTCAGGCCCTTTTTTCCTCCGCACGATGGAAAGTTCATGATATTCTTGTTTTTAGGTGTATGTCCCACCAAATTTTAGAGAAAGATATGGAAAAAGGAGGCAACTAACATGGCAAGAAAGAAAGTGGAACGCAACATTTCCTATGACGACGTACGCAAGGTGTACTACGTCAGCATGGACCTGGGCCGGGACGAAAACGGGAAACGGATCAAGCAGTACCGCACGTATCCCAACATCTCCTCCGCCCGGGCGGGCCTGAAGGAATTCCATGCGGAAAAAAAGCAGCAGCAGAAGCCGTCCGTCCCCCATCAGATCACCCTGGCCCAGTGGCTGGAGTATTGGATGGACACCATTGTCCGGCCCAACCGGGCGGAGACCACCGTGTACGCCTACCAGAAAATCATTGACAACCACATCAACCCCGCCATGGGCAACGTCCCCCTGGTCCGCTTGACCGCCAAAGAAATCCAGCAGTATTACATCGACACCCAGCGTGCCACGGGCCTGTCCTCCAACACCATGCGGCGGCATCACGACCTTCTGGCCAGCTCCCTGCGCACCGCCGTGCGCCAGGATATGCTGCTCTCCAATCCGGTGGACCGGGTGGAGCCTCCGAAAAGCCGGCTGTATGAGGCAGACTTTTACGACTCGCAGAATCTGAAACGGCTGTATATGCTGATCGGGGGGCACTGGCTGGAGCTGGTGGTCAAGCTGGCGGGAAGCCTGGGCCTGCGCCGGGAGGAGATCTGCGGACTGAAATGGGAGAGCGTGGACTTTGAACGCCGGCTCATCCACATCAAGGAGGCCCGCACCGCTTACGGCGCCACCATTGTCCAGAAGGAGACCAAGAACCGCTCCTCCATCCGGATGCTTTATATGCCTGAGGAGATTTACCGGCTGATGTGGCGGGAGAAGATGCGCCAGCAGGCGGAATCCGCTCTGCGGGAGGACGAATACAATCCGGGCCACCATGTTGTGCTGGACCGCAACGGCGTGCCATACTCCCCCAACGCCCTGTCCCTGGCCTTCACCCGGTATATCAAGCGCAACAACCTGCCCCGGGTAACCCTTCACGGCCTGCGGCACTCCTTCGCCACGGTGGCCTCCAACCAGGGGGTCTCCCTGTTCGACATCGGCAAGGCCCTGGGACACTCCACCCCGGCCACCACCGGCCGGATTTACACCCATCTGGTGGACCGGACCCATGAGGAGACCATGCTGCGGGTATCCGACGCGCTGAAATAAGCCCAAACGCCTCCAAAAAACACTGGCGGGGAACCGGCTTTGGTTCCCCGCTTTCTTTTTGCCAGAAACCTTGAAATGTTCATAAATATCATGTACAATAACAGGACAGCAGGAAAGGACGGCGACACTATGGCCCAGGAGCATCCGAACAATTCCACCAAAACCATCTCCGCCGTTATGGCCATCACGCTGCTTGGCAAGCTCCTGGGCCTCTACCGGGACCGGCTTCTGGCCGTCCACTACGGCACCGGTATGGCCGCCAACGCCTTCTATACCGCCAGCCGCATTCCCCGGGTGTTTTTCGACGCGGTGTTTGCCTCTGCCATTGCCGCCTGCTTTATCCCCGCCTTCAGTGAATGTCTGCAAAAGCGGGGCCGGCAGGAGGCCTTTCGCTTTGCCAGCAGCTTTCTCACCGTGATTACCTTTTTTTCCGCCCTGCTCACCGTTTTGGGAATGCTGTTCGCCGGGCCTATGGTCACCCTCTTCGCCGACGGCTACGACGCCCCCACCGCCGCCCTGGCCGCGGAGCTGACCCGGATGATGTTCCCCACGGTGCTTTTTACCGGCGCGGCCTTCTCCTTTGTGGGCATTTTGCAGTCCCTGGACGAGTTCAACGTGCCCGCCTTCATCAGTACGGTCTCTAACCTGGTCATTCTGCTGTATTTCTGGACCCTGGACGGACAATTCGGCATCTGGGGGCTGGCGTGGGCCTTTCTCGCCGGCTGGTTTCTCCAGGCGGCGGTGCAGATTCCCGCCCTTCGCCGCAAGGGCTTCCGCTACACCCCCTGTCTGGACCTGCGCTCCTACGAGATGGGGCGGGTGTTCGCCCTGATGGGCCCGGTGATGGTGTCCACCTGGGTGCAGCCCATCAACCTGACCATCAACTCCAAATTCGGCTCCCGGCTGTACGGCGGGGCAGGCGTGTCGGCCATTGAGTACGCCACCAACCTGTACCTGATTCTGGCCGGGGTTTTCGTGCTGTCCATTACCAACGTCATATTTCCCCAGCTCTCCCGCCTGAGCGCCGGGGAGGAGAAGGGCGCCTTTGCCGCCGCTCTGCGCCAGACCCTGCGAGGGACGCTGTTTTTTGTTCTGCCCATGTCGGCGGGCCTGATGATCCTGGCCCGGCCTCTGGTGAGCTTTCTTTATGGGGACGGGCGGTTTGACGCGTTTTCTATTGAAATTACCTCCCAGGGCCTGTTCTGGGTGTCTCTGGGGATGGCGGGCTACGCGGTGCAGAATATTTTAAGCCGGGCCTACTTCGCCCGCCAGCAGGGAAAAGTCCCCCTCCTGGCGGGAGGCGCGTCCATTCTGGTGAATATTCTTCTGTGCGCGGCGCTGGCGGAGCCCTTTGGCGTGGCGGGGCTGGCCGTGTCCTCCGCCGTGTCCTCCACGGTGTACGCCCTGCTCCTGCTGGCCCCCATGCAGCGCCGGGAGAAGCTGCTCACCCCTGGCCTGTGGGCGGCGCTGGGGAAGATGCTGGCGGCCACCCTGGCCATGTCCGCCGCCGCCCTGGGGACCGCCCGGCTTACGGACGGCCTGCTGGGGGGGAAGCCGGGCCTGCTGCTCACCCTGGGGGCCACCGCCCTGGCCGGCGCGGCGGTCTATTTCGGCGCGGCCCTCCTGCTGGGCCTGGAGGAATTGTCCGTTGTGAAAAAGCTTCTGAAACGAGGTTGAAATCATGCAGCTAGTTCAAAATCTTTTGCAAGGCAGTTTGTTGTGGCGCTTCCTGGCGGCAGTCTGCGGCTGGTTTGGAAATCAGTGGCAGAAAAGCCGGGTGGTCCAGAGCTTTCTGCACCCCTCCCCCCTGGGGGAGAGCATCGCCCGCTCCAGCGTCTTTTTCCGCCTGTGGTCCAGGCTGCGGGCGCTGCTCGCCCTGCTCTACCAGAGGCTGAAGCTGGACCGGGTGTTTACGGGCAGCATATTCCTGCAAAGCTTTCTGTGGTGCGCCCTGGCGGCGGTGCTGGCCCCGCTGCTGTCCACCATGCAGGCGGCGGCCCTGGTGGCCGTGGCCTTCGCCTCCCTGGCGCTGAATCTGCTGCGCAGCGGGGAAAAGCCCCTGGCCTATTCCCCGGCCAACAAGTACATCCTGCTCTTCGCCTGCGTCTATCTGGCGGCGGCGGTGCTGTCCGTCAGCCCAGCAGACAGCCTTCTCCCCGGCCTTTTGACCTTCTGCTTTGTTCTGTTCGCCCTGGTGGTGGAAAACAGCGCAGACACCCGCCGGAAGCTGCATTGCCTCACCGCTCTTCTGGTTCTGGCAGCGGCGGCAGTCTCCCTGCTGGGGATCGCCCAGTATGTGTTTGGGGTCAGCGGCGAAGCCTCCTGGGTGGACAGCGATATGTTCACCATCTCCACCCGGGTGTACGCCACCCTGGAGAACCCCAACGTGCTGGGGGAATATCTGGTGCTGATTTTCCCCCTGGGCGGTGCGCTGCTGCTTACGGCCAGGGGCTGGGGCGGGCGGCTTTTGTGGCTGCTGTGCTGCGGGGTTATGGGCCTGTGCCTGCTTATGACCTCCTCCCGGGGAAGCTGGGTGAGCCTGCTGCTGGCGGGAGGAATCTTCTTCCTGCTGCTGAAACCCCAGCTGATGGTGCTGGCTCCCATTGCCCTGGTGGGGCTGGCGGCGGTGATGCCCGCCTCGGTCATGGACCGGTTTTCCAGCATCGGCAACTTACAGGACAGCTCCACCTCCTACCGGGTGTCCATCTGGATGGGTTCGCTGTCCATGCTCAAGGACTACTGGCTGTCCGGCGTGGGGCCGGGCACCGGCGCCTTCAATCTGGTCTACCCCCGGTACAGCTACAACGCCGCCAATGCGGAACACGCCCACAACCTCTACCTCCAGATGGCGGCGGACGGGGGGGTGTGCGCTCTGCTGGTCTTTGTGGTGGTGATTCTGGCTCTGTGCCGCCAGCTGTGTGCGGCGATGTCCAGGAATAAAAAATGGGAAACCAGAATATTTCTGATTGGAATTTTGTCCGGCGTGGGCGGATTTCTGGCCAACGGCATGACGGACCACGCCTTTTATAACTACCGGGTGATGCTGCTGTTCTGGGCCGTGACGGGCCTGGGGATGGCCTGGGCCCGGTATGCCGGGGAGGAAGTAGAAGCTTGATGCGGGTACTGCATATCATCAGCGACACAAACATCGGCGGCGGAGGACGGGCCCTTCTCAACTACCTGCAATTCGCCGGCCGGACGCAGTTTGATCTGGCGGTGGCGCTGCCTGTAGGCAGCGCTCTGAAATCCCGGGTGGAAAATTTAAAGGTTCCCCTGTTCGAGATCCCCGCTATGGCGGATCAGTCCCTGGACTGGAAGGCGGTCCCCCTGCTGCGCAGGTGTATCCGGGAGTTTTCCCCGGACATCGTCCACACCCACGGCTCCGTCTCCGGGCGCATCGCCGCCCGGCTGGAGGGCAAAAAGGTGGTGTACACCAAGCACTGTGCCTTTCCTCCGGGGAAGCTGGTCTCCTCTTTGCCCGGGCGGCTGGCAAACGGTCTGCTGGACGGCCTGCTGGCAGACGGGGTAATCGCCGTGGGGCCCTCCGCCCAGGAAATTCTAATGGCCTCCGGCATCCCCAAAAAGCGGATTTACCAGATGCTCAACGGCACGCCCCCTCTTCCGGCCCCGCCGGAAGACTGCCGCAGCCAGTGGGGGCTGAAGCCGGAGGATTTTGTTGTGGGCATTCTGGCCCGGGTGGAGCCCTATAAGGGCCACGACCTGCTGCTGGAGGCGGCCCGTCTGCTGCACCAGCGGAACAGACCGGTGCGGATTTTGATCGCCGGGGAGGGCAGTCAGGTGGACCGCCTGCGCCTGCTGGCCCGGACCCTTCCCACCGGAAGCGTGGTGTTCGGCGGCTTCGTCACCCGGGTGGAGGACGCCCTGGGGGCCATGGATGTGCAGGTGAACGCCTCCACCGTGTCGGAGACCTCCAGCCTCTCCCTGCTGGAGGGAATGAGCATCGGCCTGCCCGCCGTGGCCAGCAACTGCGGGGGCAATCCCAGCCTGATCTTCCCGGGAGAAAACGGTTTTCTCTTTGAAAACGGCAGCGTCCAGGACCTGGCCGCCAAGCTGGAGACCCTGCTGGACCGCCCGGAGCTGCGGGCCCGGATGTCCCGGAGGGCGAAGGAGATTTTTGAAGCAAAGTTCACCGGAGAGGTCTATGCCCGGAACATAGAATCCGTCTACCGGGCTATTTGGAAAGGAGCGGTATAACCATGGATCAGCAAAAATTTCGCCTGCGGCTGAATTTGTTTGACAGCATTGTCCTGCTTTTGGCCCTGCTGGCGGGGGGCTTTCTGGTGTGGCGGGCGGCGGCCCCCCACCAGACCGAGCAGGTGGCCCTGCCCCAGACCCAGCAGGTACGGTACACCATCCGCCTCACCCGGGCCCTGCCCATTCTGGAGGAGATTGTCCAGCCCGGCCAGACCGTCACCGACTCCGCCCGGAACAACGCCCTGGGCACCGTGGTGGAGGTACAGTGCGAGCCGGGCACCTACTTCACCCTCAGCGAGCGGGAGCACGCCTGGATCTACGCCCCGGTCCCCGACCGCATCAACGTGAACATGACCATCGAGGCCAACGCCACCGGGGACGACAGCCAGCTGCTCATCAACGGAAGCTATGCCCTGCGGGTGGGGGATAAAATTTATGTCCGGGGCCCCGGCTACATCGGCAGCGGCGACGTGATTGCCATTGAGCGCTGAGGAGGAGTGGACCAATGCAAAAGATTATCGACAAGAACGGCCGTCTCTTCGGCCTGGTCAGCATCATCGACGTGGTGGTGCTCCTGGTGGTGGCCGTAATGGCCCTGGCCCTGTACGTCCGGGGGAACCGGACCGTCACCGGCAGCACCCTGTCCAATGTGCCCATCTCCTTCCAGATGGTCATTGAGGTGGCCCCGGACTATCTGGCGGATTCCATCCAGGTAGGGGACAAAATTTATGACAAGGAGCGGGTGGGGGCCGGCGCGCTGGGCACCATCACCAAGGTGGAGCTGCTGCCTCCCTCCAAGCCGGAGATTTATCTCAGCGGCGACGTGCTCACCACCGGGGGCGAAAACTGCTATAATGTATTGATTACCGCCCAGGGGGAGGGCATCATCACCGACGGCCGGTTCACCCTGAACCGGGTGTATGAGATGGGCGCCAACGCCGCCCGGCTGTTTTATACCAAATATGCCTCCTTCACCGGAGTGGTGACCGACGTGTGGCAGGGCAAGGCAGAATGAAGATTCTGATGGCCACTATGGGCCTGGACATCGGCGGGGCGGAAACCCACATTGTGGAACTGTCCAAGCAGCTGCAAAGCCAGGGCCATGAGATAATCATCGCCTCCCACGGGGGGGTATACGTGCCGGAGATCACCGCCGCCGGCATCCGGCACTTCGACGTGCCCATGCACCGGCGGGATTTCGGCTGTATGCTCCATTCCTACCGGCTGCTGCGAAAAATTATCCGGGAGACCCAGCCGGACATTGTCCATGCCCACGCCCGGATTCCCGCCTTTTTGTGCGGTTTACTGCAAAAAACCATGAAATTCCCCTTCGTCACCACCGCCCACTGGGTGTTCGAGACCGGGGGCGGCCTGCGCTACCTCACCAACTGGGGCCAGCGGACCATCGCCGTCTCCGAGGACATCAAGGCCTATCTGATGCGGGAATATCACGTGCCCGAGGGGCATATCTCCGTCACCATCAACGGCATCGACACGGACAAATTCTCCCCCGGAATTTCCGGGGAGGAGGTGCTGAGGGAGTTCGGGCTGAACCCGGACCGGCCGGTGGTGTCCTATGTGAGCCGGATGGACGAGGACCGGGCCCTGGTGGCCCGGCAGCTCATTGAAATCGCCCCGGAATTGGAGCGGCGGGTCCCCGGGGTGCAGCTGCTCATTGCCGGGGGCGGCAACGTCTTTGACGAGCTGCGCCAAAAGGCGGAGGCGGTAAACCGCACTCTGGGCCGGACCTGCGTGGTCATGACCGGCCCCCGGACAGACATCAACCGGATCGCGGCGGCGGGAGACGTATTCGTCGGGGTATCCCGCTCGGCGCTGGAGGCTATGTCCGCGGGAAAACCGGTAATCGTGGCGGGCAACGAGGGCTATCAGGGGCTGTTTACCCCCGAAGGGCTGAAGGAGGCCCGGGCGGGGAACTTCTGCTGCCGGGGGATGCCTCTGTCCACCCCGGAACGGCTGCTGGAGGACACCGCGGCCGCCCTGGCCCTGTCGCCGGAGGAGAAGGCCGCCTGCGGGGCCTTCGGCCGCCAGGTGATTTTTGACTGCTACTCCGTCCACCGGATGGCCGGGGACTGTTTGGCCATGTACGAGCAGGTCCGGCGGAAAAAATACCGGGTGGTCATGAGCGGCTACTACGGCTTCGGCAACGCCGGGGACGACGCCATCTTAGAAGCCATCCAGCAGGCCATTCATCAGGCCAGCGACGAGGTGGCGGTAACGGTGCTGTCCAACGACCCGGAAATGACCCAGCGCGTGTATCACATGGATGCCCTGCCCCGGTTTCAGCTGCTTCCGGTGATCCGGGCTTTACGCCGGTGCGACGTGCTGCTGTCCGGGGGCGGGAGCCTGCTCCAGGACCGGACCTCCACCCGCTCCTTGCTGTACTACCTGTCAGTGATCCGGGCGGCGGAGTGGATGGGCAAGCCGGTGATGCTGTATGCCAACGGCATCGGCCCTGTGCGCAAAACCGCCAACCGGCGGCGGGTGAAAAGGGTGGTGGAGCGGGCGGCCCTGGTCACCCTGCGAGACCGCAGCTCCGCCCAGGAGCTCCGGGATATGGGGGTGCTCCGGGAGGACCTGCACGTGACCGCCGACCCTGTGTTCCACCTGGACCCGGCCTCCCCCCGGCGGGCCCGGGAGCTGCTGGACCAGGCGGGACTGCCGGAGGGCCGGGCCTTCTGCGCCGTCTCGGTGCGGCCCTGGGAGGATACCGGCGGCTTTCCCCAGAAAATCGCCGCCCTGTGCGACCACCTGCGCCGGACGCACAACCTGGAGATCCTGTTTCTGCTGATGCAGCCGGACCGGGACCGGGGCATCTCCCAAAAAATCCGGGACTGCATGGAGGAGCCCTCCTTCTTGCTGGATATACCCTGCATCCCCCGGGAGCTGATGGCGGTGCTGGGGATGGCAAAGCTGTGCGTGGCCATGCGGCTGCACACCCTGATCTTCTCCGCCCGGATGGCGGTGCCCTGCATCGGCCTGGTGTACGACCCCAAGGTGGACAGCTATTTGAACGAGCTGTCCATGCCCTCCGCGGGCCACGTGGAGCGCTTCTCCCAGGAGGAGGCCATCGCCTGCGCCGACCGCCTGCTGGCGGATTACGGCGGCAGCCTGGCGCGTTTGGAGGAAAAATCCCGGAACCTGAGCCAGGCCGCCCGGGAAAACGAACGTCTGCTTCTGGCACTGTTGGAAAAGAAACCGGCAGCCCCCTAAAATTTCACATTTTATTCACTTTACAATCCCCAAAAAATTTTGTATAATGGATCGATAAAGTATCAATCTGCCTGTTCAGGAGAGGGAAGTATCATGCGTCAGATACAGATGCTCCATGGAAAAGGAATATCGGAACTGAGCGCCGCCGGTCCCCTGCGGTTTTATGACCGCCCCCCGCTGGCGCCTGTGATCCACTCCAGCCGCACCCCTCAGGAGGAGTGGAAGCGCTTTCTGGCCGCGCGGCACGATGCCATTCTGGAGTTGGCCGCTTTGTGCGATGTGGTGATTTCGAGACTGGGCCAGGATTTGGCGAACATCTTTTTTGCCCACGCCGTTCTGATGGAGGACGACGACTTGACCGCTATGGTCAAGCAGGACATCTTCACCGGTATGACAGCGGAATACGCCGTGTACCGTGTGTGCGACCATTTTGTCATGGAATTTCAGGCCCTCCACGACCCCTATATGCAGGCCCGGGCCATGGACATTCTGGATGTCTCCCGGCGGCTGTTCCGTGCTCTGGAGGGCTGGCGGGAGCCTGACCCCCTGTTCCGGGGGCCAGCTATTCTGGTGGTCCCCCAGATTCTCCCCAGCGAGGTGCTGGCCCTGGATCCCCAGAAGCTGCTGGGCATTATTGCCTGTCAGGGCAGTCTGGACAGCCACTCTACCATGATTCTGCGCTCTATGGAGGTGGCCGCCATCGCCCAGGTGGAGGTCCCCCGGGACTGGAACGACCGTCCGGTGCTGCTGGACGGGGCCACCGGGCGTATCTACCTGGAACCTGATCCCAATCTGGTACAGCAGCCCGTGGTCCGAACCCCCCGCCGGGCTCCCCGTCAGCTGCAAATGCGTTGAAAAAAGGTCCGCCTGTGGGCGGGCCTTTTTTTCACCCAAAAAAATTTTTTCACAAAGCCCCCTTGACTTTGCCGTAACGTCATAAGCTACTATATCCTCTGGAAGGAGGGGTTTTATGGAATACACCATCCGGCAGCTTGCAGATATGGCAGGGGTCACCACCCGGACCCTGCGCTGGTATCACGAGATCGGCCTGCTGGAGCCCGCACGAATGGGAGCGAACGGCTACCGCTACTACGGCCCCGCCCAGGTGGACCGGCTTCAGCACATCCTGTTCTACCGGGCTTTGGGGGTGGAGCTGCCCCAGATCAAGGCCTGTCTGGACGACCCCGCTTTCTGCCGTCTGGACGCCCTGCGGGACCACCTGCGCCAGCTCCGGCGGGAGCAGGACCGCATTCAACGGCTCATCCAGGCGGTGTCCGAAACCATCACGCGAGAAGAAAGGAAGGAAGCTATGAGCGCACAAGAAAAATTCAAGGTGTTCCAGGAGGAGGCCCGGCAGCGCTGGGGGGACGAGGCAGTGGACGCTTCCCAGGCGAAGCTGGCCGCGCTGCGTCCGGAGGAGCAGCTGCGCTGGAAGGAGCTGGAGACGGAGATCCTGACCCGGCTCAACAGCGCAGTCTCCCGGGGGCTGGACCCCAGCGGGGAGGAGGGACGCGCCATTGCCCGGCTGCATCGGGAGTGGCTGTGCTTCTCCTGGACCAAGTACACCCCCCAGGCCCACCGGGGACTGGCCCAGATGTACACGGCGGACCCCCGGTTCACTGCCTGCTATGACCGGGACCAGGAGGGCTGCGCAGCCTTTTTAAAAGCGGCCATCGAAGCGGAAATCTGAAAAAAGCTCCTGAAACCATCGTGTTTCAGGAGCTTTCTTTATGCCAGCCGGTAGGCCGCGATCACGGCGAACAGCAGCACAGTACACAGCGTATGGACTGACAGAGAGGTGGAGATGTATTTTCCCTCGCCGCCCACGTCGGCAAACAGCGGGATAATAAAGGGAGCCGGCAGAGCGTACAGGATCATCAGGGCGATTTGCAGCGCCGGGTCGTAGGGTATGATGCGGAAAATCACAAAGCTGACCAGCACCAGCAGTCCGCCCATGAGGGCCAGCCGGGTCAGAACCGTGACCGCTACAGGCCGCAGCAGCTTTTTGTCCAGCTCCAGCTCGTAGCCCACAATCAGCAGCACCAGAGCGCTGGTGGGGGCAGTGATGGCGGAGATGGTCCCGGTGACCAGACCGGCGGCGGGGCTGGACAGCATCCATCCGCCTACTCCGGCCACGCCCAGGGCGATGCCCAGCGCCATGCCGATGCAGCACTTGTTGGTAACGATATTGCGCAGCAGCTTTCCGGCCGAAGGAGTCTGGCCGTCCACCAGGGTCAAGGTCCCCAGAAAGGCCGTATAGGCAAATACGGTCTGTCCCAGATCCACCACGGCGAAGCCGGACTGCTCCCCCATCAGCACGCCATACAGGGCGTAGCCCAGCATCCCGCCCTCAGCACTGGTGAGCAGGAAGGGGAAAAACTTCCCGTGGGGCGCGGCCAGCTTCCGCAGGGCAAAGCCCGCCAGGAGCGCCGCGCCAAAGCCCAGATAGACCGTAAGAAAGATCAGCAGCACCGAGGGGGAGTAGTGGGCGGTAAAAAAAGCGTTGAACAGCACCACCGGCAGGCAGATGTTCCCCACAATGGACTTCAGGCCCGCCAGGCCGTCCAGGGTCAAAAGCTGCTTCCGGCGGCACAGGGTCCCCAGTCCCAGCAGCAGGACGATGGGGAACACCATCTCCAGAACAGAGAGCGCCATCAGCCGTGGATGGCGTCCTGGAAGAACTCCAGGGCTTCCTGATCGGTGAATCCCTCGTGGACGATCTTGCCCACGGCCACGGCCATCTCCACCGGATGCTCGCTCTGGAAAATGTTGCGGCCCATGTCCACGCCGTGGGCGCCCTTGCGCATAACGTTGTAGGCCAGGGACAGGGCCTCGTCCTCGGGCAGCTTCTTGCCGCCGGCCACCACAATGGGCACCGGGCAGGCCGCCGCCACCTCCTCAAAGTTCTCGCAGTCGTAGGTCTTGACGATCTGCACGCCCATCTCGGCGATGATCCGGGTGGCCAGCTTGAAGAAGCGGTCGGTCCGGGCCATGTCCTTGCCCACGGCACACACACCCAGGGTGGGGACGCTGTACTTCATGCCCGCGTTGATGACCTGGTTCAGATTGTCCAGGCTGCTCAGCTGGCCATCCGCGCCGATGAAGGTCTGGACTGCCATACAGTCCGCGTTCATGCGGATGGCATCCTCAATGTTCACGGCCACCACCTCGTGGCTCAGGTCCTCCTGAAGCATGGAGGAGCCGGAGGTAACCCGCAGGGCGATGCTCTTGGCGGTCTCCGGGGCCACGCAGGTGCGGATGGCGCCCCGGGTGCCCATAAAGCAGTCCACATAGGGGGCCAGCT
>CAJUPG010000016.1 GCA_910588455.1 uncultured Oscillospiraceae bacterium
GGCCAGATCACCCGGGAGGACCCGGTCGCCATCTCTTCCGCCGCCGCCGGCATGGGGGGATCTCAGGTCTATTTGGAGGAAGGGGAGCAAATGAGCGCCGGCGAATTGATTAAATGTATCACCGTAGTCTCCGGCAACGACGCCGCGGTGGCCATGGCGGAGCATCTGGCGGGCAGCGAAACCGCCTTCGTCGCCCGGATGAACCAGCGGGCCCAGGAGCTGGGCATGGCGGACACCACCTTTCTCAACTGCACCGGCCTGCCCGCCCATGGCCACCTCACCAGCGCCCACGACATCGCCCTGATGGCCCGGGAGCTGATTTTAAAGCACCCGGACATCCGGGAGTACACCACCATCTGGATGGACTCCATCCGAAACGGGGAGTTCGGCCTGACCAATACCAACCGGCTGATCCGCTTCTACAACGGAGCCACCGGCCTGAAAACCGGCTATACTGACACCGCCCAATACTGTATGGCGGCCACCGCCGAGCGGGACGGCATGGAGCTCATCGCCGTGGTCATGAAGGCCCCCACCTCCCCCCAGCGGTTTGACGACGCCAAAACCCTGCTGGACCAGGGCTTCGCCTCCTACAGTCTCACCAGCGTGTACCCCGACGCCCCTCTGGCGGCCATCCCTGTTCTGCTGGGGGACTGCCCCCAGATTCAGCCCCAGCTGGAGCGGGACTGCCGCCTGCTTGTGCGCCGGGGAGAGGAGGGGGCCGTCACCACCCAAATCGCTCTGCCCCAGGACCTGGAGGCCCCGGTGGAGCAGGGGCAGCGCCTGGGGGAATTCACCGTCTACGTCAACGGTGAGCTGCGGGACACCATCCCCATTGTCTCCGCCCAGGCCGCCAACCGCCTCACGGTGCCGGGAATTTTTTCCCATCTGCTCCGGAGCCTGTTTATGGCGGGCTGAAAAAGGGCCCAAAAAAGTTCGGACAAAAGCCCAAAAGCTCTTGTCCGAATTACATATTGCTAACTGCGGGACAGCAGTTGCTTTTTATTTCCTTTTTACTTGACTGAACTGCATCTGTGTTGTATAATTTATCTAAATATATTCGGTCTGCCTCCCGGCCGTTTATGTTGATTTGCCTATTTTGTGCAAAACTGTTCAGAAACGAGGTGTTTTGATTGGAAAAAAATGACTCAACTCTGTCGTCCTACGATCTCTTTCTGGAATTGGAGGCTTTCAGTGAAGGGCGAAGCTGCCACGCGTGGCGCTGCTTCGGCTCTCACCCCGTCCGGCAAGACGGCGTGGACGGCTACCTGTTCCGGGTCTGGGCGCCAAACGCCAAAAAGCTGTGTGTCTTTGGCTCCTTTAACGACTGGAATCCGGAATCCCATCCCCTGAAGCGCCTGGAGGGCGGCATCTGGGAGGGCTTCATCCCCGGACTCCAGCGCTATGATTCGTACCAGTATGCCGTCTACCACGAGGACGGCGGCTACACCGGCAAGGTGGACCCCTACAGCTTCCATTGCGAAACCCGTCCCAACGTATCCTCCAAGATCTATGATCTGGCGGGCTACGAGTGGGGTGACGCAGGCTGGCTGGACTACCGGGCCAAAACGCCCCTCTATCGCCGCCCCATGAATATCTACGAGTGCCATCTGGGCTCCTGGCGGCGCACCGGCGAGGGAGAGTTCCTCAGCTACCGGGACATCGCCTCCTATCTGGTCCCCTACGTGAAGGAGATGGGCTTCACCCATGTGGAGCTGCTCCCGGTAACGGAGCACCCCCTGGACGCCTCCTGGGGCTACCAGTGTACCGGCTACTTCGCCGCCACCAGCCGCTTCGGCATCCCCCACGACCTGAAGTACCTCATTGACCAGCTGCATCAGGCGGGCATCGGGGTCATTCTGGACTGGGTTCCCGCCCACTTCCCCCGGGACGCCTTCGGCCTTTACAACTTCGACGGCACCCCCACCTACGAGTATTCCGACCCCCGGAAGGGCGAGCACGCGGACTGGGGCACCAACGTCTTTGACCTGGGCCGGAACGAGGTGCGCTCCTTCCTGTTCTCGTCGGCCATGTTCTGGCTGGAGGAATACCACGTGGACGGCCTGCGGGTGGACGCGGTGTCCTCCATGCTCTATTTGGACTACGGCCGCCAGGATGGGGAGTGGATGCCCAACATCCACGGCGGAAAAGAAAATCTGGAGGCCATTGAGTTCTTCCAGAAGCTGAACACCATCATCTTCGGGGCCCACCCGGATGTGCTGATGGTGGCGGAGGAATCCACCGCCTGGCCCAAGGTGACCAAGCCCGTGGACGAGGGCGGCCTTGGCTTCAACTTCAAGTGGAATATGGGCTGGATGAATGACGTCTGCCACTATATCAAGCTGGACCCCTATTTCCGCCAGTTCAACCACCGGGACATTACCTTCTCCCTGGTCTACGCCTTCTCAGAGAACTATATCCTCCCCCTGTCCCACGACGAGGTAGTCCACATGAAGGGCTCCTTCTTCGGCAAAATGCCCGGGGACAACCCCCAGAAATTCGCCGGCGTCCGGGTGTTCTACACCTATATGCTCACCCACCCGGGCAAAAAGCTCACCTTCATGGGGGCGGAGCTGGGCCAGTGGAACGAGTGGCACTATGAATATTCCCTGGACTGGCACCTGCTGCAATACGCCCCCCACCGGCTTACCCAGGACTTCTTCAAGGCGGCCAACGCCTTCTATCTGGAAAATCCCCCTCTCTGGGATCAGGACGACTCCTGGAATGGCTTCCAGTGGCTGTGCGCCGACGACGAGAAGGCCAATACCGTGGCCTTCCTGCGCTGGGACCGGAGGGGCGAGGCCCTGGTGGTGCTGTGCAACTTCTCCCCCGTCCACCGGGAGGGCTATCGGGTTGGCGTCCCCTTCCACGGAACCTGGACCCCCGTGTTCAACACTGACGCGTCCCAGTTCGGCGGGGAGGGGTTGGGAGATACCAAGCCCATCGACTCTGAGCGCATCCCCTGCCATGAGCAGAAGCAATCCATGGTGATCGACCTGCCCCCCATGTCCGCCATGGTTTACCAGTGCACCCTCCGCTTCCCGGAGGAGACCCCGGCGGAGGACAAGGAGACCGTCAAGCCCGCAAAGATCTCCAAGTCCACCAAAACTGCAAAGTCCGCGAAACCCGCGAAAAAGAGCAGAACCAAAAAACAGTAGAGGTGAATTGAAATGAAAAAGGAATGTGTGGCCATGCTGCTGGCCGGCGGTCAGGGCAGCCGGCTGTACGCGCTGACCAGTAACGTGGCCAAGCCTGCGGTCCCCTTCGGCGGCAAATACCGCATCATCGACTTCCCCCTGTCCAACTGCATCAATTCCGGCATTGACACAGTGGGCATCTTGACCCAGTACCGTCCCCTGGAGCTGAACAGCTATGTGGGCTCCGGCCAGCCCTGGGACCTGGACCGCTCCGACGGCGGCGTACACATTCTGCCCCCCTACCAGCGGGAGGGGGAGCAGGGCACCTGGTACAAGGGCACGGCCAATGCCATCTACCAGAACATCGGCTTCCTGGACCTGTATGATCCGGAATATGTAGTGGTCCTGTCCGGCGACCACATCTACAAGATGGACTACGCGGATATGCTGGCCTTCCACAAGAAGTGCGGCGCGGCCTGTACGATCTCCGTGCTGGAGGTCACCATGGAGGAGGCCAAGCGCTTTGGCATCATGAACGTGGACGAGAACGACCAGGTCTATGAGTTCGAGGAGAAGCCCCCCCAGCCCAAGAGCAATCTGGCCTCTATGGGCATCTACATCTTCACTTGGTCCAAGCTGCGCCAGCAGCTGATTGACGACGAGGCGGACCCCAATTCCTCCAACGACTTTGGCAAGAACATCATCCCCAATATGCTGGACGCCGGTGAAAAGCTGATGGCCTACCGGTTCCACGGCTACTGGAAGGACGTGGGCACCATCAGTTCCCTGTGGGACGCCAACATGGATATGCTGGCCCCCCGGGGCAGCGGCATCGACCTGTACGACACCAGCTGGCCCATCTATGCCCGCACCCCCATCCGTCCGCCCCACATCACCGGGGAACACGCGGTCATCTCCCACTCCTCGGTCACCAGCGGCTGCCGGGTGGACGGCCGGGTGGAGAACTCGGTGCTCTTCCACTCCGTCACGGTGGAGGAGGGGGCCCAGGTGGATTACTCCATCATCATGCCCGGCGCGGTAGTCAAGGCGGGGGCGAAGGTCTCCTATGCCATCGTCGCGGAGAACGTGGTGGTGGAAGCCGGGGCCCAGATCGGCGCGCCCCCGGACGGCAGTCCCGAATGGGGCATCGCCGTGGTCGCCGCGGACTTGACCGTAGGCGGCGGCGCGGTGGTCTCCCCCAACGCCATGGTCCGCGAAAACGTGAAAGGAGGTGAGCGGGTATGAAAGACCTGCACGGAATCTTGTTCGCCTACCGCTCCCATTCTAATTTAGGTGAACTGACCCGTCCCCGCAACACCTGCTCCCTGCCCTTCGGCGGGCGCTACCGCCTGATTGACTTCATGCTCTCCAACTATGTCAACGCCGGCATCACCGACGTGGGCCTCATTGTCCACCAGAGCTATCAGTCCCTGCTGGACCACGTGGGCTCCGGCAAGGATTGGGACCTGAGCCGCAAGCACGGCGGCCTGCGGATTCTGCCCCCCTTCGGCTATGCGGAGAAGAACTACGGCGAGTACCGGGGCAACATGGAGGCCCTCACCGGCGTACAGTCCTATCTGAAGAACATCCGGCAGGACTACGTGATTCTGGCCTGGGGCGACATCGCCATCAACCTGGACGTATCCGCTCTGTTCCAGCAGCATCTGGACAGCGGCGCGGACATCACCGTGGTGTGCACTCCCCAGCATTGCAGATCCCCCCGCAGCTGTGAGTATGTCACCCTGGACGGGGAGGGCAGAGTAAACGATCTGGCCATCCACCCCACCATCGTCAACCAGGAGCTGGAGTCCCTGGAAATTTACGTCATGTCCAAGCGCCTTCTGCTGGACATGGTGGAATACTGCTCCGCCCACAACATCTACAACTTCAGCCGCGGCGTACTCCAGCCCCGGATCAGCACCCTGAACATCCGGCCCTATGTCCATCAGGGCCACGTGGCCCGCTTCGGCTCGGTCACCGACTATTTCGACCAGTCCGTCAAGCTGATTGACGCAGGGGTCCAGGCGGACCTGTTCAACCCCGCCCGGCCCATCCGCACCAAGGACCAGTCCACCCCCGCCACCTACTACGGCCCCAACGGCGTGTCCCTGCACTCCCTGGTGGCCGACGGCTGCTACATCGAGGGCAAGGTGGAAAATTCCGTTCTGGGCCGGGGCGTAGTGGTGGAGGCCGGCGCCACCGTCAGCAACAGTGTGCTCATGCAGGGCACCGTCGTCCGGGCGGGCGCCTCCCTGTCCTACGTCATCGCCGACAAGGACGTGCAGATTAACCAGGACCGTTCCCTGATGGGCCACGTCACCTATCCCCTTGCCATCGCCAAGGGCTCCATTGTTTAAAATAGAAGCGAGGATTGAAGTACCATGAAAATTCTCTTTGCCTCTTCGGAGGTCGCCCCCTTTATCAAAACCGGCGGACTGGCCGACGTAGCCGGCTCTCTGCCCCCGGCCCTGGCGGCTGCGGGGCACGAGGTCAAGGTCATCCTCCCTCTTTACGAGGGCATCGGTGAAAACTGGCGCACCCAAATGACCTTTTTGAAGTATTTCAACGTCACTCTGGCCTGGCGGCAGGTCTACTGCGGCATCTTTGAGATTGTTCAGAACGACGTGACCTACTGGTTTGTAGATAACGAGTATTACTTCAAGCGCTGGCAGCTCTACGGCCACTTCGACGACTGCGAGCGGTACGCCTACTTCTCCCGTGCGGTGCTGGAAACCTGCGGCCACTTGGATTTCTCTCCGGACATCATCCACTGCAACGACTGGCAGACCGCTCTGGTGCCCATCTATCTGCTGGAGGAGCGCAGCCGTACGCCCCAACTGGCAAACGCCAAGTCCGTGTACACCATACATAACATCGAGTACCAGGGCCGGTACGGCTCTCAGGTGCTGGAGGATGTCATCGGCCTGAACCCCGGTTACCTGGCCGAGGGTATGCTGGGCTACTACAAGGACGTAAACCTGATGAAGGGCGCCATTATGGCCTCCAACTTCGTTACCACCGTCTCCCCCACCTACGCCCAGGAGCTGCGCATCCCCTTCTACGCCCACGGGCTGCACGGGGTCATCAGCGATCAGGGCGGCAAGGTAGAGGGCATTCTCAACGGCATCGACGCCCAGCTCTACGACCCGGCCACCCTCACGGGCATCGAGTCCAACTTCACCGTCAAGACCGTCACCCAGGGCAAGGCCAAATGCAAAGCCGCGCTCCAGCGGGCGGTTGGTCTCAACGAGGACCCCAACGTCCCCATCATCGGCTGCATCTCCCGTCTGGTGGGGCACAAGGGCTTCTCTCTGGTCACCGACGCGCTGCACCGCATCATGGAGATGAACGTACAGGTAGTGGTCCTGGGCACCGGCGACTGGCAGTATGAGGCCGCTTTCCGGGACGCGCAGAATCAGTATCCCGGCCGCTTCTCCGCCCAGCTGGCCTATTCCGCCCCCCTGTCCAACATGATCTATGCCGGCGCGGACCTGTTCCTCATGCCGTCCATCTCCGAGCCCTGCGGCCTGAGCCAAATGATCGCCATGCGCTTTGGCACCATTCCCATCGTCCGGGAGACCGGCGGCCTGAAGGACACCGTGTTCCCCTACAACAAGTTCACCGGCGAGGGCCGGGGCTTCACCTTCGCGGACATCAACGCCAACGATATGCTCTGGGTAATCCGCGAGGCGGTGGACCTGTACTTCAACGATAAGGACGCCTGGAAGAAGCTCCAGCAGTCGGGCATGACCGCCGACTTCACCTGGAACAATTCCGCCAAGCAGTATCTGGACATCTATCAGCGGATCTGCGGCTGAATCTTTCTTCTTGACAAACCATTCTTCGGATGGTAAAATTGCACCAATGATACCAAGAAGGTATCCCGTCCCCCAGCAGGGGGGCAGGATACCTTCTTTTTGTTTTTCGGAGGTCCTATGACATTGAAAGAATTTTTCGCCCAGCACCCCAAAGCCGCCGCCGCCTTCTCCGGCGGCACGGACTCCGCCTTTCTTCTCTGGGCTGCCAGGGAATATGGCTGCCAGGTTCAGGCCTACTACGTGAAAACCGCCTTTCAGCCCGCCTTCGAGCTGGAGGACGCCCAAGCCCTGGCCCAAGCCCTTTCAATCCCCCTTACGGTTCTGGAGCTGGACATTTTCTCCTGTCCGGAAGCCGTTGCCAACGGCCCCGACCGCTGCTATTTCTGCAAGCGCACCCTGTTCACCCAGCTCTGGAGCCGGGCCCGCCGGGACGGCCACACCCTCCTGCTGGACGGCACCAACGCCTCCGACGACGCGGGAGACCGTCCGGGTATGCGGGCCCTCCGGGAGCTGGAGGTCCGCTCCCCCCTGCGGGAGTGCGGCGTCACCAAGGACCAGGTCCGCCGCCTGTCCCGAGAGGCGGGGCTGTTTACCTGGGACAAGCCCGCCTACGCCTGTCTGGCCACCCGGGTCCCCACCGGAACGGCTGTCACGCCGGAGGCATTACAGAGAGTAGAAAATGCAGAAAATATACTGTTCAAAATGGGTTTTTCCGACTTTCGCATCCGTCTGCTGGGGAAAAACGCTCTGCTTCAGCTCCCGGAGTCCCAGATGGACCGGCTGCTCCCCAGGCGGGCGGAGATTTTGGAGATGCTGAAGCCCTGCTTCTCGAAGCTGTACTTGGATTTGGAGGCGCGTCATGGACAATAAACAGGACATTTTAGCACTTTTGCGCCAGGTAGCCGGCGGAACCGCCACCCCGGAGCAGGCCCTGGCCCGGCTCAAGCAGGAGCCCTTCCAGGACCTGGGCTACGCCAAGGTGGACTATCACCGGAGCATACGCCAGGGTGCTGCGGAGGTGGTCTACGGCGCGGGCAAAACGCCGGAGCAGATCACGGGAATCCTCCGGGCCATGGGGGAGCGGGGCTGCAAAAATATCCTGGTTACCCGCATCGAGCCGAATACGGCGGATTATATTTCCGCTCAATTATCCATAGAGTATCACAAAATTGCCAGAATCGGCGTGGCCTACCCGGGGGAGCGCCCCCGGCGGGGCAGCATCGTAGTGGCCACCGGGGGCACCAGCGACATCCCCGTGGCGGAGGAGGCCGCTCTCACCGCCGAGGCTTTGGGCAACCAGGTCACCCGGCTGTACGACGTGGGAGTGGCCGGCCTGCACCGGCTGCTGTCCAACCTGGAGCCCATCATGAGCGCCCGGTGCATCGTGGCCGTGGCGGGGATGGAGGGGGCCCTGGCCTCCGTAATCGGCGGGCTGGCGGACTGTCCGGTCATCGCCGTCCCCACCAGTGTGGGCTATGGGGCCAGCTTCGGGGGGCTGTCCGCCCTGCTGGCTATGCTCAACTCCTGCGCCTCCGGGTGCAGCGTGGTAAACATCGACAACGGCTTCGGGGCCGGGTATCTGGCCAGCCGCATCAACCAGATGGAGGGAATTGTATGAAAACGCTTTATTTGGAGTGCGCCATGGGGGCGGCGGGGGATATGCTGCTGGCCGCCCTCTATGAGCTCCTGGAGGACAAAGAATCCTTTTTGCGCACCATGAACAGCCTGCTCCCCCAGGTGGAGCTGACCCCCCAGATCCGGACCTCCTGCGGCATCTCCGGCATTCATATGCGGGTAGCCGTCCACGGCCAGGAGGAACACGAACACGAGCATCATCATGAGCACCGCCACACCTCCCCGGGACACATTGCCGGCCTGATTGACGGCTTCCCTCTGCCGGAGGCAGTCAAGGCCCACGCCCGGGGGGTCTACGACGCCATCGCCCAAGCGGAATCACAGGTCCACGGGGGCCCAGTGGAGGAAATTCATTTCCACGAGGTGGGGGCCCTGGACGCCATCGCCGACGTGACTGGGGTCTGCTACGCCCTCCATCTCCTCCAGCCGGACCAAATTCAGGCTTCCCCCGTCCATGTGGGCAGCGGGACGGTCCGGTGCGCCCACGGGGTCATGCCCGTACCTGCACCGGCCACGGCGGCGCTGCTGGCGGGAATTCCAATCTATGGCGGCAGCGTCCAGGGGGAGCTGTGCACCCCCACCGGGGCGGCACTGCTGGCCCGCTTTGCCCAAACCTTCGGCCCCTTGCCTGCGCTGTCCCTGGAAAAAACCGGCTGCGGGCTGGGAACCAAAGAATTCGACCGCCCCAACTGCGTCCGTGCCTTCTGGGGGGAGACCGCCGAGGGGCCCGGGGGCGAACTTACGGAGCTGGTGTGCAATCTGGACGATATGACCCCCGAAGCCCTGTCCTTTGCCGCCTCCCGGCTGCTGGAGCTGGGTGCCCTGGACGTATACACCCTCCCGGGCACCATGAAGAAGGGCAGGCCCGGCCACGTGCTGACGGTGCTGTGCGCTCCGGAGCGGGAGCAGGCTATGGCCCGGCACATCCTGGAGCAGACCACCACCAACGGGGTACGGGTGCGCCGGTGCGCCAAGTATTTTCTCACCCCCGGCCAGGAGCAGGCCCAGACCCCCTGGGGCCCCGTCCGCATCAAGACGGCCCAGGGGTATGGGATCGCCCACCGCAAACCGGAATTTGAGGACGCGGCGGCGTTGGCCCGAACCCATCACATTCCCATTCAAAGGATTATGGAGGCATTATGAAAAAATTCATCGCTTTTTGCCTGATTTTTGTGCTGCTTTTGACCGGCTGCCAGCAGAATCGTTCCGGCCCCGTAACCCCGGAGCCCGCACAGGCCGGGGGGCATGTGGTCGTGGCGCTGGATCCGGCCTCCGAGCCCGCCGCCGGCTTCGACCCGGCGTTCGGCTGGGGGGCGGGGGAGCACGTCCACGAGCCCCTGATCCAAAGCACCCTCACCGTCACCAACTCGGACCTGACCATCGGCTATGACCTGGCCACGGAGATGGAGGTCTCGGAGGACGGCCTTCTGTGGACCGTCCAGATTCGGGAGGACGTAACTTTTACCGACGGGGAGCCCCTGACCGCCTCCGACGTGGCCTTTACCTACAACACTGTCCGGGACGCCGCCTCCGTCAATGATCTGACCATGCTGGACTACGCCGAAGCCCAGGGGAATACGGTGCTCTTTCACATGAAGCGCCCCTTCTCCATCTGGCCCTACACCATGGCCACGGTGGGCATCCTCCCGGAGCACGCCTACGACCCGGCAACCTATGGCGCAAACCCCATCGGCTCAGGCCGGTATATGCTCAAGCAGTGGGACCGGGGCCAGCAGATTATTTTGCAGAACAATCCGGACTACTACGGCCAGCAGCCCCAAATGGACCGGGTGACCATCCTCTTTCTGGAGGAGGACGCGGCTTTCCTGGCGGTCCAGGCGGGACAGGTGGATTTGGCCTACACCTCCGCCGCCTATTCCCAGCAGTCTCCCGCCGGCTACTCCCTTCTGCCGGTCAAGACGGTGGACAACCTGGGGATCAGCCTGCCCACCGCCGGAAACATCGGCGCGTCCCACCGCGCCATCAGCCTGGGGCTGGACCGGCAGGCCATCCTTGACCGCGTCCTTGACGGCTACGGCACGCCCGCCTATAGCGTATGCGACAATATGCCGTGGAGCTCCCCCACAGCGGGGAAGGTGGTCTTTGACCGGGACCAGGCCAACGCCCTTCTGGATGAGACAGGTTTTCTTCCCGGGCCGGACGGGATTCGGGAGAGATGGAGCTTTGGGAGAATGGAGCTGACCATCCACTATCCCGCCGGGGACACGATCCGTCAAGCTGTGGCCGCGGAGCTGTGCAGCCAGCTGAACGAGCTTGGCATCGCGGCCCAGAGCAAAGGGGTAGACTGGCAAACCATCTATCAACAGACGCATACCGCCGCCGCCGTCTGGGGCTTTGGCTCCCACACGCCCATGGAGCTGTACAATCTTTACCACTCCGGAGGCCTGTACGGATACTCCAGCGCCTATCTGGACGCTCTGATGGACTATGCGCTGGCCTGTACGGACCTGGAATCCTCCTACGCCCTTTGGCAAACGGTTCAGGAGGAGGTTTCCGATCATGGCTTCATCTGGCTGGTCAACATCGACCACCTCTATTGGGTCCGGGACGGCCTCCAGGTGGCCCAGCAAAAAATTCACCCCCACGGTCACGGCTGGTCCATCGTCAACAACGTGGACCAGTGGAGCTGGTCATGAGACACCGGCTGAAATTTGCCGCGGGGAAGCTGGCACGGATGGCCCTGCTTCTGCTGGGCGTAAGCCTGACCGCCTTTCTGCTGCTGTCCGCCTCCCCCCTGGACCCCTTGCAGGCCAATCTGGGGCAAAGTGCCCTGAACGCCCTGTCCCCGGAGCAGATCGCCAAGCTCCAGGAATACTGGGGGGTCAACACCCCTCTGCCCCAGCGCTATCTGTCCTGGCTGCTGGACTTCCTCCGGGGCAGTTGGGGGACCTCCCTGCTCTACCGCCAGCCGGTGGCTCAGGTCATCGCCCAGCGGCTGGCGGGCTCTCTGGGGGTGCTCCTGTTTGCCTGGGTCCTGTCTGGCGTGCTGGGGTTTGCTCTGGGCAGCGTGGCCGGGGCCTTTCGGGGCCGCTGGCCCGACCGGCTTGTGCGGGGAGGCTGTTTTGTCCTGTCCGGCACCCCCTCCTTCTGGCTGGCCATCCTCCTGCTGATGCTCTTTTCCGTCCGGCTGGGGTGGCTGCCCATCGGCCTGTCGGTGCCCATCGGGACGGAGCCAGCCCAGGCCGGCGCACTGGACCGGCTGCGCCACGCGGTCCTGCCGGCCCTCACCCTCTCCCTCACCGGCATCCCCCACATCGCCCTGCACACCCGGGAGAAGATGCTCGACGTGCTGGAGTCGGACTATGTGCTCTTTGCCCGGGCCCGGGGGGAGTCTCCCCGGACCATCGTCCTGCGCCACGGCCTGCGCAACGCCGCCCTTCCGGGGCTCACCCTGCAATTCGCCTCCATTGGGGAGATCATCGGCGGCTCTGTTCTGGTGGAGCAGGTGTTTTCCTACCCCGGTCTGGGCCAGGCGGCGGTCACCGCCGGTCTGGGCGGAGACCTGCCTCTGCTGCTGGGGGTCACGGTGGTCACCGCCGCCCTGGTGTACGCGGGCAGTCTCACCGCCGATCTGCTCTACGGGGTCATCGACCCGAAGATCCGAAGGGGGGCGGCAAAAGGCCAATGAAATCCTGGAACCGCCGCCAAAAGGCCCTTCTCCTCAGCGCCGCCGGGCTGGCCCTGCTGGCCGCCGTCCTGCTGGCGGGAGCGGCTCTGGAGGCCGCCGCCCTGAAAACAGATTTTTCCCGCAAAAACCTGCCCCCCTGCCCCGCCTTTCTCTTCGGCACCGACTGGATGGGCCGGGATATGCTGGCCCGGACCCTGGCGGGGCTCTCCCTCAGCCTGCGCATCGGCCTGCTCACCGCCGCTGTCAGCGCGGGGGTGGCCCTGCTGCTGGGCACCCTGGCCGCCTGGAACCGCCTTCTGGACAGCATCGTCTCCTGGGTGATTGACCTGATGCTCGGCATCCCCCACATTCTGCTTGTCATCCTCATTTCCCTGGCCTTCGGCCGGGGGTTCTGGGGGGTGACGGCGGGCATCGCCCTCAGCCACTGGCCCTCTCTGGCCCGGCTGTTCCGGGGGGAGGTCCTCCAGCTGTGCCAGGCCCCCTACGTCCAGGCCGCCCAAAAGCTGGGCGCGGGCCGCTGGGCCCTGTTCCGGCGGCACCTGCTGCCCCATCTGCTGCCCCAATTTCTCACCGGGCTGGTCCTCCAGTTCCCCCACGCCATCCTCCACGAGGCCAGCGTCACCTTTCTGGGCTTCGGCCTGCCGCCGGAGCAGCCCGCCGTGGGGATCATCCTGTCGGAGAGTATGCGCCATCTCACCACCGGCCAGTGGTGGCTGTCCCTCTTCCCGGGGCTGGCCCTGGTGTTGACCGTCACTCTCTTTGCCGCCCTGGGAGAAGTTATGCGCCGGCTGTCCGACCCGGCCAGCGTACACGAATAGGAGGAACCGCCTGTGCCGCCCATTTTGGAAATCCGGGATTTGAATATCTCCTTCACCCAATATGCCGCCGGGCTGGGCCGCCGCCGTCTGGAGGCAGTCCGGGGGCTGTCCCTGCGCCTGGAGGCCGGGGAGGTGGCCGCCGTAGTGGGGGCCAGCGGCGCGGGAAAGAGCCTGCTTGCCCACGCTATCCTGGACATTCTGCCCTACAACAGCCAAAAAACCGGAGAAATTCTCTACCGGGGAGAGCCGCTGTCCTCCCGGCGGGCCCAGGCCCTCCGGGGCCGGGAGATTGTTCTGGTGCCCCAGGGGGTCACCTACCTGGACCCCTTGATGAAGGTGGGGCCCCAGGCGGGGGAGGGCCGCGCCGCCCTGGCCCGGTACGGTCTGGGGCCGGAGGTTGAAAATCTGTATCCCTTCGAGCTGTCCGGGGGTATGGCCCGGCGGGTGCTTCTGGCCGCCGCCGCCGGGACCTCCCCCAAGCTTGTGGTGGCCGACGAGCCCACCCCGGGACTGGACGCCCAGGCCGCCCGGCGGGTGCTGGGCCACTTTCAGGAGCTGGCCGCCCAGGGGGCCGGGGTGCTGTTCATCACCCACGAGCTTGACCTGGCCATGACCATCGCCAGCAAGCTGATCGTCCTCCAGGACGGGAAAATCGCGCCCCCCTCCCGGGCCCAGGCCCTGTGGGACGCGCTGCCCCAAAACCGGTTCGCCCCCATCCCGGAGCCCCGCCCCGCCGGGGAGGCTTTGGAGGTCCGGGACCTGGCCTTCGCCTACCCCCGCCGGCGGGTGCTGTCCGGCCTCAGCTTCACCCTCCGGGCCGGGGAGCGGTTGGGCCTGTTCGCCCCCAGCGGCCGGGGAAAGACGACCCTCTGCCGCCTGCTGGCGGGCTATGAGCGCCCGGACAGGGGCGAAATCCGCTGGGCGGACCGCCCCCTGGGGGACTGGAGGGGTCCAAGTCCGGTGCAGCTGCTCTGGCAGCACCCGGAGCAGGCGGTGGACCCCCGCCTGCCTCTGGGTGAGACCCTTCGGGAAGGGGGCCCCCTGGACGAAGCTCTGCTGGCCGCTCTGGACATCTCCCCCTCCTGGCTGGCGCGCTACCCGGCGGAGCTGTCCGGCGGCGAGCTCCAGCGGCTGTGCATCGCCCGGGCTCTGGCCGTCCGGCCCCGGATTCTCCTGTGCGACGAGACCACCTCCATGCTGGACCCTCTCAGTCAGGCCCGGATCTGGTCCTTTTTGACCGCCTGGGCCCGGGATCACCAGCTGGGCCTGCTGATTGTCAGCCACAACCGGAATCTTCTAAAGCGGCTGTGCCCCCGGATTCTGGAGCTGTAAACCAAAAACGCATGGGCTTTCCCATGCGTTTTTCTTGCATTATCCGGATTTTTCTGCTATAATCGACGTGAAAACAAAAAATGCGGCAGCTTGCCGGTGCGCCAACACCCGCAAAGCCTGCATAGGTGCTCATCTCACCTACACAACGGCCATTTTGGCCGCACCGCATGGTCCCATTATACGCTTTTTTCATCTTTCCCGCAAGGGGGAAGGTGGGTGTCGGGCCCATGTTTTGTCGTTGCGCTTGCTTCAAGCGCTGTGTAGGCTTTGCACTGCACAGCGTTTTTGTTTTCCCAGGCGGCCGGGGAGACGGAAACGCCTCCCCGGACCGCCCTGGAGTCAGAAGCGGAAAGGGGGGAGATTCAATGGAAGTGTTTATCATGCTTGCGGCGGTTCTCATCGCCGTGGTTCTGGTGGCCGGCTATCTGCTCGCCTGGAACAAAAGCCAGGGCGAACGTCAGGCCAAGGCGGAGGAGCAGCGCCGGCGCAACGGCGGTCAGGCCGTTCTGGAGTGGAGCGGCCCCAAGGCCCAGGGGGCTCCCGACCAGGAATTCGGGGAGCTGCTGGTCGAGATTCCGAAAAAATCCGGCAAGGGCAGCGCCCGCTTTTACCGGACGGGCCTTGTCCTGGAGGACAAGCGCCTGCCCTACGACAATCTGCGGGATGTGGCCTTTGCGGAGCGGACTCCGGCGCTGATTCAAACGCCGAAAACAGCCGCGGTGATGTGGCTGTACCCCAAAAAAGGGATGGGCCGCCCCATCTCCATCTTCAGCCTGCACTATGAATTCCAGGACCCCGCCATGCGGGATATCCAGGCCGGACTGGGGTTCGGACAAAAGTAACGTATTGCAGCAAAAGGCCGCAGTCCTTTCAAGACTGCGGCCTTTCGTGTTTTCTAATCCAGCCGGAAATAATCCGGAGACACATAGCCCGTAGACACGCCGGCGCTGTCCGAGTAGAACAGAATCACATACCAGCCGCTGGCGTCCACCGCCTGCACAATGGCCTGCTGGCCGTTTTTCAAGCTGCCGATGGCCGGGTAGCTGGAGTCCGGTCCGGAGCGGACGTTCAGGCCCAGTTCCGCGTTCATCACCGTCCCCGTCAGGGAGGCCGGTTCACAGTACACCAGACAGCTGGCGGTCAGTTGGCCGCACCGGGCGGTCACAGTGACCGCCGTCTGTCCCCGCTGGGTGGACAGGTTGGCAAGCAGTCCTTTTTCCGTCACCAGCAGGGCCTGGGGATCGCTGGCGGTCCACTCCACCGGTCCGGAGGCCCCCTCCGGGGCCAGCAGGGCCTCCAGCTGGAAGCTCTCCCCGGAACGCAGGGTGAGCTCGGAGCGGTTCAGGGTCAGGGCCTCCGGGGCAATCCCCGGCGTCGTGGGGTCAGTGGGATTCGTTGGCTCTGTGGGCACGGTGGGGGAGAGGGTCATGGCCTGATACAGCAGGGAGGCCATCTCCGCCCGGGTCAGGTCGTCCTTGGGCCGCAGGCTGTTCCCGGTCAGCATCCCCTGGTCCGCCAGGGTGGCCGCGAAGGGAGCCGCCCAGCTGGACAGCTGATCCCGGTCCTGGAACTGGTCCAGGGCGGACAGGGGGCCGTCGCCGCACTCCGTCCCCAGCAGGGTCAGGGCCCGGCGGAGGATCGTGAAGGTCTGCTCCCGGGTGATCTGGCTCTTGGGGCCGAACTCCGTGTCGGAGATGCCGGAGATAATGCCATTGGTGTGGCCCCAGGCCACGGCCCTGGCGTAGTAGTCCATTGCGTTCACGTCCTGGAAGGGGGTGGCCGCCGGGGTCTCCGGCTGTCCCGCCGCCCGGTAGAGCATCAGCATGAAGTCCCCCCGGCGGATGGTGTGCTCCGCGCCGAACTCCGTGTCGGAGATACCGGAGACGATGCCCTGCTGATAGCAGAATTCCACCGCCTCATAGGCCCAGTGGCCCGGAGGCACGTCGCTGTGGACGTTGCTCAGGGAAACGGGAATGCGCACCGTCTGGTGGAGCACCTGGGCCACCACGGCCCCGCTGGCTCCGGAGCTGTCCGAGGCGGTAAACAGGCCCTCCGGAGTGATGGTCCCCACGTCCCCCTCCACGCTCCAGGTGAGGGAGTTCAGGTCCCGCATGGCCGTCCGGCCCCAGTAGGTTCCGGTGGCGGCCAGCTGCACACTGTCCCCGGGCTCCAGGTTCAGGGCGCTCAAAGCCGTGCCGGACCCGGACCGGGTGACGGTCAAATTGCTCAGCCCGCTCACCACATGGACCTGGGCGGTGCCCTGAAGGCCGGTGCCGGAGGTAATGGTAATGGTGTCGGTACCGGCGGACTGTCCGGCGGTGTAATGGCCGTTTTCAATCTGGCCCAGGCCGCTGGAGCTGAAGGTAATATCTCCCAGACTGGCGTTGACGGTGTTGCCGAACTCGTCCACCGCCACCACCTGGCCCAGATCCACCCCGGTGCCCACCAGGACCGCCGGCCCGTCATTTTTCAGGGCCAGGCGCTGGGGGGTGCGGCTGGCGGTTTTGGTCACCAGCAGCAGGAAGGTGGCGCAGGCCCGGGCCTTGCCGTCGGAGGGCTTGTTTACCAGGGCCGTCCCGTCGGCCCCGGGCAGCAGCACGCTCATGGTGGTGGAGCCGCCGCCGTCCAGGTTCACCGCCCAGACACAGCCCTGGTCCCGCATCTCCCCGGCCAGATTGGCTTCGCTTACGCCGTTGGAGTAGCCGCTCTGGCGGCCGTCCGCCGCATAGAGCAGCAGGGTGCCGTCGGACTTCATCCCCAGGGCGGTCCGGGGCTGGCGGCCGTCCTTGATATAGGTCCAGTTGGAGGAGTCCTGAATGGCTCCGTCCCGGACCAGAATATCGCCGCAGCCGCTGGCCCATTGGGCGCTGGTCAGCCGCTCGTCGTCGCAGGAGGTGGTCAGGGTCACCGTATCCCCCACCTGGAAGCTCTCATACACCCAGCCCAGGTCGGACTCCTCCCCTGCGGTGAGCACATACATATTTTTGCCGATCTCCACATCCTGGTTCCCGGTAAAGGTCTCCACCACCTCCAGGGTCAGGGTGCTGTTGACGGTAAGCTTGGAGCTGAGCTCCTCCCCGGTGAAGGGGTCGTACTGGGGGACCACCCGCAGCTTGACAAACCAGCCCTCCGCCCCCTTGGTGTGGGTGGACACGGTGGAAAACCCTTCATTGAACAGATACAGCCCGCCGCCGGCGTTCCGGCGCTTGTTGAAATGGGACAGGGAGGTCTGCGTATTGTCCCGCAGGTTGGTCAGGGTGATCCCCACGGTGGCCCGGCCAATGAGCTCCATCCGCCCGTTGGACACCGCCAGGATGGACTCCTGCTCCGGGCTGCACAGATACACCCCATCCTCAATGGCGATGCCCAGGGGGACGCCATAGGGGGAGAAAAAGTCGCTGTTGATGCCCCCCAGCACCTGATAGCCCATCTCCTGGGCCCGGGTGACCGCCTTGTTGATGGTGGCGGCTCCGTTGGTGGTGCCGGCGCTCTGGAGGAAGATAACCTCCACAGGGCTTCCGGGGGCGCGCTCCAGGGCGAAGCTCTCCACCCGGCTGCCGGTATCCGACTCGTATACGGTATTGATGTAGTCCAAACCGTCGGCCAGGGTGCGCCGGGTTTTGATCTTGGGGGTGCCGGTGCTGGCAAAGACGGTGGGCAGGACCAGGGCCAGAGCCAGCAGCAGGGCCAGACCCCGGCGGGACAGGGAATACAATTTTTTCATGGGAACTCCTTACAATCTCAATGCAAAATACGGACAGCCAGCCAAAGGCCCTGCCTCTGGCTGGCTGAGGGATTTTGTGGGGAAATTCAGCGGTTTTTGAAGCCGGTGACCTTCTCCTTGTTGACGAAGGCGGTCATGGCGTCCTTCTGGTCCTCGGTGGAGAAGCACAGGGCGAAGGCCTCCGCCTCAAAGGCGGTGCCGGTGGCCATATCGGTCTGGAGGCCCCGGCGGATGGCGGCCTTGGACTCCCGGACGGCCACCTGGGCGTTGGCGGCGATGGCCTGGGCCAGCTCCATAGCCTTGTCCATCAGCTCCTCAGGGGGATATACGTGGCTGACAAGACCCATCTCCTGCGCCTGGGCGGCAGAAATGGTCTTGGCGGTCAAAATCAGTTCCATGGCGTTGGAGGCGCCCACAATGCGGGCCAGCCGCTGGGTGCCGCCGAAGCCGGGGGTAATGCCCAGCCCCACCTCGGGCTGGCCGAACTTGGCCTTCTCGCTGGCCACCCGGATGTCACAGGACATGGCCAGCTCACAGCCGCCGCCCAGCGCGAAGCCGTTGACAGCGGCAATCACGGGCTTGGGGAAATTTTCCAGCTTTAAGAATACCCCGTTTCCATACAGGCCAAACTTCTTGGCCTCCATGGGGGACAGGTCCTTCATCTGGGCGATATCGGCCCCGGCCACGAAGGAGCGGCCCGCGCCGGTTAGAATCAGCACCAGAAGGTCCTCCTGGGCCGCGGCCTGGTCCAGGGCGGCGTCCAGGTCCCGCAGGACCTGTTCATTGAGGGCGTTGAGGGCCTCGGGGCGGTTCATGGTGAGAACGCCGATGGAGCCCTTGGTCTCCAGGGTCACGAAAGACATATGCAATTCCTCCTCAGAAAATTCAATGTAAAATGGTCACTTGCCTGTATTATACATGATTACAGAGAAAAAGACAAGGGTGAATAACCAGGTTTGTCCCCCTCATACAGTAGAGGCGGGGGACAACAGCCGCCCCCGGAAAGGAGGGAGCGTTTTGCATCAAAAACAACTGTCCGCAGGAGGGAGCGCCCTGTTTTTAACCGGGCTGGGGGCCGTCTCCCATGTGCTGGCCTTCTGCTACCGGGTGGCCCTGTCCCGGATGGTGGGCGCGGAGGTGATGGGCCTGTACCAGCTGGTGATGCCCGTCTACTCCGTTCTGCTCTCCCTGACGGCGGTGGGGCTGACCGCCGCCGTGTCCAACCTGACCCCCCAGTATCTGGCCTTTCACAACCCCGCCGGGGTGCGCCAGACGGTTTCCACCTGCCTGCGGGCCTTTTTTCTGCTGCTGCTCCCCATCGGCCTCGTTGTCATTCTGGGGTATGACCCCATCTCCGTGTACATCCTGGGGGACGCCCGCACCCAGCTGGGGTTAGTCCTGCTGATTCCCTGTGCGGCCCTGACGGGGGTGGAAAACATCCACAAGCACTTCTTCTATGGCGGGGGCTATGTCCGCCCCCCGGCAGTGGTGGAGCTGCTGGAGCAGTTCATCCGGGCCGCCGCTGTACTGGGTCTGCTGTGGCTGTTTCTGCCCCAATATCCGGAGCGGACCGTGGGACTGATTGTACTGGGGATGGTCTTATGTGAGGTTTTCTCCGCCGTCACCCTGGCTCTTTTGTTCCGCCGGAGGCTGGACCAGGGCGGCGGGCCCGGGGAATCCAAAGGGGTGCTGCGCCGGCGGATCGCCGCCATCGCCCTGCCGGTGGGACTGACCTCCCTGCTGGGCAACCTGATGGGGGCCGCCAACGCCACGCTGATCCCCCGCAAACTGGTGGAGGGGGGCATGGACCGCAGCGCCGCCATCTCAGAGCTGGGGGTGGTTTGCGGCATGACCCTGCCCATGCTGGCCCTGCCCACGGTGTTTCTGGGGGCCCTGTCTCTGGTGATCGTCCCCCGGCTGTCCCGGGCCGCCGCCCTGGGCCAGTTTGCAGAAGTCCGGCGGCTGTCCTCCAGGGCCCTCTCCACGGTCTCCCTGCTTCTTCTGCCCGCCATGACCTTCCTTGTGGTTCTGGGCGGGGACATCGGAACGCTGCTGTTCCGGCAAAACGTGGGGGAATGGCTCTTCCCTCTGGCCGCAGCCACTGCCCTGAGCGGCTACCAGTCCACCCTCTGCTCCATCCTCAACGGCGCGGGGCGGCAGGGCTGGGTGGCGGGCGTGACCATTTTGTGCGACGGGGTGCAGCTGCTGTGCACCCTGGCGCTCATTCCCCGGATTGGCATGGGGGGCTTTGTGGCGGGGGCGGCGCTCTCCGCCCTGCTGGGGGCGGGGCTCACCCTCTGGCTGGCGGGCCGGGCTATTGGCTTAAAACCCCGAATTTTTCAGTGGCTCACCGCTCCGGCGCTGGCCTCGCTGCTCATGGGCCTGAACTGCAACCTGCTGTTCCGGTATTTAAAAGATCAGGGGCTCTCCCCGCTGCCCGCGGGGATTGCCTGCCTGATCTTCGGACTGCTTCTCTATGGAGCCGCTCTCCAGGCTCAGGGAGTCTGGGAGAAGCGGTAGCGGGTGACGGTGCAAAGCTTCTGCCCCGCCGGAAGGAAGGGATTGGAGAATCCGTAGTGGTGCATTCCGTCGGGGAAGAGCTGTGTCTCCAGGCACACGGCGCTGCGCAGGCCCAGTTCCATCCCCCCCTTGCCCGTCCGGGCCCCCAGCATATTGGAGGTGTAAACCTGCATTCCGGGCAGATCCGTCTCTACCGTCAGGACAATTCCCGTCTCCGGACAGCACAGCCGGGCGGCGGGGGAGCCGGCCAGCACGAAATTGTGGTCATACTCGAAGGTCTCTCCGATGGTTTTTTCTTTCCGGAAGTCGAAGGGGGTGCCCTCCACCTCCAGCAGCCGCCCGGTGGGCATACAGTCCGCCGTTCCCTCCGCGTAGCGCTCCGCGCAGATCTGGAGGGTGTGGCCGGAAACGGTCCCCCGTCCGGCCAGATTGAAGTAGCTGTGGTTGGTCAGGTTCACCGGCGTATCCCGGTCGGCCTGGGCGTCATACTGGATTTGCAGGGTATTGTCCTCCGACAGCGTGAACCGTACCTGGATCTCCAGCGCGCCGGGATAACCCTCCTCCCCATCGGGGGAGGTCCGGGAAAATACCAGCCCGTCCCCTTCGATTTTTCCCTGCCACAGCTGCTTGTCAAAGCCGCAGACGCCGCCGTGGAGGTGGTTTGCCCCGTCGTTTTTGGCCAGCCGGTACTCCTGGCCGTTCAGGAAGAAGGTCCCGCCGGCAATCCGGTTGGCAAACCGGCCGATGGTGGCACCCAGATAGCCGTCATTGGCCTCATACTCCTCCAAGGTGTCGTAGCCCAGAACCACGTCCACCGGATTGCCGTCCCGGTCGGGGACGCACAGGGACTGGATGGTGGCGCCGTAGTCCAGAATCACGGCGCAGGCCCCGCCGGCGTTGGTCAGACGGTAGGCGGTAACCGGAGTCCCCCGCCTGGTGTGTCCAAAGAGTGCGGATGTGATGCTCATAACCAAAAACCTCCCGTTTTTTTAAGATGCTTTCTTTTTAGACGGCTTCAGCCGGGCCGCCACGTCCTCTTTTAACAGGGTGTACAGCACCGACGCGGTGGGCACGCTGAGCAGCACCCCCGGCAGGCCGAACAGTCCGCCCCCCAGGGTGACGGCGGTGAGCACCCAGATGCCAGGCAGGCCGATGGAGGTGCCCACCACCCGGGGATAAATGACATTGCCCTCAATCTGCTGCAAAATCCCCAAAAACACCAGGAAAATAATGGCCCGCACCGGGGAGACCATCACCAGCAGGAAGGCGGACAGCCCCGCCCCCACATAGGCGCCCACCACGGGCACCAGGGCAGAGGTGCCCACAATAACCCCAATCAGGGGGGCGTAGTCCGCCTGGATGAAGAGCATCCCCAGGGCGCACAGGGCCCCCAAAATGCAGGCCTCCAGCAGCTGGCCGGACACAAAGCTGGTAAAGGTCCGGGCGGTGAGCTGGACCACCCGGGTAACCGGGCCCACATACCGCTCCGGGGCGTAGGCCCGCAGCAGCCGGGCGCACTGGGCGGACAGCCTCTCCCGGCCGGCCAGCATATAGATGGAAAATACGATGGACAGGGTCAGGGTCACCACCACGGAGATCACGCTGCTTGTGATGGCCATCACCTGGGACAGCGTGTCCGTCAGGGCGGTCATGGCCTTATCCAGAACCGTACGCAGGTGGCTGCTCAGACCGGTGAAGTCGAAAGCCTCCTGGTCGAAGTAGGCCAGCAGATCGTTGACCAGATGCTGGAGGTTGGCGATATACCCCCCCAACCCCTCCGCGAACAGGGCGATGCTCTGGGCCACCTGGGGCAGCACCAGGGCGAACAGCACGCAGACGGCCGCAATCAGGGCCAGATAGGCGGTGGTCACCGCCAGGGGCCGGCTGAGCTTCGCGGCGGACTTTCGGGGCAGGATGTTCTGGTAGAACCGGTCAAAAAACAGGCAGGGCCGGCCCAGAACGAAGGCGATGGCGAAGCCCAGATAAAAGGGCTTCAGGGCCGCGAGAATCTGGCCCAGAAAGCCCCACAGCACATCGAATTTCAGCAGGGCCAGCACCAGAAAGACCGCATAGGTGATAATCAGCAAAATGGCATTCAGCAGACTTTTGTTCATAAAAGCTCCCTCATTTTCTGGAGATAAATATGGCGGCACAGGGGCAGGGCCGCGCAGCAGGACAGGCCCTCCGCCAAAGGAAAGGCCAGCCACACCCACTCCGGGGCGAAGCAAACAAAGCAGTAGGCCATGGGCAGCAGCAGCACCAGCTGCCGCAGTACGGCGGTCATCAGGGCCAGCCGGCTCCTGCCCAGGGACTGGAACGCGGCGCAGCTGACAAAACAGCCCGCGGCGAAGGGGAAGTTCAGCCCCGCGATGCGCAGGGCTGCCAGGCCCAGGGTCATGCCGGCCCCCTCCGCCCGGAAGCCGTATTCCAGCAGGGGCGGCGCAATGAGAAACAGCAGCAGGCTCCCCGCCGCCGCCACGCCGCAGGCCATTTTCAGCCCGAAAACCAGCCCGTCCCGGACCCGCTGCCGGTTCCGGGCCCCGTAGTTGTAGCTCAGAATGGACACCAGGGCGTTGTTGATGCCGTTCACTGGCATAATCACAAAGGTCTGGACCTTGAAATAGACCCCCATAGCCCACACCGCCTCGGTGGCCCACAGATTCAGAATCTGGTTCATCCCCAGGGTCATCACGCTGTTCAGCCCCTGCATCAGAGCGGCGGGGGCGGCAATGGCTAAAATCTCCCTCAAAACTTCGGTCCGGATCTGGAAGTGCTTTAACGTAATGGGCAGCTGCTCCCCCAGCCGGGAAATGAGAAACACGCCCACCAGTCCGCCGGTAATCTGCCCGATCACCGTGGCAATGGCCGCACCCCGCACCCCCATACCGAAGCCGAAAATCAGCACCGGGTCCAGAATCAGGTTGACCACCGCACCGGAGCCCTGGACAATCATAAAGCCCTTGGGGTTGCCGGTACACTGTAAAATCCGCTCACAGAAGAATTGCAGGCACTGGCCGAAGAACATACCGCAGCAGATGGTCAGATACTCCCGGCCCAGAGCGGCCACCACCGGATCACTGGTGGACATACGGAAGAACGCTCCCGCCCCCAGCAGGCCGAAGGCCAGGAAAATCAAGGCGTTGACGGCGTAGAGAAACAGCCCGTGGTGGACCACGGTAACGGCGGCGGCCTTGTTCCCCTGGCCCAGCCGCTTGGACAGGGTAGCGTTGAACCCCACCCCCAGGCCCACGCAGCAGGCAATCATCAAAAGCTGCACCGGGTAGGCATAGGACAGGGCCAGAAATTCCTGATCCCCCACCTGGGCCACGCAGACGCTGTCCACCATGTTGTACAGGGCTGAAATCAGCATGGAGCACATGATGGGCAGGGACATGGTGACGACAACCCGCTTGACGGGCAGCGTACCCATAATATTATCCGCCATAGAGCAGCTCCGGGGAAATCTCCGCCAGGGAGTGGACCCCGCACATCGCCATCGCGTCCGCCAGCTCGCCCTTGATCTTCTGGGTGAGCAGGGCCACGCCCTCCTCCTGCGCGCCGTAGACGGCGGTAACATAAGGCCGGGCTACAATCGCCGCATCCGCCCCCATAGCCAGGGCCCTGCACACATCCAGACCGGAGCGCAGGCCGCCGTCCACCAGAATCATCATCCGGCCCTTCACCGTCCGGGCGATGGCGGGCAGGACCTGGGCGGTGGCGGGGGTTCCGTCCAGCACCCGGCCGCCGTGGTTGGAGACCACGATGCCCGCCGCCCCGGCCTCCAGGGCCTTTTGCGCCCCCCGGACGGTCATAATGCCCTTGAGAATAAAGGGAACCTTGGCGTATTCAATAATTTCCCGCAGCTCCGCCACGGTCTTGCTTCCGGCGGGGGGATTGAGACCCTTCAAAAAGGGCAGGCCCGCCGCGTCGATGTCCATAGCAAAGGCCTTGGCTCCGCAGGCCTTGGCCGCGTCCAGCTTGGCGAACACCGTCTCCCGGTCCCAGGGCTTCACCGTGGGGATGCCCCGGCCACCGGCGGTCCCGATGGCCCGGGCGGCGGCTTCAAAGACGGCGGGGTCGGTGCCGTCGCCGGTGAAGGCGGCGATGCCGGCCTTCTGGCAGGCGGGGACCAGAATATTGTTATAAGCCAAATCATCGTACTTGTCCCCGTAGTGGAGCTTGACCGCCCCCACGGGCCCGGCGAACACGGGCAGGTCATATGTTTCTCCGAAAAAGTCGAAGGAAGTATCCACAGGGCCGTTGGCGCAGACGGTGTCCATATTGAGGAAAACCTTCTGCCAGGCCTCATAGTTGCGCTGGGCCACGGTGCCGGTGCCCTTGGCGCCGGGGCCGGGCATGGCCGCGCCGCAGGCCTTGCCGTTGCAGACAGGGCAGGCTTTACAGTAGGGACCGCTGCACGTCCGGGCGGCGGCTAAAACTTCTTGATATGTCATAAAATTATCCCCTTTCTTTTTCTAAATTGTAGCTTGAAATTGGAAATCCGTCAAGGGGATTGCACTGTAAGGCCGCCCCTGCAGAAAAACCGCAAGGAGGAGGCGCTCCTGCCAAAATCGGTTTACATAATGAAATTCGCGGCTGTGGGTATTATTCTTCAAAACCCCACAGCCGCGGTTATCATTTTTTGTCGAAATTGTCGGAGAGATACCCTCAGCGGTCGCTGGAATTGCGGTTCTCTTCCGGATCCCAACACACGTCGTATCCGAAAATCATGTCGTCGATGTCCTGATCTTCCCGCAGACTGCTCCAGATGGGGTTTTTCTCAAATTTCTTTTTCATTGTCATGGTCTCTCCCTCCTTCTTTTTAAGAACTAAAGTCCAAAACGGACACGAAAAACCACCGTTTGCAGCACTGAAAGGCTACAGGCGGTGGTGAAACGGCACATTTTTGGGAAATTGTTTTCAATCGACCCATCGCCGGTCAAACCGGCGCACCCTCACGCATCATCGGGCGCGGAATGGCCGCACCGCCTGTTGTTCTGCTTGAATTGCTGAAACAAAAAGAGAAATCGTACCATTTCCGCTCACCTCTTTCTATGAGTTCAATCATGGGATTTTTCAATTCATAAATAGCCTCGCTGGACTTTTCATTATTGTAAACTCTTCCTTTTGTTTTGTCAAGGGCTTTTTGAAAAAAATTTCGAAAACCCCTTGACAGTTTTCCCGCCGTTGTGATAAGATACTGGAAATTTTATATGGATGGATAGAGGCGCGGCGCTTATGCGTAAGAGAACCCCCAGCCAGGCAGCATGGGTTCTCTGAGAGGAAGCGCTGCCGAAGGTCCGGCCGGGTGCCTGCCCGTCCGCGCCTGGGCCGCACGGAGAAGATCCTGCGGACTGTCACAATCACTTGTGGAGCGCTATCCAGACGGTCCTCCCGCACCGCGCGGGGGGCCGTCCGGTTTTGTCATGGCTGCGCTTCGTGTGCCATGATTTTTATTTGCGCAGAAAAATTTGGAGGGAAGTTTTATGAGAAAAACAAACCGCCGGCTGATCAAAGGAGCGGCCATTCTCCTGCTCCTGCTCAGTCTGGTCACAACTGCCTTTGCCGCCGGGGAGGACCCCACAGAGCTGAGCGGCACCAAGTACGTGGAATGTCCCGACTGCGCCACCCTGGGGGTGGTCCTGTCCGAAGAGGGGGAGGCCGTCCCCTGCGAAACCTGCGCCGACAGCGGATTCGTGGGCTACATCACATCCTCCAGCGGCTTTTTCAACACGCCGCTGTCCCTGCTGCCCCCGGTGATCGCCATCGGGCTGGCCCTGCTCACCAAGGAGGTCTACTCCTCCCTGTTCATCGGCATTCTGATGGGCGGACTGCTCTACTCCAATTTCTCCTTTGAGGGAACAGTTCTCCACGTGTTCCAGGACGGCGTGGTCAGCGTCCTGTCCGACGGCTACAACGTGGGCATCCTGATTTTCCTGGTCATTTTGGGCTCTATGGTGTGCCTGATGAACAAGGCCGGCGGGTCCGCCGCCTTTGGCCGCTGGGCCGCCAGCAACATCAAGAGCCGGGCCGGGGCCCAGTTGTCCTGTGTGCTGCTGGGTGTGCTGATCTTCATCGACGATTACTTCAACTGCCTCACCGTGGGCAGCGTCATGCGCCCCATCACCGACAAGCAGAACATCTCCCGGGTGAAGCTGGCCTATCTCATTGACGCCACCGCCGCCCCCATCTGCATTATCGCCCCCATCAGCTCCTGGGCGGCGGCCGTGTCCGGCTTTGTGGAGGACGGCAGCGGCCTGGCCCTGTTCATCCGGGCCATCCCCTACAACTTCTACGCCCTGCTGACCATCGTGATGATGATTGGCCTGGTTATTTTAAAGGTGGACTACGGCCCCATGGCCGCGTATGAGCACAACGCCGAGACCACCGGCGACCTGTTCTCCGGCGCAAACCCCTACGCCGGGGCGGAGGACGACGCGCCCTCTGACAACGGCGGCGTGCTGGACCTGGTGGTTCCCATTGCGGTGCTGGTAATCTGCTGCGTGGTCGGCATGATCTACTCCGGCGGCTTCTTCTCCGGCGCCAGCTTTGTGGAAGCCTTCTCCAACTCCGACGCCTCCGTGGGCCTGATGCTGGGCTCCGCCTTCGGGCTGGTGTTCACCCTGGTTTTCTACGCGGTGCGCCGGGTGCTCACCTTCCGGGATATGATGGGCTGCATCCCTGAGGGCTTCAAGGCCATGGTGCCCGCCATCATGATCCTCACCTTCGCCTGGTCCCTGAAGGCTATGACCGACTCCCTGGGCGCCACCTACTTTGTCCGGGACCTGGTCCGGGGCAGCGCTGGCAGCTTTGACGTATTCCTGCCCGCCATCGTGTTCATCATTGGCTGTCTGCTGGCCTTCGCCACCGGCACCTCCTGGGGCACCTTCGGGGTGCTGATCCCCATCACCATGGCGATTTTCCCCATGGACGACCCCCTGGGCATTATCTGCATCTCCGCCTGCATGGCCGGCGCGGTGTGCGGCGACCACTGCTCCCCCATCTCCGACACCACCATCATGGCCTCCGCCGGGGCCCAGTGCGACCACGTGAACCACGTGTCCACCCAGCTGCCCTACGCCATCTCCGTGGCGGTTGTGTCCTTTATCACCTACATCATTGCCGGGTTCGTGCGCACGCCCCTGATCGCGCTGCCGGTGGGTGTGGTGCTGATGCTGGGCTTCCTGTATGTGATGAAAATGCGCCAGAAAAAGGTGTAGAAAAGAGCCGGACCTCTTTCGAGGTCCGGCATTTTTTATATATCTCGGGCCAGCAGCTCTACCGCCTCTTTCACATAGGCGGGCAGGGACATCTCCCGGACGCCGGCCACGGCCACGCCGCAGCTGTTCATGGGGATTAGATACTTTTTCCCCCGGCAGCCACCCACGGCCTCGGCCATCCTCGGGGTGACCTCCCCCAGAATGGCGTGGGCCGCGATTATCCCCACCGGCCCCAGCACCGCGTCCGCGTCGGCTACCGCCCGGACCACCGGGTTCTCCCCCGTGGCCCCGAAGTGGGCGCCGGCCTTGAGCATGGCGGAGGTGGCAATGCTGTTGGTGCCGATGGCCCAGATTTCCCCCTGGGGGAACCGGGCCAGAAGGGCCTCCACCAGCAGCTTGCCCAGACGGCCCCCCTGGCCGTCAATAACCACAAATTTCATCATACACGCTCCCGCCAGGGCACATCCTGAAACCGCTCGCCAGAGACTATGCCCTCAATCTGTCCGGCGCTGAGATCCAGAACAGCGTCCAGAATCTCCTGGGCCCTCTCCTCCGGCAACAGCACGGTAAAACATACGTCCGCCCCGTAGTCCGTTTCGGCGACGGTCCCTCCCAGCCGCTCGATCTCCAGGCGCACCCGGTCATGCCAGCTGTAGGGGCATGGGAGCAGGGCCTCCACCCACCGGCGCACCACGGAGATTCCCGCCCCGTCCAGGGCGCTCTTGGCGCTCTGGGTATAGGCCCGGACCAGTCCCCCGGCCCCCAGCAGCACCCCGCCGAAGTACCGGGTCACCACGCAGCACACATTTTCAACGGCCTCCCGCTCAAACACGTTGAGCATGGGCTGGCCCGCGGTGCCCTGGGGCTCCCCGTCGTCGGAGTAGCGCACGGGGCCGTCCTTGATGCGGTAGCACCAGCAGTTGTGCCGGGCGTCGTAGTGCTCCTTTTTGGTGCGCTCGATGCAGGCCCGGGCCTCCTCCTCGCTGTCCACCCGCCACACATGGCCGATGAACCGGGAGCGCTTCTCTGTAAACTCGGTGACGCTCTCCCGGGTGGGAATGAAATACTCCATTCACTCTACCTCTTGTTCCGGCCCGGGCTGCGCCGGCTCCAGCTTCTCGACCAGGGCCCAGTTCACCCGCCGGTCGGACAGGTCCTCCACCCGGATGCGTAAACCCATGGTCTCCACCACCGGGCGGCTGCCGTCGTCGGGAATCACCGACAGCTGGGCAAACACCAGCCCGCCCACCGTGTCGCAGTCCAGCTCCTCCAGCTCCTCCCAGGGCAGCTCGATCTCCATCGCCTCCGCCAGCTCCTCCAAATCCGCGGAGCCGGAGGCCCGCCACAGCTTGTCGCTGATGGGGATGATCTCCTGCTGTTCCGGGGGGTCGAACTCGTCATAGATTTTGCCCACCAGCTCCTCCAGCAGATCCTCCAGCGTGATCAGGCCGCTGGTGCCGCCGTACTCGTCCACCACCACGGCCATATGTATTTTCTTGCTCTGCATATCCCGAAACAGCAGGTCCGCCCGGACGGACTCCGGAATAAAATAGGCCGGGCGCAGCAGCTGCCGCAGGGGCAGGGGCTTGGGCTCCCGGGCGTTCAGGAAGTAATCCCGGGTGGACAGGATGCCCAAAATATCGTCGGCGTCCTCTCCGTACACCGGGAAGCGGGACAGGCCCGACTCCCGGATCGCCTGCAAAATTCTCTCGTCGCTGTCCTCCACCCCCAGAGAGACCATGTCCGTGCGGTGGATCATAAGGTCCTCCGCGCAGGAGTTATTGAACTCAAAGACGTTTTCAATCATTTCCTTCTCGATGGCCTCGATGGAGCCGGATTCCTCCCCCTCCTCCACCATGGCCAGGATCTCGTTTTCCGAGACCTCTCCCCCGCTCTTGTGGAGCAGGGCCAGAAGCTGACGGCGAAACAGCAAAAACAGATTGAGCAGTATGCTCAGGACCAGGCAGGCAATCAGCACCCACCATAATCGGTCGTCCGATGGCACAGAGATTCCCCCTAATTTGTCAAAATTTTCTTCTGGGTAAAAGAATACAGCTAACATCATAGCATTTTTTTTGAGAGCTGTCAATTTTTATCCCGCTACACTTGTATTTTCCCAAAAATTATTATATGATAAGCGAGTATCCCTTCGATTTCCGCAACAGGAGGTTTCCTGCATGAAAAAATATTTTCTTCCCGGTCTGGCCGCCGCAGGCGGGCTGGCCGGGTTCGCCCTGCGGGCCTGGCAGCTCTCCGCCGCCGCAGACCCCGCCTCCGGCATTCTTCGCTCCGACCACCCGGCCACCCTGGCCCTGGTGCTTCTGAGTGCCGCGATGGCCCTGCTGTTTCTTCTTCTGGTCTGGCACGCCTCCTGTCCGGAGGAGGGCGTGTTTTTCTGCCCCAGCTCATTTTATATGGCGCTGATGGCGGCGGGAGGACTTCTCCTGCTGGCGGCGGGGGGGCTGGAGCTGACCCAGACTCTGGCCGCTTACCAGGACCTGCGGGCGGCGGCCCTGCCGGAAGAGCCGGTGCCCTTCCCGGTCCTTGAGGTGCTGTGCGGCGTACTGTGCCTGCCCGCCGGAGCGGGCCTTCTGGTGTTCGGACGGGCCAGCTACCGGGGCCAGGACTCCACCGGCCGGCTGCTGAGCAGTCTGGCCCCGGGCTACCTTGCCCTGGCGCTTCTGATCCGCTACTATGTGGCCCACTCCAGCGACCCCCTGCTGCTGCGGTACTCCTGGTCCCTGCTGGGCTGGGTGTCTACGCTAGCAGCCCTGTATGCCGTGGCCAGCTGCTGTTACCGGAAGCCGGCCCCCCGGGCCGTGCTGTTTTTCGGCGGTATGGCGGTCTTTTTGCAGCTGACCGCCCTGGCGGACCGGCCGGACCGGTTCCAGGCCCTGTGCGGCATGGCCCTCATCCTCTCCCTGCTGGCCCAGAGCACCGCTCTGGCGCAAGCCTGTTTCGGGCCGCGAATGCCCTCCGGGGCGCAGGAGAAGGAGCATTTGGAACCGAAAAATGAAGAATGACAGGGAGTTTTTGAATATGGAAAAATTTTTTATTACCACCCCCATCTATTACCCCAGCGACAAGCTGCACATCGGCCACACCTACTGCACCGTAGCCACCGACGCAATGGCCCGCTACAAGCGGCTCACCGGCTGCCAGGTGATGTTCCTCACCGGCACCGACGAGCACGGCCAGAAGATTGAGGACAAAGCCCGGGAGGCCGGAATCACCCCCCAGGAGTTTGTGGACAACATCGTCCGAGGGGACCGGGGCATTCTGGACCTGTGGAAGCTGATGAACATCTCCAACGACCGGTTTATCCGCACCACCGACAGCTACCATGTGTCCGCCATCCAGAAGATTTTCAAGAAGATGCACGACAACGGGGACATCTACAAGGGCAAGTATGTGGGCAAATACTGCAAGCCCTGCGAGTCCTTCTGGACGGACAGCCAGCTGGTGGACGGCAAGTGCCCCGACTGCGGCCGGGAGGTCCAGGACGCGGAGGAGGAGGCCTATTTCTTCCGGCTGTCCAGGTACGCGGACAGAATCCAGGACCTGCTGGAGAATACCGACTTTCTGGAGCCCCGTTCCCGGGTGAATGAGATGGTGAACAACTTCATCAAGCCCGGCCTGGAGGACCTGTGCGTCTCCCGGACCAGCTTTACCTGGGGCATCCCGGTGGACTTCGACCCCAAGCACGTGGTCTATGTGTGGATTGACGCCCTGGCTAACTATATCACCGCCCTGGGGTATGAAAACGACCAGTACGACGACTACAGCAAGGGCTGGTGGCCTGGGGTCAACATTGTGGGCAAGGAGATTGTCCGGTTCCACTCCATCATCTGGCCCGCCATGCTCATGAGCCTGGGCGAGCCCCTGCCC
>CAJUPG010000017.1 GCA_910588455.1 uncultured Oscillospiraceae bacterium
CCCCTTTGCCCAGGCCCTGGACCGGGCCGCCAAGACCTGCGGGGTCAACTTCATCGGCGGCTTCTCCGCCCTGGTCCAGAAGGGCATGACCGTGGCTGACCGGCGGCTGATCGCCTCCATCCCGGAGGCCCTGTCCTCCACGGATATTGTGTGCGCCAGTGTCAACGTGGGCTCCACCAAGGCGGGCATCGACATGGACGCGGTGGCCATGATGGGGCGGACCATCAAAGACCTGGCAGCGCGGACGGCGGACCAGGGGGGCTTTGGCTGCGCCAAGCTGGTGGTATTCGCCAACGCGGTGGAGGACAACCCCTTTATGGCCGGGGCCTTCCACGGTGCAGGGGAGCCGGAGCGGGTGATTAACGTGGGGGTCTCCGGCCCCGGGGTGGTGTACCACGCCCTCCAGGCCGTCAAGGGACAGCCCTTCGACGTGGTGGCGGAGACCATTAAAAAGACCGCTTTCCGGATCACCCGCATGGGCCAGCTGGTGGCCCAGGAGGCCAGCCGCCGCCTGGACACCCCCTTCGGCATTGTGGACCTGTCCCTGGCGCCCACCCCCGCCGTGGGGGACAGCGTGGCCCGGATTCTGGAGGAAATGGGGCTGGAGGTCTGCGGCACCCACGGCACCACCGCCGCCCTGGCCCTGCTCAACGACGCGGTGAAAAAGGGGGGCGTGATGGCTTCCTCCCATGTGGGCGGGCTGTCGGGGGCGTTTATTCCCGTCAGTGAGGATGAAGGCATGATTGCCGCCGCCGCCTCCGGGGCCCTGACCCTGGACAAGCTGGAGGCCATGACCTGCGTGTGCTCCGTGGGGCTGGACATGATCGCCGTCCCCGGGGACACCCCGGCGGAAACCATCTCCGCCATCATCGCCGACGAGGCGGCCATCGGCATGGTCAACTCCAAGACTACCGCCGTGCGTATCATCCCCGCCCCGGGCAGGAAGGTGGGGGATACGGTGGAATTCGGGGGGCTGCTGGGCTCCGCCCCGGTACAGCCGGTGCATCCCTTCTCCAGCGCGGCCCTGATCCAGCGGGGGGGACGGATTCCCGCGCCCATGCAGAGCCTGAAAAACTGAACGAAAAATTTAGAAAAATTTCACAAAAATCTCTGGCTTTTTTTCGTTAATGTGCTATAATAAACACAGACGGCGGGGGGACGAGCCCCCGCAGCCCATAACTGTCCCCGGCTGGGGGCTGAAAGGAGCGAGAAATATGAAATTTGTATTTACGGACAAAAAGGTGAACCTGCCCGACTCCGTACACCAGTACGCAGAAAAAAAGGTGGGCAAGCTGGACCGTTTCTTTCGGGAGGATGCAACCGCCGCAATTACGTTCAGCGTAGAAAAGGACCGGAACAACAAGGTGGAGGTCACCATCCGGTCCAGCGGCACCATCTTCCGGGTGTCCGAGAGTACCTCTGATATGCACGCGTCCATTGATGCCGCCGTGACCACGCTGGAGCGTCAGATCCGCAAGAACAAAACCCGCCTGGAGAAGCGTCTGCGCCAGGGCGCTTTCGAGCGGGCCCTGGATGCCTCCACCTCCTTTGCCCCGGAGGAGCCGGAGGAGAACGAGTACCAGATTGTGCGCAGCAAGCGTTTTCCCATCAAGCCCATGAGCCGGGACGAGGCGATTTTACAGATGAATCTGCTGGAGCACAGCTTCTTCGCCTTCCGGGACGAGGAGGCCGGCGGGGCCTTCGCCGTGGTGTACCGCCGCAACGACGGCGGCTACGGGCTGATTGAGGACGAGACGTAAATTATATTGGAATGCAAGCAAAAGGGGCAGGGTTTTTACCCTGCCCCTTTTTTGTTAGAAGTCTGTGCTCTGCTCATAGGCCCAGACGCACTGCGCCAGCTTTTTGTGGGTACCCCGCAGGAAGGTGTGTACAACATACAGCGCGTCGCTGTATGGATTGGGCAGGGGCTCTTCGGAGAGAAGCTGCTCCACTTCTCCAAGGGTTTTGATGCCGCGGGATAGGTCGCTCTGGATTTTTTGGAGCTCGATTAAAAAAGAATTTTCCGCCATAGTTGAAACCTCCTTGATTTTTCCCAAGAGGTCTGATAGAATGGATTTATCAGACCTCTTGGGGTTCCCCCCTTGGGAGTTTGAGTGAAAGAGTTTTGGTTTATCTTGGGAGGGGTGGGCCAAAACTCTTATTTTTCGCCCAAGCTGTCCTTTACAAGCCGGATTCCCTGATTGACAACATCTGTCCTGGTGGATTGAAGCTCCTTAACGCAGTCATCCAGTAATTCCAATTCCTCCACTGTCATACGGATTTGTAAATATTTGTCCCGCTTGCTGGTTCCCTTCAATGGGCGTCCTGTCCTTGGCGACATTGTATCACCTCACTTACGCCATAACATAATAATATACTATGTTATGGCAAAAGTCAAGCTTTTCATTCAAAAAAATTTTTTCCCGAATAGCGGCAGATTTTATGTAGGGGCAGCCTGCAACATACAGCCCCCAAAAATCAGAAGCCCCCGGCGAGCCGGGGGCTTCTTCTTATGCACGATGATCCTTCCGGGATACCCTTCAGCAGCAGCCGCAGTTGTTTCCGCCGCAGCCGTTGTTGCAGCCGCAGTTGTTTCCGCCGCCCCAGGTATTGCCGCAGCCGTTGCCGCCGCCGCAGGCGAACAGGATGATAATCAGGATGATGATCCACAGGCAGCCTCCGCCGCCCCAGCCGTTGTTATTGCAGCACCCCATAATGAAGTACCTCCTACAAGATGATATTTGAGCCGGCCTGTGGGCCGTTCTCAATTTCATCTTATGCGGCGAAACGGCGGTGGTTCAGAGCTCTCACAAAAAATTTTCTGCAAATTTTTCCAGCATCACCGCCACCTGGGCCCGGGTGGCGGAGGACTGGGGCTCCAGCACCAGTGCGCCGGGGGTGGTGCTGGACAGAATGCCCGCGCCGACGGCCCACTGCATGGCCTCTTCCCCCCAGCCGTCCACCCGGGATACGTCGGCGTATCCGGACAGATCCGCCCGCTGGTAGAGATTCAGGCCCATATACCGGGTGCCGAAGTTGTACAGCAGCACCATCACCTGCTGGCGGGTAACCGGCTGGCCCGGGGAGAACAGACCGTCTCCGGTTCCGGCGGAGATGCCCTGACTGGCCGCCCAGCGCACGTAGGGGGCGAACCAGTCCTTGTCCCGCACGTCGGAGAAGGAGGCGCTGGCGCTGGCCAGCTGGTCCGCCGGGGACCCGGCCAGCCGGTAGAGGACCGTCACCAGCATGGACCGGTCCATGGACAGGTTCGGCCCGAAGGTGGCGGCGTCCATGCCCGAAAACAGGCCGTTTTGATACACATAGGAGACCGAGCTGTAAAACCAGTCCTTGGACCGCACGTCGGTAAAGGGCAGATCCCCGGCGGGCGGCGTGGTCCCCCCGCCATTCCCCTCCTGGAGCCGGTAGGAGCCGCTGAAGCCGGCGGAGGAGGGGGCGGTGAGGGAGAAGTCCGCCCGGGTGTCCTCCGCAACCAGATACCGGTGTCCGGCTTGGAGAGCGCCGCCGGAGGAGACCTCCCGGCCGGCGGTGGCGTCCACCACCGCGCCGGTGTGGGTTACCGTGCCCGCCCCGGACGCCAACAGGAAACAGCCGCCGGTCTCCAGGGTGACAATGCTGTCCTGGGCCAGCGCGCGGGGGGATAAATCCCCGCTGTAGGAGCCGGAGGCGGTCCCCCCGCCGGCAATCTGCTGGGCCCGCTCGATGGCCCAGTCGTAGGCGCTTTGTATGCTCTGCTCCTGGATGGCTTCGGCCTGCTGGACGGTCTGGGGAATGAAGGTGTTTTTCAAATCGCTGAGGGAGATCAGGCTGTCCCCCTCGCTCAAAGCGGCCATGCACAGAAGGATTCCTCCGCACAGGGCCGCCAGAAGGGCCGGTTTACGCATCCTCGCCGCTCCTTTCCCGCTGGGTAATCATGTAGCTCAGGGCCAGGAGGCTGTCGGAAAAGTGGACGCTCTCCACCACCACCTGCTCCGGGGCGCTGATTTCATAGTTGGTAAAGTTCCAGATTCCGCCCACCCCGCAGCGGACCAGCCGGTCGGCCATCGCCTGGGCCGCCGCCATGGGGACGGTGAGCAGTCCCACGCTAACCGGGTTGTGGCGTAAATACTCCTCCAGGCGGTCCGCGTGGACCACGGGCACGCCGGAGATGGTGGTGTTGACAATGGCCGGGTTTATGTCGAAGGCGGCCAGAAGCTGAAAGCCGTTGGCGTTGAACTTAAAGTTTTCAATCAGGGCGCAGCCCAGGTTGCCCGCCCCCAGCACCACAACCGTGTGGCCCTGGTTGACCCCCAGAATGCCGCCGATTTCTTCTCGGAGGCTCTCCACCTTGTAGCCGTAGCCCTGCTGGCCGAAGCCGCCGAAGCAGAACAGGTCCTGGCGGATCTGGGAGGCGGTCAGCCCCATGGACTTGCCCAGGGCGCTGGAGGAGATGCGCTCCACCCCCTTCTGCTGCAATTCAAACAGCTGCCGGTAGTACCGGGGCAGGCGGCGAATGACGGCGGTGGATACCTTTGTGTTGCGTTTCATGGAAAAGCCTCCTTTCCATCAAAACCAATATAGCGGATTTTGGAGGACTTGTCAAACTTTTTAACAATCTTTTTTGCCGGGACCCTCTGCAAGCGCCCGGACCACCGCCCCCGCCAGCACCAGGCCCGCTGCGCCGGGGACGAAGGACACCGAGCCCGGGGTGCGCACACCGGTGGGCCGGGGTTCCTCCGGGGAAAAGACCACCTTCAGGGCCGGCACCCCACGGCGGCGCAGCTCCTTACGCATGACCCGGGCCAGGGGACAGCCCTGGGTTTTGTAGAGGTCCGTCACACGGAAGCCGGAGGGGTCCAGCTTGTTGCCGGAGCCCATGCAGCTGATGAGGGGGACTCCCAGGGCGTGGCACCGCTGGGCCAGCTCCAGCTTGGCGGATACGGTGTCAATGGCGTCCACGACGTAATCATAGGCCGATAAATCCACAGAATCCGCGTTTTCCGGCAGGTAAAACAGCTCTATGGCCCGGACCTGGCAGTCCGGGTTGATGTCCAGGATGCGCCGGGCCATCACCTGCGCCTTGGGCTGGCCCAGGGTGGAGTGGAGGGCGGCCAGCTGGCGGTTCAGGTTGGAGGGGGAGACCACGTCGTTATCGTAGAGGTCCAGGGCCCCGATTCCCGCCCGGGCCAGGGCCTCGGCGCAGTGGCCTCCCACGCCTCCCACACCGAACAGAGCCACCCGGGCCCGGGCCAGCCGCATAAGCGCCCCGTCCCCCAGCAGCAGCCGGGTACGGGCGGATTCTTCCTGATTCATGTACAAAACCTCCTGTTTTTCTCCGCTTATCTTACTATACCGGAAGAAAAAATGCAAGAAAATCCCTGTTTACAATTTCTTAACAGGCGGCTTCCATTCATTTACACCCCATTTATACCCAAAGCGCTATAATCCATATTGGCCCTGGACTATAGGGGCCGGGAAGTAATGAAAAATGGAGCGTGATTTTTATGGAGAAGCGTTTGCAGGCGGCTCTGCTGGAGGGGGAGCGGGTGCGCTGGAGCGGCCGGCCGGCCCAGTTTCGCCTGATGCACAGCACCTACCGTTCGGCGGTTGTGCTGACGTGGCTGATGTCCGTGTGTGCTGTTTTACTGGTGGCCTATTTTCTGGCCCCTTATTATTGGAGCCATACCCTGAGCGGCGATCTGCTGCTGGCGGCGCTGGTGATGGTGTTTATGCCGGCCATGCTGTCGGTGCGGCCCCTGCTGGATAAGCGGACTCTGGAAAAAGAAACAATTTACGCCGTGACGGACCGGCGGGTTCTGGCTATTGTGAAGGATGAGGTCATGGCCATGCCCCTGGAGGGCCTGACCGCGGTGGCCAAGGGCTGGGACGGGACCTGCGCCAACCTGTGCTTCGGCAAGGCGGCGGAGATTCCCGAGTACAAGAGCCGGGTTTACGCGATGTCCGGGGTGCGGGAGTATACCGACGAGCTGGACGGGATTCTCTTTTACCATGTGGACCGGCCGGAGCAGCTGATCCGCTGTCTGCCGGAGGTGCGTTTCTCCAATTCCGGCCTGTCCGGAAGCATTTCCACCGCAGTATAAAAACACCTCCCGCAGTATGCTGCGGGAGGTGTTTTTTGTGATGAAATTATTCCTCGTAGTCGTCGTACTCAGAGGGGGCGGCCTGCAGCTTGCACTTGGCGCAGCCGCACAGACCGGCGATCTGATCCCAGTAAGCCACCACGGCGCACACAGCGGCGGCGGCGGCCAGAGAGAAGGCCACGATCTTCAGCACAAAACGCGCGGTTTTCATCTTGACAATTCCTCCTTGAAAAAAGATGTGGATCATAACAGGTAACCCTAGTTTACATGAAACCAACGGAAATTACAATCATTTTTTTCCGGAAGAATGCAGGATTTTTTCGGCAGGGGAGAGATTAGAACTCCACCTTGCCGCCCTCGCCGTCGTTGACCACATAGTAGGCTGCGCCGTCCTCAGGCTTGACGTAGATTTTCAGGGACTTGATGGCCTCGCCGGTCCAGGCATTCTGGATGGAGGCAGCCAGCTGCTCCAGGTCCACCTGCTTACCCTGATACTCCACAAAAGCGGCCACGCTGGGCTTTGTCTTGCGGGTAACGGTGCGCTTGATGGCGTCGGCGGGGGTTTTAGCGGCACGCTTGGTCTTGGGAGCGGCCTCCGGCTTGGAGGCGGCTTCAGCCTCAGGGGCTTTTTTCGGTCTGGGCATTGTTTTTACAACTCCTTACTCGTATCCAAATGGAATGATTTGTTGGGATAATTAGAATCTTTCTCTATTTTATCATAATATTTCGAAAATCATATAGGCAATCTTCCTATTCTTCTGAAATATTTTACGATTCCTTTGCTATTCTGACCAGTTTTGGGTGTTTTTAACGCCCCTGACCGGGGGATAACCCTTGCGGCGGCTGGCGTCTTCTGTTATAATGGACTCGTCCGGACACGACAAGTTTCGGTCGATTATCCCATGACAGGAGAGCGTTGTTATGAATGAACTTTACACGCCGCCGGAGCGGGGAAGCCGCCCAAACGACGCCGGGCCCTGGGGAAAAGCCGCTTTGGGCGTGGCCCTTCTGGCGCTGCTTTTAGCCGCCGCTGCGCTGTATTTTGCGCTGCCCCGGCCGGAGCGGTCGGAGCCGGAGCCGGAACCGGCCCCGTCCCCTGGAATCATCCTCTACCGGGGCCAGGAGCTGCCGGTTCTGGAGGGAGTGGCCGTCAATGTCTATGAGGCCGCTGATTTCGTGCAGGAGGCCAACGGCTGGCTGTCCTATGAGAAGGAAGGGCGGAAGGCCGCCGTGGGAATTGACGTGTCCTTTTACCAGGGGGACGTGGACTGGCAGCAGGTGGCCGGCGCCGGGGTGGAGTTCGCTGTGATCCGCCTGGGCTACCGGGGCTACTCCAAGGGCGTGCTCCAGATGGACAGCAAATTTGAACAGAACATACAGGGCGCTCTGGACGCGGGGCTGGACGTGGGGGTCTATTTCTTCTCCCAGGCCGTGAACACCTGGGAGGCGGAGGAGGAGGCTGAGTTTGTCCTCCAGGCCCTGGAGCCCTACCCCGTAAAGGGCCCGGTGGTCTTTGACTGGGAGTTCATCTCCGGCGGGGAGGACGTGCGCACCGCCGGAGTGGAGGGCACCGCCCTGACCCGGTGCGCCGGTGTGTTCTGCGATATGATTCAGGCGGAGGGCTATCAGCCCATGCTCTACTTCAACCAGGACCTGGGCTATCTGTACTACGACCTGGCCGCCCTGGATCAGTATCCCTTCTGGCTGGCCCAGTATGCCGCCGCGCCCACATTTTATTATGACTTTGCCATGTGGCAGTACAGCCACACCGGAAAGGTCCCGGGCATTGAGGGGGACGTGGATTTGAATCTGGCGTTTCCGGCCGCGGAGGGGGAGACGGATTAAAGAACGGTAAAACCGGCGCTGTGTTTCAGAGGAAACCGGCGCCGGTTTTTCTTTTCCGTTAAGATACCGCAAAAAGGTCCTGTTCCAGTTTGACACCTCCCTTCTCTGTCCGGTATAATAAACAAAATATCCCAATGACAGGAGGGGTCCCCTTGCGTTTTCGCCTGAATAAACAGCTTGTGGAAAAGATCCGGGAATCCATGGCCTCGGTGCTGCCCATCACGGCCATTGTGTTCCTGTTGTCCGTCACCGTGGCCCCCCTGGAAACCGGCCCCGTGGTCCTGTTTCTGTTCGGCGCGATCCTGCTGGTGGTGGGTATGGGCCTGTTTACCCTGGGCGTGGATATGTCCATGATTCCCATGGGGCAGGGCATTGGCCGCACCCTGAGCAAATCCAAGGGACTGCTGACTCCTCTGGCGGTGTTTTTCGTGCTGGGCCTGCTGACCACCATGGCGGAGCCCGACTTGCAGGTGCTGGCCGGGCAGATGCCCGCCATCGGCAACACCACCCTGATCCTCACCGTGGCCGGAGGCGTGGGCCTGTTTCTGGTGGTGGCCACCCTGCGTACCCGGCTGGGGTTCCCGCTGCGCCGGCTGCTGCTGGTTTTTTACGCGGCGGTGTTTATTCTGGCCTTCCTGGCCCCTGTGGACTTTATCCCCGTGTCCTTCGACGCGGGCGGCGTGACTACCGGGCCCATTACGGTGCCCTTCCTCATGTCCCTGGGCCTGGGTGTGGCCTCCGTGCGTAAGGACAAGGACGCCTCCAGCGACAGCTTCGGCCTGATCTCCCTGTGCAGCATCGGCCCCATTTTGATGGTCCTGCTGCTGGGGGTGCTCCTGAAGCCGGAGACCGCCCAGCAGGCCGGGGAGGCCATCCCGGAGGTCCGCACCACCTTTGACGCGGCGCTGGCCTTTCTGACGGGCTTTCCGGAATATCTCGTGGAAGTGGCCCGGGCCCTGCTGCCCATCCTGGGGCTGTTTGTGCTCTATCAGCTGATTACCCGCCGGTTCCACCGGACGGAAATTTTCCGGATCTGCACCGGTCTGGCCTATACATATCTGGGTCTGGTGCTGTTTTTGTGCGGCGTCAACGTGGGCTTTATGCCTGCCGGCCAGCTGCTGGGGGCCGCCATCGCCTCCGGGGCCCATCAGTGGCTGCTGATCCCCATCGGTATGCTCATCGGCTACTACATCGTCAAGGCCGAGCCCGCCGTGACGGTGCTGAATAAGCAGGTGGAAGAAATCTCCAACGGCTCCATCTCCCAGCAGAGTATGGCTCTGGCCATGTCCGTGGGGGTGTGCGTCTCGGTGGGGCTGGCCATGCTCCGGGTGCTGACGGGGATCAATATTCTCTTCCTGCTCATTCCCGGTTACGCCATCGCCCTGGGCTTGACCTTCTTTGTTCCGTCTATGTTTACCGGCGTGGCTTTCGACTCCGGCGGCGTGGCCTCCGGGCCCATGACCGCCACCTTCCTGCTCCCCTTTGCCATGGGGGCCTGCACCGCCCTGGGAGGAAATATTATGACCGACGCCTTCGGCATTGTGGCGATGGTGGCTATGACCCCTCTGGTGACCATCCAGGTGATGGGTCTGGGCAGCCGGGTGGCCCACCAGCTGGCCCTGCGCCGGATGCGGGTGCGCCTGGAGCGGGTGGACGACGTGATGGTCTATTTCGACTGAGAAAGGAGGCTCCCCTATGCCGGAACCCATTAAGCTGCTGATCTCCATTGTGGAGCGCGGCCGGGGCAGCGCCCTGATGAAGCTGTACACAGGGCGGCAGGTATTTCTCCATTGCCAGTGTCCCGGCACCGGTACCGCCACCTCGGATATTTTAAACATTCTGGGTCTGGGCTCCAGCGAAAAGGACGTGGTCCTCAGCTGGGCCGCCGCCGGGGCCGCCGAGCGGCTGCTCACCGACCTGGACGCGGATTTGCGCGGGGCCGCCAAAACCACGGGGATTGTATTTATGCTGCCCCTGACCGGCATCAACAACCTGGTGGCCTCCATGATCCAGTATAAAACCGACCCGGTGAAGCCGGAGAAGCCGGAAAAGAAGGGGGAGGAAAAGATGGAACAAAGCGACAGCAGTTTGATTTTAGTGGTGTGCAACCGGGGATGCACCGATGCGGTGATGGCCACCGCCAAGGCCGCCGGCGCCCGGGGCGGCACGACCATCCGGGCTCGCTGGACGGGCATTGAGGACCTGGAGAGCGCCTACGACCTGTCTCTCCACGCGGAAAAGGAGATTCTGGCCATCGTGGCCCGCAGCGAGATCCGGAACGACTTGATGCAGGCCATCAACGAGCACCACGGCCTGCGCACCGAGTCCCAGGCTATGATTTTGTCCATGGGAATCGACCGCATTGTACATTTGTAACAAAGAAATAATATTTCACCTCTTTACACGGCGGATTTTTTAGAGTAAACTATACGCAGGACCCAAACGCAAGCCATTGGAGGTGTTTCCATTATGGAAGAACTGGACTTCACCCGAAAGTTCAAGCTGGGAGATCAGCGGGATCTGGAGATCAAGACCATCCTGACGACGGTGTATCAGGCCCTTCAGGAAAAGGGCTATAACCCGGTCAACCAGATCGTGGGCTATATCCTCTCCGAAGATCCCACTTATATCACCAACCACAACAGCGCCCGGGCCATGATCCGCAAGGTGGACCGGGACGAGCTGCTGCAAACACTGGTCAAGTATTATCTCACCCACTGATGGGTCCCAAATATGTGCCCGTGATCCGCTGTCTGAGGCAGCGGGTCCGGGCCTTTCTGGCATAAAGGGGGAATACCTGTGACAATTTTGGTCAGCCGCTGTCTGTTGGGGGAGCCCTGCCGCTACGACGGCCAGTCCCGGCCGCTGGCGGAGCTGGAGGCGCTGCGCCAGGCGGGACACACGCTGGTCCCCGTGTGTCCGGAGGTGCTGGGAGGGCTGCCTGTCCCCCGTGCCCCGGCGGAGCTTCAGCCCGATGGCCGGGTGCGCTGCGCCGACGGGCAGGACGTTACCGAGGCATACCGTCTGGGGGCGGAACGGGCCCTGGAGCTGGCCCGCAAGGCCGGCTGTCAGGCGGCGCTTTTGAAGGAAAACTCCCCCTCCTGCGGATTTGGGCGGATTTACAGCGGGGATTTCTCCAAAACCCTGATCTCCGGCTCCGGCGTGGCCGCACGGCTGCTGGCGGAGCATGGGATTCCCATCTATGGGGAGTCCCGGCTGGACTGCCTGCTTTAATATTATCCCGAACTGCAAAGGAGTGCCCGTATCATGCTGCGCCATCCACTCACCTGTCTTGCCGCCATTCCCCTGTCCCTGCTGTTTTCCCTGGGCATCCTCTTGGCCAGCCTGGAGGCCGACCCGGTGCCCCCTCTCATTATCCACGCCGCCGGACGGGTGGATGGCATTTCCGGCACCAACAGTCTGGAGGCCCTGGAGGAGACCTACGCCGCCGGAGGCCGGGCCATTGAAATCGACTTTGACTGGACCTCCGACGGAGAATTGGTGTGCATCCACGATTTCACCGACCGCTTCACCCCCCTGCTGCATGGGGAGCCCTGCACCCTGGAAGAATTTTTGAATATCCGCTACCTGAACCGCTACACCCCTATGACTGCCCGGGACCTGCTGGACTGGCTGTCCCGTCATACGGATGTGATTTTGATTACCGACTTTAAAAGCGGCAACGTGGACGGGCTGGAGACGCTGGCCTGGATGGCCCAGGATTACCCGAACCTTCAGAGCCGGATTTATCCCCAGATTTACCACCAGGAGGAGTATTGGCCCGTGCGGGGGCTGGGCTACCGGAATATTATCTACACCCTGTACGCAGAGCACTACGACATCCGCAGGGATGCGGCGGGGATCACCGCCTTTGCCCAGAGCCACCCGCTGGCCGCCGTTACGGTTCCCATGGCCATTGTGGACCAACAGGGGCAGAGCTATGTGGATACCATCAATGAGGCCGACATCCCTCTGTATATCCATACGGTAAACGGCATTCAGGACATCCGGAAGTATCAGGCAATGGGGATTTATGGCGTGTATACGGATTATCCCCGGTGAGCAAAAAAAACCGCTGTGGTTGTTCCACAGCGGTTTTTTTTGTTTAGCTGGCGGCGCGGACGTAATCGCTGCGCACATAGCCGGTGGTGATGGCCCCGCCGGAGGCCCGGAAGGTGATCTGAATCCATCCGTCGCCGGCGTCGGACTGGAAGGTCAGGGGGTCGCCGTTGAGCACCGAGGCGATGGCCGAATAGCTGGTGCCGGGGCCGGAGCGGACATTCAGGCCGCTTCCGGCGTTGATGACTGTGAGCTGGGCCCCCTGGCGGTAGGAGGAGCTTGTGGTGGGAGGCGGCGTTGTGGTCCCCGGGCTGGTGGTGGCGGGGGGCGTTGTGGTCGTGCCGCTGGGCCCGCTGGAGTAGATTACAAAGTCCTTGGAGACATAGCCCGTCTGCTGCTTGCCGCCGCCGGTGGAGAAGGTCACTTTATAGAAGTTGTTCCCCGCGTCCTCCACCACGGTGAGCTTCTCGCCGTTGCTCGTACTGGCCACCGTGCCGTAGTTGGTGCCGGGGCCGGAGCGGATATTCAGGCCGCCGCTGGCGCCGGTGACCTCTACCACCGTGCCGGGGCCGATCTGGCCGGAGGGGGTTGTGGTATCCCCGCCGGGGACGGTGGTGGTCCCGGACAGGTCGGGCAGGGGAGGCACCTGGATGGGGAAATCCTTGCTGACGGTGCCGCTGGTGCCGCCGGGGGTGGTCGAACTGGAGCTGCTGGAGACGGCGCTGGAGGTACTGCTGGAGCTGGAGGTAGTGCTGGAGCTGGAGCCGGGTTTCCGGGGGCTGAGCAGGGGGGCCACGGCCCGGAACACAATCACCATGGCGGCGATAATCAAAATCAGGGAGATAACCAGTCCGGCCACCTGGAGGGGATTCACCCCGCCCCGGCGGCTGCCGCCGGCCACCCGCCGGCCGCTGGGGGCGGGACGGCTGCCCCGGCCGGGCCGCTCGTCGCAGAAGGGGCAGCGCTTATAGGTAACCGAATAATCTTCACCGCAGTTTTCACAGCGGATTACTTCATTTCTTCTGGGGGGTGCCTGTTTAGAAGCCATAGATGTGTTCCTCCATTATTTTTACAGTATGCTCTACATTGTACCCCGATTTTCCCTTCCCGTCAACGGAAAATCTCGAAATAATTGTTTTTCGGCGTTTTTTATGTAGACTACCCTCCTTTTTCTTGACCCCTCCGGATTTTTCTTCTATAATGAAAGAAACAAATCTGCATCGACCGGAGGAGAGGCCCATGGCAACCACCATAACCGCGGCGGAGGTTCATAAACAGTACAACGAGATCGTCGCCGCCTTCCGCAAGCTCATTCCAGACCCCACCCTGCGCATGGAATTCAGCCGTCAGATCGACGGCTATATGCGCCAGTGCGCCCTGGGGGTGTGGCAGGCGGACAACGCCAGCGCCATTACCCCCACCCATGTGGAGTTCTACAACGCCATCTATTCCAAGGGTTTCCCCCACCCCAGCACCCTGTACTGGGAGCTGGCCAGCGGAGTGGCGGAGTTCGACCTGTTTCAGTCCCCGGCCTTCTTCCCCAAATTCCTCCAGTACGACCGAATAAAGGGGACCAGTCTGGCCCGCCGGTTTGCGGACCAGCTCACCCTGATTTTGCTGCTGTTCGCGGCGGTGGACGGGGTGGTCAGCGAGGCGGAGGCGGGCTTTGTCAACGCCTGCGGGGATCTGCTGCTGGAGAAGTGTCCCAAGGAGAGCCCTGATCAGAGCCGCCCGCCGGTGAAGGCCAGCGAGTTCGTCACCAAGCCGGACAAGGCCCCCAAAACGGACGGGCAGGCGCAGCCCGACCCGGAGCCCAGGCCCAACCTGGAGGAGGTCCTGGCCGAACTGGACGGCCTGTGCGGGCTGGAACGGGTGAAAAAGGACGTAAAAAGCCTCATCAATCTGGTGAAAGTCCAAAAGCTCCGGGAGGAGCAGGGCCTGCCGGTGGCCCCCATGTCCCTGCACCTGGTGTTTTTGGGCAACCCGGGCACCGGCAAAACCACGGTGGCCCGGCTGCTGGCCAAAATTTACCACGCCATCGGCGTGCTGTCCAAGGGCCAGCTGGTGGAGGTGGACCGGTCGGGGCTGGTGGCCGGCTTTGTGGGCCAGACCGCCATCAAGACCGGGGAGGTCATTCAAAAAGCCCTGGGGGGCGTGCTGTTCATCGACGAGGCATACTCCCTGGCCGGCCAGGACAGCCCCAACGACTTCGGCCGGGAGGCCATCGAGGTGCTGCTCAAAGGCATGGAGGACCACCGGAAGGATCTGATTGTCATCGTCGCGGGCTACGACGAGCTGATGGAGCAGTTTATTCACGCAAACCCCGGCCTGGAGTCCCGGTTCAACAAATATTTCTACTTTGAGGACTACGACAGCCCCCAGCTCCTGGAAATTTTCCAGAGTATGTGCAAAAAACACGGCTATGCGCTCTCGGAGGAGGCGGAGCGGTGGGCCAAGGAGGACTTTCAGACCATCTACCAGGAGCGGGACGAGAACTTCGGCAACGCCCGGGATGTGCGCAATTTGTTTGAGAAGGCGGTGGCCCGCCAGGCGGACCGGGTGGCCCAGCTGGAAAATGTCACCAAGGAGCAGCTCATGGAGCTGCTGCCGGAGGATTTGAAGGAGGAACCAGAAAATGTTAATTAAGTTCGACCAAATGCAGGAAAATATCATCCCCCAGTTCCGGGGCGGCCAGGGCAGCACCGTCAACCGGATGTATGCCGACGGACACAACAAGATCATGCGGGGCTTTCTGGCCCCCGGCTGCACCATCGGCCTGCACACCCACGACACCAGCAGCGAGATCATTTACATCCTCTCCGGCAAGGGTAAGGTGCTCTGCGACGGGGAATACGAACCCCTGGAGGCCGGCTCCTGCCATTACTGCCCCAAGGGCCACGCCCACAGCCTCATCAACGACCGGCAGGAGGGCAATCTGGAATTCTTCGCAGTCGTCCCGGAGCACGGCGCATGAGAATCGCCTTTTACACCCTGGGCTGCAAGGTCAACCAGTACGAGACCCAGGCCCTGGAGCAGCTTTTTACCCAGCGGGGGCACACCTTGGTCCCCTTCGACGGCGACGCCGACGCCTACGTCATCAATACCTGCACAGTCACCGCTGTCAGTGACAAAAAATCCCGCCAGACCGTCCGGCAGGCCCGGAAGCGTGCTCCGGAGGCCATCGTGGCTGTGTGCGGCTGCTACCCCCAGACCCACCCCCAGGATATGGAGGGCCTGTCCGTGGATTTGGTGGCCGGCACCGGGGACCGCCTGCACTTCGTGGAGCTGCTGGAACAGACCTGGCGGGACCGCCGGCCTGTGACCGCTCTGGACGACGCGTTTTCCCGGCGGGAGTTTGAGATTCTCCCCCCCGGCGGCCTGGAGGGCCGGACCCGGGCCATGCTGAAGGTGGAGGACGGCTGCGTCAATTTCTGCTCCTACTGCGCCATCCCCTACGCCCGGGGCCGGGTGCGTTCCCTCCCTCTGGAGGAGGCCGTCCGGCAGACCCGGGAGATTCAGGCCAGGGGCTACCGGGAGCTGGTCCTTACGGGCATTGAGCTGTCCTCCTGGGGCAGTCTGCCCGACCTGATTGAGGCCGTGTGCACCGCCGCGCCGGACTGCCGGGTGCGGCTGGGATCTCTGGAGCCCCGGACCATCACCGAGGAGTTCTGCCTCCGGACCGCCCGGCTGCCCAACCTGTGCCCCCACTTCCACCTGTCTCTCCAGTCCGGCTGCGACAGCGTGCTGGCCCGGATGAACCGGAAATATGATTGCGCCCGGTATGATCAGAGCGTAACATTACTCCGGGAATACTTTGACCGCCCCGCCATCACCACGGATTTGATTGTGGGCTTCCCCGGGGAGACGGAGGAGGAATTCCGGCAGACTCTGGATTTTATCCAAACGTGCGCCTTTGCCGCCATGCACGTGTTTCCCTACTCCAAGCGCCCGGGCACTCCGGCGGCGGATCTGCCCAACCAGGTCCCCAAGGCGGAAAAAGAACGCCGGGCCGCCCTGGCGGGGGAGGTGGCCCGCCGGATGGAACAGGAATACCTGGAATCTTTCTGCGGAACAATACAGGACGTATTGTTTGAGGAGGAAAAAAACGGCCTCTGGCGGGGGCACACCACCCGCTATCTGGCGGTGGAGGTCCCGGCGGCGGAGGATTTGCACAATCGGGTGCGCCCCGTCCGGCTGGAGACGGAAAAAGGGGATTTTCTGTGGGGAACCCTTATCAAAACCCCCGGATTGGCCGATGTATAAGAAAAGGCCAATCAAAAGGGGGCGCTTGAAATGGCGGTTAAGCTGATTGGAAATTTGAACCAGTACGGAAAAATCCTGAAGATGCAGCAGCAGTGGAACGCGAAAAAGTCCGATCCGAAGCTGATTACCAGCAAAGCGGATCTGAATTCCTCCCTGATTGAGGCCCTGAAGCCCAAGGAGACGGAATACTCTCTGGAGGAAATTCATAAAAAAGTGGAGGACATGAAGAGCAAGCTGCGCTCCGGCGGCAAGCTGTCCCCCAAGGAGAAGGAATTTCTGGCCAAAAACGCCCCGGACGTCTACCGCGATGTCATCGAGGTGGAAAAGGAGCGGGAGGCATTTTCCGCCCGGCTGCGGTCCTGCAAAACCAAGCAGGAGGCCGAGAGCGTGAAAATGAGTCAGATCACCCAGATTTTGGCCTCCACCACCAAGGAGAAAGCGGATTTGGGCATGATTCGCATTGCCCAGATGGACGCGGCGGCTGCAGAGCTGGGCAGTTTCTTAAAGGAACTGCCGGAGAACCCAGAATTGGAGAAAAAGGGAAAAAAAGAGGAGGATACGGAGGCTGCTATGACGGAACACCGGAACGGGATTCTCCCGGAGGACATTCCCAGCGCGGACGAGATCGCGCAGGAGCTGGCCGCCCAGTTGGGCGGCATCCAGTTCACCCCCCAGCTCATCGAGAAAATCGCCTCCTATGTAAGCGTGCCCGTTCCGACGGGAGACGAGGGTGCCCCCTCCGTCATCTTCTCCAGCGGCCGGGCGGCCTACTGCGCCGCAGCGGAGAGTCCTGCCGCGGAGGAAAAGGCGGTTCCCTCCCACTTCCATCGCAAGGCATAGGAGCAGCCCGCCGGCTTTTCTCAAGCCAGCGGGCCGTTTTTACAGCTTCTGGAGCTCCTGCAAGGTCTCCTGGATATTTTTTTTCGGGATGTACACCGCGGCCATCTCCGCCAGCTGGGCCAGGCTGAGGCTGCGGGCCGCCCCCACCATAGGGTGCTTGAGATACCGGCCGAAGCGGCGCTGGAATACGGCCTTGGACTTGGGATTGTCCAACAGCTCCCCCACGGTGATGGTGTTGTTGCGCAGATCCATCAAAACTCACCTCCGCTCTTATCCTATGCGCCCCGGCCCGTCTGTGACCTGGAAAGGAGATTTTTTATGAAGCCGAATGTTCGCAGCCGCAGGAGAGCGCTGCGTAAGGCCCTGCGGAGCAAAAAATCAGTGACCGTTCTGTATCTTACCCTGCGGGCGCTGGTGATTGTGACCATGGTGCTGCAATTTTTCAACGGAAACTTTGAAAATGTCTTTTTGTGCGTGCTCACCCTGATGCTGTTTACGCTGCCCACGGTAATTGAGCGGCGCATTAAAATTGACCTGCCGGATACCCTGGAGATTATCATTCTGCTGTTCATCTTCGCGGCGGAGATTTTGGGGGAGATTCAGGCCTATTACACCATCTTCAAGGGGTGGGACACTATGCTGCACACCTTGAACGGCTTTTTGTGCGCCGCGATCGGGTTCTCCCTGGTGGACCTGTTCAACCGCAACGATCGGTTTTCCCTGTCCCTGTCACCGGTTTTTATGGCCATTGTGGCCTTCTGCTTCTCCATGACCATCGGCGTGCTGTGGGAGTTTTTTGAATGCGGTATGGACCAGATGCTGCTGCTGGATATGCAGAAGGACACGGTGGTCCATGAGATTTCCTCCGTAATGCTGGACCCCGCCGGAGGCAACACGCCCACGGCCATCCGGGGCATCACCGACGTGATCGTGGTGGCCAACGGGGAGGAGATCTCCCTGGGCCTGGGGGGCTATCTGGACATCGGCCTGCTGGATACCATGAAGGATTTGTTCGTAAATTTTATCGGCGCGGTTATTTTTTCCTGGATTGGCTATTTTTACGTCAAAAGCCGGGGAAAGGGCCGGTTTGCCAGCCGGTTTATTCCAAAGGTTTTGGACGCGTCCGGGGAATGATTCGCGCCGGAGGAGCCATACTAAAGCCATCCCAATAAAGGAGGGTTTTTCATCATGGATCAAAAATGTAATTCCAGCATCAAATGCACCGTCAGCAGCTGCGCCTATCACGCGCCCCAGAACTGCTGCTCTCTGAACCAGATCCAGGTCGGCTGCACGGACCACAAGCCTTGCAGCTGCCGGGGGACTGAGTGCGACTCCTTCCAGCAGAAAACCTGCTGAAAAAAACCGCCGTTTCCGGTTTGGAAACGGCGGTTTTTTTCGCGTTTAACTGGCGGGCTCGAAATCGCTGGCCGGCCGGCGGCAGATGGGACACACATAATCCTCCGGCAGGCTCTCGCCCTCATACACATAACCGCAGATCTTGCACACCCACTTCTTTCCTCCGGCGGCGGGCTCCTCCGCCGCTTGGGTTGTTCCGCCGGAGACCAGGGCCTCCGCCAGGGCCTCCAGCTCTGCCTCCTGTCCCTGCGCCAGAGAGGACTTCAGGGTCACCGGGGAGAGGACCTCCACATCCTTCATGGGCTCCAGCAGGGCCGCCATCAGCTTGCCGCTGGCGGGAGCCCAGGAGCCGTTCTGAATCAGGCCCACCGTCCGCTTTTGCAGGTTGTGGGAGCCCATCTCGTGGAGCAGGTGCTCCATAGAGGTGAAAATACCGTTGTTGTAGGTGGTGGAGGCCAGCACGATATGGCTGTACTGGAAGAATGCGGCCAGAATCTCCGAATAGTGGGTCATGGATGCGTCGAACACCACCGTGGGAATCCCCTTGTCCGCCAGCTTGGCCGCCAGGATTTCGGCGGCGTTCTGGGTGTTGCCGTAGACGGAGGCGTAGGCGATGGCCACGCCCTGCTTCTCCGGGGTGTAGGAGGCCCAGAGGCGGTGCTTTTCGATGATATAGGACAGATTTTCCCGCCAGACCAGGCCGTGGAGGGGACAGATATACCGGATATCCAGGCCCTCCAGCTTTTTCAGCGCAGCGGTGACCTGGGGGCCGTATTTGCCCACGATATTCACGTAGTAGCGCCGGGCCTCGTCCAGCCAGTCCCGGTCAAAGTCAACCTGGTCGGCAAACAGCGCCCCGTCCAGGGCGCCGAAGGAGCCGAAGGCGTCGGCGGAGAACAGGACCTTGTCGGCGCTGTCGTAGGAGACCATCACCTCGGGCCAGTGGACCATAGGGGCCATGCAGAAGGTGAGGGTGTGCCGGCCCAGGGACAGGGTGTCCCCCTCCTTGACCACCAGGGTGTTGGCGGGGGCCTGGCCGAAGAACTGGGCGAACATGGTCAGGGTTTTCTGGTTGCCCACCACCGTCACGTTGGGACGGCGGGCCAGCAGGTCCCGGAGGGTGGCGGCGTGGTCAGGCTCCATGTGGTGGACCACCACATAGTCCAGGGGGCGGCCGTTGAGGGCGTGATCCAGGTTTTCAAAGAACTGGTCGGTGATGCTGCGGTCCACCGTGTCCAGCAGCACGGTTTTTTCATCCAGCAGCAGATAGGCGTTGTAGGACACGCCCTTGGGAACCGGGTAGGCGCTTTCAAACAGAGCCAGCCGGCGGTCGTTGCCGCCGATCCAATACAAATCCTGGGTAATATTGCGGATGCAATGCATATCGATAACCTCTTTCGTTTGAAATTTTATCCTATTTATCATAGCACATCCCGCCGGAAAAAAACAGGCCCTTCAAAAATTTTCTGTATTCCCACAAAAAAATGCCCCAGCGCCGCCGGCGCTGGGGCATTTTGCCCGCTTGTGTTACAGGGCGGACAGGGCGGCCTCGTCGGCCACCACGATGCAGTCGGGGTGATACTGCAAAATGGTGCAGGGCATTTGGGGAGAGATGGCTCCGGTGAGCAGGCCCTTCACGGCCTGGGCCTTGTTCTCGCCGCTGGCCACCAGCAGGATGCGCCGGGCCTGCATGATGTCCCGGATGCCCATGGTCCGGGCGTGGGTGGGTACGTCGTCGATGCTGGCGAAGAAGCGCTTGTTGGCCTCCAGGGTGCTCTGGGTCAGCTTGATCTGCTGAGTACCCAGGGAGAAGGTGTCGCCGGGCTCGTTGAAGCCGATGTGGCCGTTGGGGCCGATGCCCAGCAGCTGCAAGTCGATGCCGCCCATGCTCTGGATCAGGGCGTCATACCGGGCGCACTCGGCGGCGGGGTCGGGATTCATGCCGTCGGGCACGTTGGTGTTCTTCAGGTCAATATTCACATGGTCAAAGAACCGGTCCCGCATAAAGTAGGCATAGCTCTGGTCGTGGGTGGGCTCCAGGCCCACATACTCGTCCAGGTTCACGGTGCGCACCTGAGAGAAGTCCAGCTCCCCCCGGTTGTAGGCGGCAATCAGCTCCTTATAGGTCCCCTCGGGGGAGGAACCGGTGGCCAGACCCAGCACGCAGTTGGGCTTCAGGGTCACCTGGGCTCCGATCACCCGGGCGGCAATGGCGCTGAGTTCATCATAATCTTTGGCTCGAATCAGTCTCATGGGAATCAACCTCCAATCAAATTTCCATCTATATAAACCTGCTCCAGGTTTATAGCTTCATCCAGGACCAGCAGGTCGGCCCGCTTGCCCACCTCCAGGGTCCCGATGTCCGTCAGCCGCACGGCCTGGGCCGGGGCCTGGGTCACCGCGTAGACCGCCTCCTCCAGGGGCAGGCCGAAGGACACCACATTGCGCACCTCGTCCAGCAGGTTGGAGGAGGAACCGGCCAGGGTATCCGTCCCCAGCAGGGTGGCCTTGCCGTTTTTCATCTCAATGGGCTGGCCGCCTAGTTCATACTCCCCGTCGGGCATCCCGGCGCATCGCAGAGAGTCGCTGATAATCACCAGTTTTTTGCCAAACAGCTGCCGGGTGGCCCGGATTACACTGGGGTGGATGTGCAGGCCGTCGCAGATCAGCTCCACGGTGGCTCCGCTGTCGAAGGCCGCGCCAATCACCCCGGGGGCCCGGTGCAGCAGAGAGGGCATCCCATTGTACAGGTGGGTGGCGTGGCTGGCTCCCGCCTGATAGGCGGCCATTGCCGTGTCGTAGTCTGCGGTGGTGTGGCCCAGGGAGACGGTGCAGACCTTGGACACCTCTTCAATGAAGGGCATCGCGCCCTCCTCCTCACAGGCTACGGTCACCAGCCGGACCAGGCCGCCGCTGGCCTCGTTGAGCCGGTGGAACAGGGCCGCGTCCGGCTTGTGGAGGTTCTCCGCCGCCTGGGCTCCCCGCTTGGCGTAGGACAGGAAGGGGCCCTCCAGGTGAATCCCGGCGCACTTGGCTCCGTCCGCCGGGCGCTGGAAGCCCCCGATGGCGCGCATCGCCGGGGTGAGCACCTCCTCCTTCAGGGTCATTGTCGTGGCCAGGAAGGAGGTAACCCCGTGGGCGGCGTAGTGCCGGGCCATAGGCGCTAACCCCTCGGGCTTGCCGTCGGAGAAGTCCTCGCCCATAGCGCCGTGGGTGTGCACATCCACAAAGCCGGGAACCACGTATTTGCCCTGGGCGTCCACATCCGCCGGGACGCTGGCGGGGCCGATTTCCGTAATTATGCCGTTTTTGAAGGAAATAGAACCGGCTTGGAATTTGCCGTCCAAAAACAGCTTTGCGTTGCCGATCACCATGGCTTACACCTCCGGCAGAGAGGCGGCGGCCACGCTCTGGCCCACCCGGCGGAACTTCTCGTCGGGCAATCCGGGCAGGATTCTGCCGGCGCACTGGGGATACTCGTCCGCCAGCACCCGCTTGGCCTCCTCCAGAATAATGTCGCCCCCCTTGCCGGACATCACCCGGCCCAGGAGCAGCACGTGCTTGCAGCCGTACAGCTCGTAGTAATAGGCCAGGGTGTGGCCCAGATAGGTGCCGATGGTCTCATAAACCCTGGCGGCGTTGGGGTCGTCCTCGGCCATAAGCTTCTGGACCACCTTCAGCTTCTCAGCGGGGGACAGGGACTCGTCCAGCTCAATGCCCGCCCGGGGGGCCAGCTTGATGACCGAATCCTGGGAGAAATACTTCACGCCGCAGCCGATGTCGCCGGACCACTCGTCCCGCATGGCCTCCGGGTGGCAGTCCACGGGCACGAAGGCCAGCTCGTTGAGCCAGCCGGTGATGCGGCCCTGGGGGTCCACATAGCCCACCGCCTCGCTGGTGCCCATGGCGATGCCCAGCACGTTGGGCTCGTTCAGACTCATCATGCCCGCCAGGGCGGACACGTCGCCGTCGTTGACCACCTCATAGGGGATGTTGCCGAAGGTGTCGGTAATGGCCCGGATGTAGATGTCCTTCACCTTCGCGTCAAACAGGTCCTTGGGGACCTTCAGGAACAGGGAGGCGTTCATGGTCCGGTTGTTGATGTATACACCGGCGGAGGACACGCCCACCGCGTCCACCCGGGGCATATGCTCCGCGGCGGACTTCAGGGCGGCCACAATGCCGTCGTAGTGGTAATCCGGGTCGGAGTTGGTCTTGGGGAACCAGACCACTTCTTCGGAGTAGACGCTCTCCCCGTCGATGACGGCGGAGACCTTCCGGTCGGAGCCGCCCGCGTCAAAGCCGATGCGGCAGCCCTTCAGGTGCCCGCCCATGGCCTTGGGGGAGTCCTTCTCTTCGGGGATGTTATCGGTGAGCACGATTTCAAAGGGGTGCTCAAAGACGTTGGCCATATAGTCGAAATCGAAATCCTGGCAGCCGCCGGTGCAGAAATCCCCCTTCAGGGCCTGATAGACCCCCTCGTCGGAGACGTAGATTTTAAAGCCGCCCTTCATCCACAGGGCGGTCTTGACCAGGCGATTTACATAGTAGCGGTCCGCCTGGGCCATCTCCGGGGTGCCGTGAACAAAGGTGTGATACACGGCCATCTGGCCGCTGGCCCGCTCCACCGCAATGGAGACCGGCTTTTTGGCGGTTTTGAGAAATGCACGGTTGAAGAGCAGAACAGGCATAAACTCGCTGTCCAGACAGGGACGGTTTTTCACGTCGAACGTGACGCCAAAATGATTCATAAATAACGCCTCCACTTTCTTTTGCTATTGCTATAATGAATAGTTTCCAGCGGCCTTAGAGCCCATACTGTTGTTCATTATACCATAGCTTGCCAGGAATGTCACCCCATAACGAAAAGATTTTCAGAAAAAATAAAATTGAAAAATTATTTCATCTGTGATATACTCAATTACAGTTTCCAGTATAAATTTTCTAAAGGAGTGGTTTGTCATGAAGGATGTACAGAAACTGCGGGACATCCGCGCGTGGATTCAAAAGGAGCTGGAGAGCAGCGCCGGCTTTTGGCTGAAATACGGCATGGACCCGGTCAACGGCGGGGTCTATACCTGCCTGGACCGCTCCGGTGTGCGGTTTTCCTCCGATAAGAGCGTGTGGATGCAGGGCCGCTGCGGCTGGATCTACGCCTATCTGTGCCACGTGTACGGCGTGCGGGAGGACTGGCTGCGGGCCAGCAAGAGCTGCCTGGACTTTATGGAGGCCCACTGCATCAACCGGGAGGCCGGGGAGCGGATGTATTTCACCGTTACCGCCGACGGCAAGCCCCTGCGCCAGCGCCGGTACTGCTTCTCTGAGGACTTCTACACCCAGGCCAACGCGGAGTATTACGCCCTCACCGGGGAGAAAGCTTGTCTGGAGCGGGCCCGCCGGGCCTATGACCTGGTGTGGAAGCTGAACAACGGCCTGATTGCCGACCCCACCGGCATGGGACCCAAGACCATCCCCGAAACCCGTACCGGCCGCTCCCTGGGCGACCCTATGATTTACTTAAACGTTTCCGCCATCATGCGCCGGTGCGACCCGGAGCGCGGAGAGCTCTACGACCAGCGGGCTCAGGCCTGCGTGGATACTATTTTGAAGTACCACCACAAGCCGGAGCTGAAGTGCACCCTGGAGACCGTGGGCCCCAACGGGGAGTTTATGTCCGACATCTCCGCCGGGCGCTTCGTCAACCCCGGCCACGACATTGAATGCTCCTGGTTTCTGCTGGAGGAGGCCAACCGCCGGGACGACCCGGAGCTGCGGGCCAAGGCTATGGAGATTTTTGACATGGCCATTGAGCGGGGCTGGGATCAGGAGTATGGCGGCGTGCTGTATTTTGTGGACTGCATGGGCTTTCCCCCGGAGGCCTACGAGCACGATATGAAGCTGTGGTGGCCCCACAACGAGAGCATGATTGCAAGCCTGATGATGTACCGGGACTCCGGCGACGAAAAATATCTGGATTGGTTTTATAAAGTGATCGACTACTGCAAGACCTATTTCGCCGACCCGGAGTTCGGCGAGTGGTACGGCTATCTCCGCCGGGACGGCAAGCCCACCCAGCCCGCCTGTAAGGGCTGCACCTTCAAGGGCCCCTTCCATGTGCCCCGCGCCCTTATCATGACCGATCAGCTTTTGGGAGAGGTTTTAGGCGAATGATATGACACAAAATGTGTTCGAGACCATCAGCAGCCAATACTTTGATTTGACCAACTCGGAAAAAAAGGTAGCCGACTACGTGCTGGGCCACCGGATTGACGTACAGTATATGTCCATCTCGGAGCTGGCGGAGGAGTGCGAGGTGGCGGACGCCACCATTTCCCGCTTCTGCCGGCGGCTGGGCCTGCCCGGCTACAACGCCTTCAAGCTGGAGCTGGCCCGGGCCTCCATGGCTGCCCGCACCGGCTTGCAGCGCGCCCCCGTGTCCCCCGCCGCGGACGGTTTTTCCGCCCTGTGCAAGCAGGTGCTGGGGGAGAACATCTCTGCCCTGGAGCAGACCTTCCGGCTGGTGGACCCGGACCAGCTGATGCGGGCGGTGGAGCTGATTGAGCGCTCCCGCCGGGTGGTGTGCATGGGGCAGGGGGGCTCCATGGTGCTGGCCCAGGAGGCCTGGACCCTGTTTTCTATGGTCTCCTCCAAATTTGTCTATGTGCCCGACTCCCATTTGCAGATCAACACTCTGGCGGTGATGGAGGCCGATGAGGCAGTTTTGTACTTCTCCTATTCCGGCTCCACCCGGGATCTTCAGGACGCCCTGGAGGTGGCCCGGGCCCGGCGGGTGCCCATGATTCTGGTTTCCCGGTTTCCCAAATCGCCGGGAGGACAGCAGGCGGACGTGGTGCTCCAGTGCGGGGTCAACGAAAGCCCGCTTCAGCCCGGCTCCGTGTCCGCCCGGATGGCCCAGCTGCTGATTTTGGATTTGCTGTTCCAGCAGCTGTGCAGCCGCAATCAGGACCAGGTGGACGAGTACCGGGCCCGGATCGCGGAGGCGGCGGCGAAAAAGCATCTGTAAAGGGCACGGAAAACGATGCAAGGAAGTGATTGCATGATACAGCGGGTATCCTTTCACCCAAATCAGATCCAGGATTATACCTGCCTCACCCTTAACGCCCAGAACGAACTGAACGGCTTCCCCTTTTTGTCCCTGGACCGGGACAGCTATCTGGTTTCCGTGGAGGTCCAGAGCGGGATTAACTTTGACCCCGTCGGGGGACGGCACTGTATTGCCATCGGCAAGGGGTGTTCCCTGGCAGAGTCCATCACGTTTATGATGGATTTGAACCACGATTACAGTTCTGTTTGTCAGGGGGCGATGTCGTTTCTGAACACAGAGCCAATTCCGTCAAAAATTTCCCGGAAAGGCTCCATTATCCTGCAAAACGACGTATGGATCGGCCACGGGGCCACTGTTATGGCCGGCGTGACCCTCCACAACGGGTGTGTGGTCGCTGCCGGCTCCGTGGTGACCCGGGATGTTCCGCCTTATGCCATCGTAGGCGGCAATCCGGCTAAAATCATTCGCTATCGCTTCGATGATGACACCATTTCCGCCCTGGAAAAGATCGCCTGGTGGGACTGGCCGCTTGCAACGCAAAAGGCCCGCAGGAAGGATTTTGCCCTGCCGCCGCCGGAATTTGCCGCGAAATATCTGCCGGAGGCGGAGTGTCGGCTTGCAGAGCTTAGAGTCCGCGGGGGGGGGGCAGATGTGCGTGATACAAAGACAATTCTCTTTATTCCGGATTTCTCCGAGCCTCATCCTCTTTATCGCAGGGTATTGGACCAGTATTTTTCCCAGGACCGGCCCGCGCTGGAACTATTGATTTATTTGCCCCGAGCGGATTCCAACCGCAAAAACCTGCGCGCGCTGGAAGCCCTGCTGCAGCAATATGAGTCGCAGGACTGTAATGTTATCCTACAGACAGGGGAAGATATTAACGAGCATATTCTATTTCAGCATACGGACTATTTTATCACCACCCGCTGCCGGGAAACCGTCTCCCGGACCTGTTTGGCGGACCTCTACGGGGTTAGGCTTCTCTATGGAACTGACGAGCCGGTTTTACCTTCTTCTATATTTGGATAAAAAAGCAGGGGAATTTCCCCTGCTTTTTTGCGCTTATGCGGGAAATACGCGGGACAAATCAACGGCGCACCCCTCTAGGACCCCCACCGGGACAGAGGCGGTCCCGGCGTAGACGGCGGCGGCGTGATATGCGCCATCCTCCAGGGTGTACACGGAGACGGTGTGGGAGACGGGGTCCACAATCCAGTATTCCCGAACCCCCGCTCGCTGGTGCAGGTTGTATTTTACGAACCGGTCGTGCCGCTGGGTGGAGGGGGAGATAATTTCAATGATGAGGTCCGGCGCGCCCTTGCAACCCGCGTCGTCCAGCTTGTCCGGGTCGCACACCACAGTGAGGTCGGGCTCCACCAGGGTGTCCACCTGGGAGGGCGTGTCGCCATCCTGCTCAAACAGCCGCACCCCGAAGGGGGCATGGTACACCTGGCATTTCTTATCTTGCAGAAAATTTCCAATCTGTAAATAGAGGGCTCCGGAGACCTCCTGATGCCGCCGGGAGGGTGGGGCCATCATATGGGGCTGGCTGTAAATCAGCTCCACCCGCTCCCCCTCGTCCCAGGCCAGCACATCGGCGTAGGTCCATTGCTTTTCCTGCGGCAGCGCCATAATAACAAATCCTCCTATTTTTTCCGCTTCTGGGGCCGGATCAGACAGTGTTTCCCGTATCCGATCAGATCCTCCCGGCCCGTCTTGTGCAGGGCTTCCAGCACCAGTTTCCGGTTCTGGGGCTTGCGCCACTGCATCAGCGCCCGCTGCAGCGCCTTGTCGTGGGGCGTTTTGGGCACGAATACCGGCTGCATGGTCCGGGGGTCCAATCCTGTATACCACATACAGGTGGCCAGCGTCCCCGGGGTGGGGTAGAAGTCCTGGACCTGCTCGGGCATATGGCCCTCTTTATTCAGCCACTCCGCCAGCCGGACCGCGTCCTCCAGAGTACAGCCCGGGTGGGACGAAATCAGATAGGGCACCAGATACTGCTCCATTTTGTAGCGCTGATTCAGTTTTTGATATTTTTCCTTGAATTTTTCATAGACCTCAATGTGGGGCTTGCCCATATAGTCCAGAGTGTGGGCCACGCAGTGCTCCGGGGCCACCTTCAGCTGCCCGGAGATGTGATAGCGCACCAGCTCGGAGAAAAATTCCCCGGTGGGGTCCTTCATCAAAAAGTCGAACCGGATGCCTGAGCGGATAAAGACCTTTTTCACCCCGGGAATTTCCCGCAGGCGGCGCAGCAGACGCAGATAGTCCATGTGGTCCGCGTCCAGATTGGGGCAGGCCCTGGGGGCCAGGCAGGCCCGGTTTTTGCACAAGCCGTGCTCCAGCTGCTTCTGGCAGGAGGGCCGGCGGAAGGTGGCCGACGGCCCGCCCACGTCGTGGATGTAGCCCTTGAACCCCGGATGCCTGGTGAGGGCCTCCACCTCCCGGACCACGCTGTCGTGACTGCGGGCGGAGACCACCCGGCCCTGGTGGAAGGCCAGGGAGCAGAAATTGCACGCCCCGAAGCACCCCCGGTTGTGGGTGACGGAGAAGCGCACCTCCTCAATAGCGGGCACACCCCCCAGCTCGTCGTACATGGGATGCGGCTCCCGGACATAGGGCAGCTCCGCCACCTGGTCCATCTCCGGAGTGGTCAGGGGCAGGGCAGGCGGGTTGGCCAGCAGGTACTTCCGGCCGTGCTTTTGCACAATGGCCCGGCCAACAAAGGGGTCGTGCTCCTGATATTCGGTCATGTTGGCCCGGGCGTAGGCCCGCTTGTCCCTGGAAACCTCCTCAAAGGAGGGGACCTTTACAAAGGGAAAGGCGGAGACCTCCGGGTCCGCCACGCAGACGCAGGTCCCCCGGATGTCGGTCATTGTCTCCGGCTTCTCCCCGGCGGCCAGCCGCCTGGCAATCTCCTTCGTGGCCCGTTCCCCCATGCCGTAGGTCAAAAGGTCCGCCTGGGCGTCGAATAAAACGGAGCGGCGGACCTTGTCCTGCCAGTAATCGTAGTGGGCAAACCGGCGCAGGCTGGCCTCCAGGCCGCCGATGGCGATGGGGATGTCCCCAAAGGCCTCCCGGACCCGGTTGGAGTAGACCACCGAGGCCAGATCCGGCCGCAGACCGGCCTTCCGACCGGGGGAATAGGCGTCGTCCCGGCGGCGCTTTTTGGCGGCGGTGTAGTGGGCCACCATGGAATCCAGGTTCCCCGCCCCGATCAGCACCCCATACCGGGGCCGGCCCATGGCGGCGAAGGCGTCGGGGGAGGTCCAGTCCGGCTGGGGCAGCACCGCCACCCGGTAGCCCTCGTCCTCCAGCATCCGGCCAATGATCGCCGGGCCGAAGGACGGGTGGTCCACATAGGCGTCGCCGGTAATCAGCAGGAAGTCGTAATAGTACCAGCCCCGCTCCCGCATATCCTCTTGGGAGACGGGCAGAAACAGGCGGCGGTCAAAGCTCATGCCTCCCCCTCCCCGTTGATCCGGGCGCACTGCTCCAGCAGAAAGGTCCGCGCCTGGGACAGCCCCTCCTCACTGATGGGGAACTGCACCGGCTCCTCCAGCTGGGCCAGGGTCCGGCACAGGGGGCCCTCCCACATCTGGATGCTGATCTGTCCCTCCTGGGGGACGATATAAAACCGGGCCCTGGGCCCGAAGCTGCCCGTCCAGGGGTTGCCATGCTCCCAGTGGGAGAGGGTGGGCAGAAACAACTCATGTTCCAAACAATTCAGTCCTCCTCGATTTCCGCCCCATACCGGCGCAGGGCGGCGCTGATCTCGGGCCAGCGGTAGCCCCGGCGGGCCAGGGCGTCGGAGGCCCGTTTCAGGTCCTTCGGCTCCCGGCTGCCCTTGAGCTTCTTCTCCAGAAAGGCGTCGATGGCGCCGGCGCTTTCCTCCTCCTGGAGCTGAGAGAGGGCTTCGTCCCACAGCTCCCGGGGAACCCCCCTGTGATAGAGCTCGTCCCGGATTCGTTTCACCCCGTACCCCCGCCGGGCGTAGGTCCGGACCACCTCCCCGGCGTACCAGGCGTCGTTGAGGTAGCCGAATTCCTCCAGCCAGTTAGCAATCTGTTCCGCCCGCTCCGGCGGACAGCCTTTCTCCCCCAAAAGCTTGAGCAGCATTTTCCGGGATTTGGGGGTATCGGTCACCACCCGCAGGGCGTAGGAGCGGAAGTTCTCGTTCTCGACGGCCTCTAAAAGCCGGTCCGTCTCCTCCTCCGACAGCTCCCGGCCGGCGTAGAGGGCGAAGTCGGCAATCTGATTCTTGCCCACCCGCAGAATGGACCCGTCCTCCAGTACCAAAAGCCACCGGTCCCGGACCCGCTTGGAGGGCTTTACTTCCTGAATAATCACGCCTCTTCGCCGCCGTCCTCAAAATCCTCGGCGGACACGTCCACTGCCCGGCCGGCGGCCTTGGCGGCAATCTGGGACTGCTTGCTCATGAGCTTATAGGCGTTGGCCCGGATTTTGGCCTCCACGTCGGCGGTGACCTCCGGGTTTTCCTTGAGGTACTGCTTGACCGCGTCCTTGCCCTGGCCTAAGCGCACCTCGCCCATGTTGAACCAGGAGCCGGATTTTTGAAAAATGTCCAGCTTGACCCCCAGGTCCACCAGCTCTCCCCACTTGGAGATGCCCTCGCCGTAGAGGATGTCGAACTCCGCCTCCCGGAAGGGGGGAGCCACCTTGTTTTTCACGATTTTGGCCCGGGTGTGGTTGCCGATAATCTCGCTGCCGTTTTTCAGGGCCTCCACCCGCCGCACGTCGATGCGCACGGAGGAGTAGAATTTCAGGGCCCGGCCGCCGGTGGTGACCTCCGGGTTGCCGTACATGACCCCCACCTTTTCCCGCAGCTGGTTGATGAAGATGACGATGCAGTTGGTCTTGG
>CAJUPG010000018.1:0-5129 GCA_910588455.1 uncultured Oscillospiraceae bacterium
GCGCAGCTCGTCCAGGGTGGAGCAGTCCCGGGTGCCCCGCTCCATCCGGTCCACGCTGACGAACAGGGCCTCAATTTTCACCCCGGCCACCTGCTTGAACAGTTCGATGGACTCTCGCACAGCGGTGCCGGCGGTGACCACGTCCTCAATGATGGCGATCCGGTCCCCGTCCTGGGGCTTGTACCCCACCAGGGAGCCACCCTCCCCGTGGTCCTTGGCCTCCTTGCGGTTGAAGCAGTAGGGCAGGTCCCGGCCATAGGCGCGGTAGAGGGACGCGGCGGCGGACACCGCCAGGGGGATGCCCTTATAGGCGGGGCCGAACAGGCAGTCGATGCCGCCGGGCATATTTTCCTGGATACAGGCGGCGTAATAGTCCCCCAGACGGGCGGCCTGTGCGCCGGTTTTATAGTTGCCGGTGTTGACGAAATAGGGGGTTTTGCGGCCGGATTTGGTGGTAAAGTCCCCAAAGGTGAGTACGCCGCTGTCTTTCATAAAGGAAATGAATTCCTTTTGATAATCGGTCATGGAATGTTCTCCTCTCACTCATTTTGATTTTATTATTATAGCATACCGGGGGGCCGGAAGCCAATACCCAGGGACAATTATTTGTAGGGGCGGCCAGAGGCCGCCCCTACATGGGACATCCTAAAATCATCTTGACAGATCAACTAAGTGGTGATATTATCTGTAAAAGGAGGTGATTAAATTGTCCCCCAGACCAATAGCCAACAGCGAAAGGACAAATGTTTTCTTTTCTCCTGAGGTGATGGAACAGCTCAGAACCCTGGCCGCAAAAAAGGGAACATCCGTAAGCGGATTGATCCGCATGATTGTCCTGGAGTATTTGGCGCAAGAAAAATAGAGTGTTGGCGCCCTCAGAAAGCAAACCAACACTCTACCCACAAACCCCGAGAGGCTTGATAAATCTTATTCTATCAGACCTCCGGGGGAAAATCAATAGGAGGTTTTTTTAATGTATTCAAAATCATTTCTGCATGAATTGCAGCGAATCCAGTGCGACCTGTCCGGCGGGATCAAAACCCTGGGACAAGTGGAGGTGATGCTCTCCGAGGAGTGCTTGCCCAACCATTATTCCGAAATGCTCCATGTAATCCATACTTATATGCAAGGGGTTCATAAGGACTTGCGCTTGTGCATTCAGAGCTATGAGCAGAGAGAATTTTAAAGGTACAGAACAAGGGAGTTCCGTGTTTTTTCCCAAAGTGCTTTTTCTTCCCCTATGTAATTTGCATAAATATTCTATTGACAATGAATATTGTTTGAATTATACTGAAACCCGTCCTGAAAAAGACGAATAAAAAGGAGAGTTTGAGAATGAAAAAGTTTCTTGCCCTTGCCCTGGCGCTGGTTATGGCCCTGAGCCTGGCCGCCTGCGGCAATAACAGCAATCCCGCTCCCAGCTCCACCCCCGCGGCCAGCACTCCGGCCGCCAGCACCCCTGACGCCAGCACTCCCGATACCTCCAAGCCTGAGGGCGGCGTACTGGTCTTTGGCACCTCCGCCGACTATCCCCCCTTTGAGTTCCACATCCTGGACGAGAACGGCAAGGATAAGATCGTGGGCATCGACGTAGCCGTGGCCCAGAAGGTGGCTGAGGATATGGGCTGCGAGCTGCAAATCGTGGATATTTCCTTTGAAAACCTGCTGACCAACATGGGCCGGGGCGACGTGGATTTCGTTATGGCCGCGATGGAGCTCAATGACGAGCGGACCAACGCCGCCGACTGCTCCGACCCTTACTACCAGGACCAGGCTCCTCTGATCGTGGTCAAGAAGGACAACGCGGGCAATTTCACCTCTCTGGCGGATTTTGACGGCAAGACCGTGGGTGCGCAGACCGCCACCACCAAGGTGGACGTGGTCAACGAAATGATGCCCGGCGCGAACCTGCTGCCTCTGGTGGCGGTGCCTGAGTTGGTGAACAACCTGGTGTATGACAAGTGCGACGCGGTGGTGCTGGACGCCGCCGTGGCCCAGAAGTACGTCGAGACCAACGACCAGCTGGCGATTCTGGACATCTCCCTGGGCGACGCTGCCGAGCCCTACCGGGCCTGGGTGGCCAAGGGCGACCCCAAGGGCCTGATGGACTCCATCAACGCCACCATCGCTTCTCTAACCGACGAGGATATGGCCGCCATCGTGGAGGAGGCCAACACCCTCAGCAGCCAGGCTGCGGGCGAATAATCTCAGGAAAACGGACTGCCGTGCGGGCGTAACCATGCCCGCACGGCCCGTTTGGGTTTTTGAATCAATACATAGAAGGGAAGCGGGTATATGCAGGCGATCTTTGACTTTTTCTTTCACAATCCGGACCCCACAAGCTTTTTTAACTTCTCATTTCTGCCCAAATACGCGTTTTATTTCATCCAGGGCGTGGAATACACCCTGATGCTGTCGGTGACGGCGGTGCTGCTGGCGGTCATCCCCGCCCTGGTGCTGGCGCTGATGCGTCTGAGCAAAAACCGGTTTATCCGGGGCCTGTCCGGGGCGTATATCGCCGTGTTCCGGTCCACCCCGCTGCTGGTGCAGCTGTTCATCCTCTATTACGGGCTGTTTTATGCCATCAGTGTGCCCGCCTATTTCCTGTTCGGCTTTATCAACCTGAAAATTTTCGTGCCCGGGGTGGTGGCCCTGGCCCTGAACAGCTCCGCCTATGTGGCCGAGATTTTCCGGGCGGGCATCCTGGCGGTGGACGCGGGCCAGACGGAGGCCGCCCGCTCCCTGGGGCTTACCCAGTGGCAGGCCATGAAGCTGGTGGTGCTGCCCCAGGCCATCAAAAACGTGCTCCCCGCCCTGGCCAACGAGATTATTACCATGGTGAAGGAGTCCTCCATCTGCTCGGTGATGGGGATGTATGAGCTGATGTGGGGCGCCAAGACGGTAGCCACTACCACCTACGTCAGCCTTGGCCCCTACGTCATCGCCGCACTGATCTACTTCTGCATCAACTTCCCCGCCAGCAAGGCGATCGAGGCCATTGAAAGGAGGATGCGCCGTGGAGACAAACGCTAATCTGATTCACGTGCACCGCGTCTGCAAGGAGTACAACAAGGGCGCGGTGAAGGCCCTGCACAACTGTTCTCTGGACATCGCCCGGGGGGAGGTGGTGGCCATTATCGGCCCCTCCGGCTCCGGCAAGTCCACCCTCCTGCGCTGCCTGAATCTGCTGGAGGTCCCCACCTCCGGACAGATCATCTTCGACGGCGTGGATATCACCGACAAAAAAGTGGATATAAACTTGCACCGCCGGAAAATGGGCATGGTGTTCCAGCACTTCAACCTGTTTCCCCATATGACGGTGAAAAAGAACATCACCCTGGCCCCGGTGCAGCTGAAGCTGAAAACCCAGGCGGAGGCCGACGCCCGTGCGATGGAGCTGCTGGAGCGGATTGGTCTGGCGGACAAGGCGGACGAGTACCCCGCCATGCTCTCCGGCGGACAGAAGCAGCGGATTGCCATTGTCCGGGCCCTGGCTATGGAGCCGGAGGTGATGCTCTTTGACGAGCCCACCTCTGCCCTGGACCCGGAGATGGTGGGCGAGGTGCTGGACCTGATGCGCGCGCTGGCCCAGGACGGCATGACTATGGCCATTGTCACCCACGAGATGGGCTTTGCCCGCGAAGTGGCCAGCCGGGTGATTTTCATGGACACCGGCACCATTCTGGAGGAGAACACCCCCGCCAAGCTGTTTGACTTCCCCCAGAATCTGCGGACCCAGTCCTTCCTGAGCAAGGTGCTGTGAGTTTGATTTGGGCAGGGGCGGCCTTTGGCCGCCTCTGTTTTGTGCGTTTCGACGGTTTTGGACCGTTTTTCTGTTCAAAAATCTAGTTGCGTCCCGGCTCCGGCTATGCTACAATGGACCACACTGCAAAAACAAATGCCCTTGACAGACGGACATCCTCCGCGGGCCAGGGGAGAGGAGGTCTGTTTTTGTCTGAGTGTCCCAAATATTTCATTGTGGAGGCCTCCGCTATGCCGGAGATCTTCCGCAAGGTAGCCCAGGCCCGGCAGCTGCTTCAGACCGGCGAGGCGGCCACCGTCAACGCCGCCGCCCAGGCCGTGGGCATCAGCCGCAGCGCGTTTTATAAGTATAAGGATGTGGTCCGGCCCTTCCACGATATGCTGGAGGGGCGAATGGTCAATTTACAGCTGCTCCTCCGGGACGAGCCGGGGCGGCTGTCCAGCCTGCTGAACCTGTTCGCCGGTACGGGGGCCAACATTTTGACCATCAACCAGAACATCCCGGTAAACAACTGCGCGGTGGTCACCATCACGGCGGAGACCTCCGGCCTGAAGGGCTCCCTGGAGGAGCTGCTGGCGGCGGCAGGCGGCTGCCCCGGCGTGATTAAATGCGAAATTTTAGGCGGATAATTTTTGATATGAGGTGAATGATATGGTAAACGTAGCGATTTTGGGCTTTGGCACTGTGGGCTCCGGCGTGGCGGAGGTGCTGTCCACCAACGGGGGGCTCATCGACCAGCGGGTGCCCAACCCGGTGCGGCTGAAGTATATTCTGGATGTGCGGGACTTCCCCGACAGCCCCTTTGCCCCCCTGTTTGTGAAGGATTTTTCGGTTATTGAGCAGGACCCGGAGGTGGACGTGGTGGTGGAGACCATCGGCGGTGCCACCATCGCCCTGGACTTCACCCGCCGGGCTCTGGCCGCAGGGAAGAACGTGGTCTCCTCCAACAAGGAGCTGGTGGCCACCCACGGCTGCGAGCTGCTTCAGCTGGCCCAGCGGGAGGGCGTGAGTTATCTGTTTGAGGCCAGCGTGGGCGGGGGCATCCCTATTCTGCGGCCCTTGACCGCCTGTCTGGCCGCCAACGAAATTACCCAGGTGTGCGGGATCCTGAACGGCACTACCAACTATATTCTCACCCGTATGATCAAGGCGGGCCTTACCTTCGACCAGGCCCTGAAGGAAGCCCAGGACAACGGCTATGCCGAGCGGGACCCCTCCGCCGACGTGGATGGCCACGACGCCTGCCGGAAGATCTGCATCCTGGCGGCCCTGTCCTATGGCCGGCACGTGCGCCCGGACCAGGTGCCCCCGTACGTTGAGATCATCGAAGAATCCCATGGCAAACGCCGCCATGAAACCGATGAAC
>CAJUPG010000018.1:5139-29525 GCA_910588455.1 uncultured Oscillospiraceae bacterium
GCACTTTCCACATCCAGGTCCGGGATGATGGTCGGATCGATGTAATCCGTTTCCTGGGCCGGGCCATCCGCCAGCCGGAGGATAAAATCTGTGCCTTTGTGGCCCCCCATCTGGTGTCCGACGAGAACCCCCTGTCCGGGGTGGAGGACGTGTTCAACGCCATCTCCGTCACCGGCAACGCGGTGGGGGACGTGATGTTCTATGGCCGGGGGGCCGGCAAGCTGCCCACCGCCTCCGCCGTGGTGGCAGACGTGATTGATATCGCCAAGGATGTGCACAAGGCCCGTCCCGCCCAGTGGGGCCCCGGCGCAGACGATCTGGTGGTCTCTGACGACATCCTCACCTCCCGCTGGTACGTTCGGGCGGACTGCTCCGTGGAACAGGCCCGGGCCGCCTGCGGGGAGCTCCAGCCCCTGGCCCGGGGCGGCGCGCCCAAGGAGGAGACCGCTTTCCTCACCGGCCCCATGACCGGGCCCCAGGTGCGTAAGGCCACAGAGGGCTTGCAGGTGCAGTCCCTGTTCCGGGTGCTGGACTGAGGCATAGAATATAGGAGACAAAAAGATTTCAAATTAACCAACCTAAGTATTAGGGGGATGCTATATGTCACTCATTGTACAAAAATTCGGCGGCAGCTCCGTGGCCGACGCGGAGCGGCTGCGCAACGTGGCCCGCATCATCACCGAGACCCGGAAAAAGGGGCATCAGGTGGTGGCGGTCCTGTCCGCACAGGGGGACACCACCGACGAGCTGATTGAAAAGGCCGCGGAGCTCAACCCCAACGCCAGCAAGCGGGAGATGGATATGCTGCTGGCCTGTGGGGAGCAGATGTCTATTTCCCTGTGCGCCATGGCCATCCAGGCCCTGGACTGCCAGGTGATTTCCCTCACCGGCTGGCAGGCGGGGATGCTCACCGGCTCGGTGTACGGCAACGCCTGGATCAAAAACATCCGTACCGACCGGCTCCAGCGGGAGCTGGACCAGGGCAAGATCGTGCTGGTGGCCGGCTTCCAGGGCATCAACAAGTACGACGACATCACCACCCTGGGCCGGGGCGGCTCCGACACCTCCGCCGTGGCCCTGGCCGCCGCCCTCCACGCGGATTTGTGCCAGATTTACACCGACGTGGACGGCGTGTACACCGCCGACCCCCGGCTGGTGAAGGGAGCCCGGAAGCTGGAGGAGATTACCTACGACGAGATGCTGGAGCTGGCCAGCCTGGGGGCACAGGTGCTGCACAACCGCTCGGTGGAGATGGCCAAGCGCTACAATGTGCGGCTGGAGGTCCTGTCCAGCTTCAGCGGAAAGCCCGGAACGAAAGTCAAGGAGGTTGTAAAGAACATGGAAAAGACGCACGTGAGCGGTGTGGCGAAGGACAAAAACGTGGCCCGGCTGGCCCTGGTGGGGCTGGCGGACGAGCCCGGCATCGCCTTTAAAATTTTCTCCCTGCTGGCCAAAAACAGCATCAACGTGGATATCATCCTGCAATCCATCGGCCGGGACGAGAGCAAGGACATCAGCTTCACCGTGGTCCGCTCCGACGCCCAGAAGGCCCGGGAGCTGCTGGAGGAGAACCGGGATTACATCGGCTTTGAGTCCATCGAGGTCAATGACAAAATCGCAAAGGTGTCCATCGTGGGAGCGGGCATGGTGAACAACCCCGGCGTGGCCGCCAGAATGTTCGAGGCCCTGTACGGCGTGGGCATCAACATCAGCATGATTTCTACCAGTGAGATCAAGGTCTCTGTGCTGATGGACGAGCGGGATACCGACCGGGCGGTCCAGGCCATCCACGACAAGTTTTATCCGGAATTTGGAACCGCCCTTTAAAATTCAACGGCCAGGTATCCTTTTTTTCCGGATGGGAATGCTAAACGTAGGAATAGCGGACGGAAGAAAAAAGGTTTTTATGCAAAATTTCCTTTTTTTCTGTTGCAAAATGCTCTCCTATCTGGTAAAATAAGAATTCGAGCGGACCGCCGCTATTTTTTGCGCGGTCTTTCCGGAAACAGGTTGAAGCAAGGAGAATCAGGATACATGGATAAAAAGCAGAAAGAGATGCAGAGGCATCAGGAGGACGCCGCCCTGAACCGGGGACTCATTTGGGTTGCCGGAGCCATCGTACTGGAAGTGCTGCTCCTGCTGGTCAATCAATATTATTTCCACTTTACAACAAATCCCCAGTCCGTAGCCATCGCCCAGGCGCTGAACTCAGGCATGAAGTTCCTGCGCTTCGCCGGAATCATTGCCGCTGTGGGCGCACTGGTGTGGCTGTATCTGGACGTGAAGAAGCTGGGGAAGATTCGGGCCCTGCCGGTGGCGGTGGCCGTGGGCTGCGCGGCCGTGGGGGTGTGCAGCCAGATTATAGTGCGCTTCCAGGGCTCCGGTATGCGGATGCTGTTCGTGCTGGTGGCCGGGTGGGCCGCTTTGGCGCTGATCTACTACCTGTACCAGACGGAGATGTTCCTGGCTGCGGTGGCCGGCGGGCTGGGGATAGTCGGTATGTGGTTTGCCCGCAACGGCTATACCCCCGTGAACTTCTACACCGGCGCGACCCTGATTGCCATTGTGCTGGCGGCGGCGGCGGCCTTTGTGCTGTCGAAGAACCAGGGGGCGCTCAAGGTTGGGGGACACAAAATTGTCCTTCTGCCCCAGGATGCCAAGTACGTCCTGATCTATGCAACCTGCGCCATCAATCTGGCGGCGGTGGCGGCGGCGATGGCGGCGGGCATGGTGGTGGCCTACTACCTGACCTACGCCCTGCTGGCGTGGCTGTTCGCCCTGCTGGTGTATTACACGGTAAAAATGATGTAAGTGCAAAAACCAGGGAGCACCCGCTCGGGTGCTCCCTTTTTAAATCACCAAATTACCAAAAAGGGGAATTTGTATGCGAATGCGCAAAAAGCCCAACCTCATCCCCCGGATGGAGCGCTGCGGGGACCTGCTGGTCCGGGAGCCGGAGTCCCTCCGGGGACGCTGGCGGGACAAAATGCCCCAGGCCCGGGCGGTCTGGCTGGAGCTGGGCTGCGGAAAGGGCCGCTTTACCGTGGAGACCGCCGCCCAGCACCCGGAGGTGCTGTACTTAGCGGTGGAGCGGGTGCCCGACGCCATGATTATCGCCATGGAGCGGGCCCGGGACCGGGGGCTGACCAACGTGTTTTTCCTGGACGACGACGCGGCCAGGCTGCCGGAATTTTTGGGGGAAAACGAGATCGACCGGCTGTTCATTAACTTCTGCGACCCCTGGCCCGGCCTGCGCCACGCCAAGCGCCGGCTGACCAGCGAGGGGTTTCTGCGGACGTACCGGAAGGTCCTCTCTGACGGCGGGGAGATTCACTTTAAAACGGACAACGCGGACCTGTTCCGCTTCTCCCTGTTCCAGTTTCCCAAGGCCGGATACGAGCTGTCGGAGGTCACCCGGGACCTCCATGCCGGCGGGGTGCAGGGGGTTATGACCGACTATGAGGAAAAGTTTTACAATCTGGGTACGCCCATTAACCGGTGCGTGGGGACCAAGCTGCCCGACCCGCCAGAGGAAAGGAACGAACATGAAGAAACTGCATAAAATTTCTGCGCTGCTCCTGGCGCTCAGCCTGCTGTTTTTGACCGCCTGCGGACCGAAGGAAAAACCCGTCAAGCCCTATGTCTCCGGCGATATGATTGTGCTGGACCAGATTACTGATCCGGTGCTCACTTTGACCGGCTATCCCGCCTCCACCGTGGTGGGGACCGTGGACGGAAAGGAGATCACCCTGGGGGACACCCTGTATTGGATGGCCGCCAACGGCGACCGGCTGACCCAGCTGTACAGCTATTTCGGCGGCGAGGTCCCCTGGGAGCAGGCCGATGAGGACGGCAACACCTTGGCCCAGGGGCTGAAGGAGGACTGTCTGCGCCTTGCGGGGCTGTACGCCCTGGTGCCGGACAAGCTGGCCCAGGCAGGGCTGGAGGTCTCCCAGGAGGCGCTGGATCAGGCGGCCTCCACGTTGGAGACCATGGAGAGCGAGATGGACACGGAGCAGGCGTTCACCTATAATATGTGGTACTACCTCCTGACTCCGGACCTCTATACCAGATTGATTTCCGTGCAGGATGGTATGGAACAGCTGCGGGAGCACTTCTACGGCGAGGGCGGGGCCGAATATCTGGACGACGGACAGATGCTCGCCTGGCTGGATGGGGAGGGCTTCTACTTTGTGAAGCATATCCTGCTGTCCACCCGGGACACCACCACCCGGGAGCCCCTGGACGAAGAGACCGTGGCCCAGAAGAAAAAGGCCGCAGAGGACCTGCTGACCCAGCTGGAGGGGAGCAGCGAGCCCGCCGCCCTGTTTGACGAGCTGATGAACCAGTTCTCTGAGGACCCGGGGCTGGTCTCCAACCCCGAGGGCTATCTGGCCCAGGTGGGGCAGATGGTGGAGCCCTTTGAAACCGCCTCCCTGGCCCTGGGGGACTACGAAATCAGCGGCCTGGTGGAGAGCGAGCACGGCTACCACATCATTCTGCGCGTTCCTCTGAAGGAAGCGGTGGGCCCGGAGGAGCTGGAGTCCTACCGGACGCAGTATGGGGACACGAAGATGCAGGAGAAGCTGGACAGCTGGCTGGAAGAGACTCCCGCCCAGGGGAACGAGCTGTATGAGGGCATGGACCTGACGCTGTACTATGAGGGGCTGACCGCGATCCGGGAGGCCATCGAGACGGAGCTGGCTCCGGCGGGGGACGGGTCCGGCAGTTTGGCGGATGGTTCCGCGTCTGCCCAGGGATAATAGAAAACGCCCCCAGCGGTTTGAATGACCGCTGGGGGTGAAATTTTGGGGTTGACTCCCGCAATGGGCCGCGTTATAATAAAAGTGTGGAACCCAGACGGTTGCCACAAGCTGATACAACCAACTGATTAGGGGGGGAGCGCCCCCGCAATCCGTGAGCTGTCTGCTGTAACAGACGGCTCACTTCTTCTTTCGCGTATCGAATTTATCATATGCCTGGTATAAAATCCAAGCGATTGATACAATCCAAAATACCTCTTGAAGCGTAATATGTATCACCTCCCGTGGGGAAAATTTCCCGTGAGAGCTGCACATATGCCTCCATTCCGCTCTCGCGGGATGACAGGCAACCGTCCTTTAACCTCCACCATGGTGGTGGCTGGATTCCACAGGAATCATTATATAATGTGAAGCAAAAAATGTCAATTCCTGCGCATAAAACGCCCCTGGCGGTTTGAATGACCGCCGGGGGCATTTTTGCAAAATTATGATAAAAATATATGTTGCGCGGAACGCTGGCCGATAAACAGAAATAAGAATGGGCTGTACTGCAAATTATTCAATACACCGATTTTCGCTTCGATCGCAATCAATATAATCCACACCAAAAACGAAATGCCCCAGAATATCATGACTTTAATAGGGGAAACTCTCTTATCTGTATTTTCTGCCACCAAATCGTCAATCAAGCCAAGTACAAAAGCTAAAATATCAAGCAAGAATACAGCTACAAGAGACGGGGTGAAGATCATAACGCATAAACTGCATATGATGCAGTACAAAAGGATGAACCAATCCCAAATAAGCTTATTTTTGATACAAATCAACTCACTTTATTTTAAGTTCAATCTATGCGTAGCGCTACCCTTGTAGACGCCATCTTGATACAAAGCAGCTGTTGTAATCATGTCAGTGGACTCCAGGTAGCGGTGAGTCGCGTCCAGCCGGTCCACCCGGTATGTCTTTTCATAGTCAATCGAGAGATAATAGGTTCCCCATACATCATAGGGTTCGCAATGGAGGATACCGGTTATCAATTCACTAATCAAATAGCCCGCTACTAAGTTGCCAGAACCGCCACCGATAATGGCGCCAATAATGCTCTTTGCTTTATCTTTGATCGCTGCCTCAGCCTTAGAAACTGTGACCGTTTGCTCACGGTGCATGGCTGGATCAATCTCGCGTACAGTATAGTAGCGGTTGTTTTGCGGTTCGATGGAGGATGTGCCGCCAGAGATTTCTCCTGCGTCAACAGATTCCATTGCGAAGCAGTTGCCGACCAAACTGAATACGGAGACCGCAACAAGGACAAAAGAAATCAAACGCTTTTTCATAGTAGGACGATCCTTTCTTTTTATTTGCTCTCGGCCAAGGAGCTTATCAGCTGATAATGCTATAATACTATATCAGATTCATCTTGTCAACAGTATAGTCAAAAAAAAGAATATATTTTCTTCTTGACATTTTGCGAGAAGTGATATATTATTAATTAACTTATTTTAAACACTATGACATCTGGATAAAAATAGTGTACCATAAATTTGCATTAAGTAAAGGAAAGAGTATGAAAGAAAAGAACGAAAATTATACCCCTATGCTCGTCTCCGCCTGTGTGGAGGTACTGACTTTGCACCTCCTCCAGCAGAAGCCCATGTACACCTATGACCTGGTGAGCGAAATTGAGCGGGCGAGTGAGGGAAGGCTTTCCGCACCCAAGCTGTACAATGCGATGGTGCGGCTCAAAACAGCTGATTTAGTGGCGGAGAGCGAACAGAAGATCGTAGGCAACCGGGTGCGCGTCTACTACGCGCTGACAGAGAAAGGAGCGGAACGGCTCCGGCAGTCCGCAGAGCTACTGGAATTTTTAGCGGGAGCACTAAAAAACACGGGAGGGGAACCATGACGATTTCGAGCCAATATATGCACCAGGTGCGGCGGGAGTTAGCTTGTACCCCGCCCTGCCGGAAAAAATTCATCCGATCCTTGGAGCCCTTGGTGGACGATTTCGCGGGGGAGAATCCGGAGGCGTCTCTTTCCGAGTATGAAGAGGCGTTCGGGGCACCCGAGTCATTGGCCCAACAGTATATGAGTACGTTGGATCAGGAGGAGGTGCGCAGGTACAGAGAGCAAAAGAAGCATCTGCGCTGGGCGGCGTGGGCAGTAGTCGCGCTGATTTTTGTAGGGATGGCGATTGGGCTGGTTGCTAAGTACACAAGAGTATTCGAGCCGCCTGTTACTGCGGAAACAACGTTAATTGTAACGGAAGACGTTTCGATTGAAGAAATGAAAGAAATATTGAGAGAAATGGGGTTAGCGGATTGAAAAAGTTATTAAATATGCTGTTGGCCTGCTGTATGGTTTTTGGCCTGATGGTGTCGCCGGTGTATGCCGCGCAGGTCGAACCGGAAAGTGATGTGACGGTAATTGAATTATCGGGTAATATCACCGTAGAAATTAGCACAAGTACATATTCCACCTACAAGGCAAACAGCAAAATGGGTACTAAGACATACACTGTAAGAGCTGGCGGCCGCGAGGTGGGTTCCGCGACCCTGATTGCCACCTTCGAGTACAACGGCACCACTGCCTGGGTTACGGCTACCGACTACACAAAAACCACCGCCAGCGGCTGCACCTACAGCCACGGCGGCATCACCACCTCCGGCAACCGGGCCTCCATGTCGGGGTCTTTTTTATACGGCGGAACCAGCTACCCCTTCAGCATCTCCCTCACCTGTTCCGGCAGCGGAACCGTAAGCTGAATCCAATTTTGCGGAGCGTCTTTTGGATGCTCCGCAATTTTTTTATTTTTCGCAAAGTTGGGACTTCCATTTTGGGGAAAACTCATGTATAATGAAGCAGAACATTTGTAGCATTGCGAAAAGGAGTGCCACCCCATGCACAGCCATATCTATGTGAAAGGCGCCCGCGCCAATAATCTGAAAAATATCGACGTGAAAATCCCCCGGGACAAGCTGGTGGTCCTCACCGGCCTGTCCGGCTCCGGCAAGTCCTCCCTGGCCTTCGACACCATCTACGCCGAGGGCCAGCGGCGGTACGTGGAGTCGTTGAGCTCCTATGCCCGGATGTTTCTGGGCCAGATGGAAAAGCCCGACGTGGACTATATCGACGGGCTGTCCCCCGCTATCTCCATCGACCAGAAAACCACCAGTAAAAACCCCCGCTCCACCGTGGGCACCGTCACGGAAATTTACGACTATCTGCGTCTGCTCTGGGCCCGGGTGGGCACCCCCCACTGCCCCATCTGCGGCAAGGAAATCAAGCAGCAGACCATCGACCAGATCATCGACCAGGTGCTTCAGCTCCCGGAGGCCACCCGTATCCAGATTATGGCCCCGGTGATCCGGGGCAAAAAGGGCGAGCACGCCAAAATTCTGGAGGACGCCCGCCGCTCCGGCTATGTCCGCTGCCGCGTGGACGGCATCGCCTACGATTTGTCTGAGGAGATCAAGCTGGAGAAGAACAAAAAGCACGACATTGACATCGTGGTGGACCGGCTTGTCATCCGGGACGACATCCACCGCCGCCTCACCGACAGCGTGGAGGTGGCCTCCGGCCTGGCGGGGGGGCTGGTGGTCATCAACGTGGTGGGGGAGGACCGGGACATTCTGTTCTCCCAGAATTACGCCTGTGAGGACTGCGGCGTGTCCATTGAGGAGCTCACCCCCCGGATGTTCTCCTTCAACAATCCCTTTGGGGCCTGCCCTGAATGTACCGGTCTGGGGAGCCAGCTGAAGGTGGACCCCCAGCGGATTATCCCAAATGCCAAGCTGTCCATTGTGGACGGGGCCATCACCGCCTCCGGCTGGAACAACATCAAATCCGACGGCATCTCCCGGATGTACTTCGACGCGCTGGCAAAAAAGTACAAGTTCAAGCTGGACACGCCGGTGGAAAAGCTCCCCAAATCGGTGATGGATATTATTCTTTACGGCACCAAGGGGGAGGAGCTGACCCTCCACTACGACCAGCCCCGGGGGAAGGGGACCCTGCACCAGCCCTTTGAGGGCATCTGCAACAATCTGGAGCGCCGCTATCGGGAGACCCAGTCCGATTCCATGCGCCGGGAGCTGGAGGACAGCATGAGCGAGTGCTCCTGCCCTGCCTGCAAGGGCCGGCGGCTGCGGAAGGAGTCTCTGGCCGTCACCGTGGGGGAGCTGAATATTGACCAGTTCTGCCACAAATCTGTGACAGAGGCCCTGACTTTCGTGGAAAACTTGACCCTCAGCGAGACCCAGATGATGATTGCGGAGCGTATTTTAAAGGAGATCAAAAACCGATTGGGCTTTCTGCGCAGCGTGGGCCTGGAGTATCTCACTCTGTCCCGGGCGGCGGGGACCCTCTCCGGCGGCGAGAGCCAGCGCATCCGGCTGGCCACCCAGATCGGCTCCTCCCTGATGGGGGTGCTGTATATCCTGGACGAGCCCTCCATCGGCCTGCATCAGCGGGACAACGATATGCTGCTGCAAACCATGAAGGACCTGCGGGACCTGGGCAACACCCTGCTGGTGGTGGAGCACGATGAAGACACCATGCGGGCAGCGGATTACATTGTGGATATCGGCCCCGGGGCGGGGGTCCACGGGGGTGAGGTGGTGGCCTGCGGCACCCCGGAGGAAATTATAAACACCCCCGGCTCCTTGACGGGGGACTATCTGGCCGGGCGCAAAAAAATCCCCGTCCCGGAACGCCGCCGCCCCGGAAATGGGCACTATTTGAAGGTATTCGGCGCGGAGGAGAACAATTTGCGCCATATTGACGTGGAATTCCCCCTGGGAACCTTCACCTGCGTTACCGGCGTTTCCGGCAGCGGGAAGTCCTCCCTGGTCAACGAGATTCTGTACAAAAAGCTGGGAGCCGACCTGAACCGTACCAAGACCCGGGCGGGCAAGCACGAACGCATTGAGGGGGAAGAATTTTTGGACAAGGTCATCAACATCGACCAGTCCCCCATCGGCCGCACCCCCCGCTCCAATCCCGCCACCTACACCAACCTGTTCAACGACATCCGGGAGTTATTCGCCTCCACCCAGGACGCGAAAACCCGGGGCTATGGTCCCGGCCGGTTTTCCTTCAACGTCCGGGGGGGGCGGTGCGAAGCCTGCTCCGGGGACGGCCTGCTGAAAATCGAGATGCACTTCTTGCCGGATATTTACGTGCCCTGTGAGGTCTGCAAGGGCAAGCGGTACAACCGGGAGACCCTGGAGGTGCGGTACAAGGGCAAAAATATCTACGAAGTGCTGGAAATGACTGTGGAGGAGGCGATGCCCTTCTTTGAAAATCTGCCAAAGCTCCACAACCGGCTGAAAACCCTGGTGGACGTGGGCCTGGGCTATGTGAAGCTGGGCCAGCCCTCCACGGAGCTGTCCGGCGGCGAGGCCCAGCGGGTGAAGCTGGCCACGGAGCTGAGCAAACGCTCCACCGGCAAGACCATCTATATTTTGGACGAGCCCACCACGGGACTGCACAGCTACGACGTACACCGGCTGATTGAGGTGCTTCAGCGGCTGGTGGAGGTGGGCAACACCGTGGTGGTGATTGAGCACAATCTGGACGTAATCAAGACGGCGGACCATGTGATCGACCTGGGGCCCGAGGGGGGCAGCGGCGGCGGCACCGTGGTTTGTGCCGGCACTCCGGAGGAGGTTGCCGCCTGTGAGCGGAGCTACACGGGGCGGTATTTGAAGAAGCTGCTTTGATGTGCTATAATGGCCCCAGTCCACAAGAAAGGTCGAATGTTATGCAGCTGTTTGATTGGCTCACCCAAACTACTATGGGCAAATGCCTGTTCACCATGCTCGTCTCCATGATCCCCATCATCGAGCTCCGGGGAGGCATCCCCTTCGGGGTGGCCCTGGGCCTGCCCTATGAGCTGGCCTTCCCCTCTGCGGTCATCGGAAATATTCTGCCCGCGCCCTTTATCATCGTGTATATCCGCCGGATTTTCAGCCTCATGCGTAAATACCTGCCCCAGCTCAACCGCCTGGTGGACAAGCTGGAGCGCAAGGCCCACCTGAAGGGAAAAAAGGTCAGCAAATACCAGTATCTGGGCCTTTGGCTCTTTGTTGCCATCCCCCTGCCGGGGACCGGGGCCTGGACCGGCTGTCTGGCGGCAGCGTTTTTGGATATGCGGCTGAAAAAGGCCATGCCAGCGGTGGTGCTGGGGGTGATTACCGCCGGCTGCATTATGATCGCCCTCACCCATGCGGGGATTAACCTCTTTTCCGCCTGAGGCATAGAATGCCCAGGAGGTGATGGCCGGTGAATGCCGTGCTGGAAATCGCGTTGACGGTGCTGTCCCTGCTGGGACTGACCGCCCTGGGCTGGTGCCTGCTGGGACGGCTGCTGTGCCCCGTTCCCGCCCGGGGGGTACATATTTTGATTGAGGCGGAGGGGGACGCGGCCCGGCTGGAACAGACCGTCCGCGGTCTGGTGCTGCTGCGGAGCTTAGGGCTGCTCGCCTGTCCGATTGAAATTGCGGACCGGGGGCTGTCCTCCGGGGGCCTGGATGTCGCCCGCCGACTGGCGGAGCGCTGGCCGGGAATTTCCATCTCTCAGCCGCAGCACTGAAACATCGTATACACAGGAGGGGCAGGAATGGAACGGCAGACTGTGGAGGGGGTTGTGTCCGCTCTCGTCTTTCAGAATGAGGAGAACGGCTACACCATTCTGCGCCTGGAGCTGGAGCAGGAGGAGATCACCGCTGTGGGGACCATGCCGGGGGTAACGGCGGGGGAATATCTGGTCCTCCACGGGGGCTGGACCCGGCACCCCGCCTACGGCCCTCAGTTCAAGGCGGCGGCGGTGGAGCGCCGCCTGCCCCAGAGCATGAAGGAAATTTATCACTATCTGGCCTGCGGGGCGGTTCGGGGGGTGGGAAAGGCCACCGCCCGGCGCTTGATTGAGGAATTTGGGGAGGAGGCCCTAGATGCGCTGGAGGACCCGGAAAAGCTGGTCAAAATCAAGGGGATTACCCCCAAACGGGCCCAGCAGATCAGCGCTAGCTTTCGCCAGCAGATGGGCCTGCGCCGGCTGATGGACTTCCTCACCCGGCATCAGCTGCCCGCGGAGCTGGCTATTTCCCTGTTCCGGTATTACGGAGACACGGCCCTGGATTTGATCCGGAGCAACCCCTATCTGCTGACCGGGGAGGAGTTCGGGGTGGACTTCGCCCTGGCGGATCAGACGGCCCTGTCTCTGGGACTGGAGCCGGGGGACAGCCAGCGTCTGGAGGCGGGATTGCTCTTTGAGCTGAACCACAACTGCTATCGGAACGGACACAGCTTCGTACCCTGGGGGAAGCTGGTAGACGCGACAGTCCGGTTGCTGGAGCAGAATGCCGAGGATCTGGAGCGCTGTCTGGACGGACTGCGCCTGCGGGGAGAGGTGGTGCTGGAGGAGGTTGCCGGAGAGAAGGCAGTATACCTGCCTCTGTTGTATCAGGCGGAGTGCTGCATTGCCTGGCGGCTGGGGGAGATGAGCGCGGTACAGCTGCGGCCCCCGGAGCATCTGGAACGGCTGATCGACCGGATTCAGCGGGATCAGCACATCATGTACGCGCAGGAGCAGCGGGAAGCGGTGCGTCTGGCGGCGGAACGGCAGGTGATGCTGCTCACCGGCGGGCCGGGCACCGGCAAAACCACCTCCCTGCGGGGGGTGCTGGCCCTGTTCGACGCCCTGGGACTGGAGACCGCCCTGGCCGCACCCACAGGCCGGGCCGCCAAGCGGCTCTCGGAGCTGTGCGGGGCGGAGGCCTCCACCATCCACCGGCTGCTGGAGCCGGAGTTTGATCCCCAGTCCGGCCGGCTGTCCTTCCGGAAAAACCAGAACGACCCCCTCCATGCGGATGCGATTATCGTGGACGAGACCTCCATGGTGGATGTGCCCCTGATGGCGGCGCTGCTGGACGCGCTGCCGGCCCAGTGCCGGCTGATTCTGGTGGGGGACCCGGACCAGCTGCCCTCGGTGGGACCGGGGAGCCTGTTTTCCGACTTAATCCGCAGCGGTACGGTTCCGGTGGTGCGGCTGACGGAGATTTTCCGCCAGGCGGCCCAGAGCGCCATCATTCGCAGCGCCCACATGGTCAACCGGGGGGAGCTGCCCCCCCTGCGCAGGAACGATGGGGACTGCTTTTTTCTGATCCGGCACGACGCGCAGGCGGTGGCGGACACCATTGTGGATCTGTGCCGCCGTCGTCTGCCGGAGCGGATGGGCATCCCCGCCAGCCAGATTCAGGTACTCTCCCCCACCCGCCGCCGGGGGACGGGGACCGGCGCACTGAACCAGACCCTTCAGGCGGCTCTGAACCCCCCGGCGGAGAACAAGGGGGAGCGGCGCTTCGGAGACTGGGTGTACCGGGAGGGGGACCGGGTGATGCAGGTGCGCAACAACTACGACATCCTCTGGCGGGAGAAAAACGGCGGCAGCGCCGGAATGGGGATGTTCAACGGGGATATCGGGGTCATTCAGACGGTGGAGCAGGAATCCATTCTGGTGGATTTTGAGGGGAAGCTGGTGGAATACGCGCCGGATATGCTGGGAGAGCTGGAGCCGGCCTTTGCCATCACCGTCCACAAGGCCCAGGGCAGCGAATACCGGGCGGTCATTCTGGCGGCGCTGGACGGGGCGCCCATGCTGATGACCCGGGGGGTGCTCTATACTGCCATTACCCGGGCTCGGGATTTGCTGATTATCGTGGGGGAGGAACAGACGGTGGCGGGGATGGTGGCCAACAACCGCCAGAGCCGCCGGTACAGCGGCCTGCGGGCCCGGCTGGCTGAACCCGCGCAAAGTTGGGAAAACTACATAGAAACCCAGTAAGGGGAGGAATCAGAATGAAAGAGATTCAAACATACATCAAGCCTGGCCTGCGGGTCCACCTGGTAGGGGTGGGCGGCGTATCCATGGCTCCGCTGGCGGAGGTCCTCCACGGCAGGGGAGTAAAGGTCACCGGCTCTGATTTGCACGAGAGTCCTGCGGTGGAGCATCTGCGCTCGTTGGGGATTTCTGTGACCATCGGCCACCTGCCCGAGTCGGTGAAGGGGGCCGGCTGCGTGATCCGCACCGCCGCCGTCCACGACAGCAACCCGGAAATTGCCGCCGCCCTGGAGGCCGGAATTCCTGTGTTCCAGCGGGCCCAGGCCTGGGGCGCCATAATGTCCCATTACAAAAACGCCCTGTGTGTGGCGGGGACCCACGGGAAAACCACCACCACCGCAATGTGCACCCACATTTTTCTGGCCGCCGGACGGGACCCCTCGGTGATGCTGGGGGGGACTCTGCCCATTTTGGGGGCAGGCCACCGGGTTGGACAAGGTGATACCATGATCGCCGAGTCCTGCGAATACTGCAACTCGTTCCTGTCCTTCTGTCCCACCGTGGCGGTCATCCTCAACGTGGAGGAGGACCATTTGGACTTTTTCCGGGACCTGGACGACATCAAGGCGTCCTTTCGCCGCTTCGCTCAGCTTGTTCCCGCCAGCGGCCGGGTGATTCTTAACGGGGACGACCCCGGCGCCCGGGGCGCGGCTGGGGATTTGAACCCCTTTGTCTTTGGTCTGGAGGATGGAGCGGACTGCACCGCGGAGGGGTTGACCTGGGAGCGGGGACTGCCTGCCTTTGATATTGCGGTCCACGGAGAAAAATACGCCCATGTGTCCCTGTCGGTGGGAGGGCTGCACAACGTATCCAACGCCCTGGCCGCCGCCTCCGCCGCATACGTGCTGGGTGTGCCGGGGCCGGCGGTGGAGAAGGGGCTATCTGCCTTCACCGGGGCGGGCCGGCGCTTTGAGCGAAAGGGAGTGTTCCGGGGGGCGGAGGTGGTGGACGACTACGCCCACCATCCCCAGGAGCTCCGGGCCCTGCTGACCAGCGCCCGGCAGATGGGCTATCAGCGGGTGGTATGTGCCTTCCAGCCTCACACCTACTCCCGGACCCGGGATCTGTTCGACGACTTTGTGGAAGTGCTTAAGCTGCCTGACCGGTTGGTGCTGGCGGAGATTTTCCCCGCCCGGGAGACGGACACCCTGGGGATGTCCTCCCAGAAGCTGGCGGACCGGATTCCCGGGGCGGTCTGCTGCGCCGGCCTGGAAGAGACTGCCCGGAAACTGGCGGAGCTGGCCCGGCCCGGGGATTTGATTTTGACCGTGGGGGCCGGGGACATTGTGCGGGCCGGGGAGCTGCTGCTCCAAATGGAGGCGTGAGCTTTGACAGGATTGATCTGGCCGGTTTTGGCGGCGCTGCTGGCGGGGATGCTGCAAAGCACCGCCCTGCCGGTCATACAGGAACCACCCCAGACGCCAGCCCAGGTGATGCTGGGTGAATTGACCACCGAAGAGAAGGTAGGCCAGCTGTTTCTGGCCCGGATGCCTGCGGTCCAGGCGGCGGAGAAGGCCGCCGCCTGCCATCTGGGGGGCTATCTGCTCTTTGGCCAGGACTTCAGATACCGGACGCCGGATCAGCTCCGGGCGCTGCTGGAGGAGATTGACCAGGCGGCGGGCCGGCCCCTGCTCTACGCCGTGGATGAGGAGGGGGGAACGGTGGTCCGGGCCAGCCTGTATCCCGCCTTCCGGGAAGAGAAATTTCAGTCCCCCCAGAGGGTCTACGCCGCCGGGGGCCTGGAGGGGCTGCGGGCGGACGCGGAGGAGAAGGGACGGTTTTTACAGGACCTGGGAATCCATGTAAATCTGGCCCCGGTGTGCGATTTGTCCCAAAATCCCGGCGACTTTATCTACCCCCGCTCCCTGGGGCTGTCCCCGGAGGAGACCGCGCAGGGAGTGGCCGCCATTGTGGAGGGCCACACTTCCGGAGGAGTGGGCAGCGGTCTGAAGCACTTTCCCGGCTATGGAAGCAATGTGGACACCCATGGGGGAATCGCGGTGGACAAGCGTCCCCTGGCCCAGTTTGAACAGGAGGATTTCCTGCCCTTCCAGGCGGGATGGGATGCGGGGGCCGGGGCGGTTCTGGTGAGCCACAACATTGTACAGTGCCTGGATCCGGAGCGGCCCGCCTCCCTGTCCTCCGCAGCGTATCAAAAGCTGCGGGAGCTGGGGTTCCGGGGGGTGGCCCTTACGGACGACCTGGTAATGGACGCCATCTCCAAGGAATACGGAGTGGGGGAGGCCGCGGTGCTGGCAGTGAACGCCGGGGCGGACCTGCTGTGCTCCTCCCAGTTTGAGCAGCAGTATTTCGCGGTGCTGGAGGCTGTGCAGAGGGGGGAAATCACCCAGGCACGGCTGGACGAAGCGGTGCTGCGGGTGCTGAATTGGAAAATACAGCTGGGCGTACTGTAGAGAAGGAGGGCTTGGGGAAGCCTTTTGCGAAGGGAGAGCCTGGAATGAATCCAGATATTTTGTGTTTTTTTGAGGGCCGAAGGGATGCGCTGCCCCTCTATGAGAGGCTGGAACAAGCGCTCCTGGCGGAGCTGGAGCCGGTGGAAATCCGCGTACAAAAGACCCAGATTTCCTTCTATAACCACCGGATGTTCGCCTGCGCCTCCTTTCTTCCCGCCCGGAGGAAGAAGGATCGGCCGGAAACCTGGCTTACGGTCACCTTTGGCCTGGATTACCCGGTCCGGTCTCCACGGATTGACGTGGTCACCGAAGCCCAGCCCAACCGCTGGACCCACCACGTTCTAATCGGGCGCCCGGAGGAGATCGACGAAGAGCTGATGGCCTGGATCAAAGAGGCGGCGGAATTTTCCGCCGCAAAATCTTAAAACCGCCCCCGCCCGTCTCCAGTACGGAGACGGGCGGGGACGGTTTTTTTATAAAGAGTGTGTGGGGGAAAATGTGATGTGACTTAACCCTCGCGCTTCTTGTAGCCCTTGAGAACCATGTACTCCAGGCCGATGAAGGCGGCGGCGGCAATCACGTCCACCACGATCAGGACGGTTCTCCACACAGGGGTGGCGGTGGCCTTCTCGTAGTTGACCGGCTCGTAGGCGCGGCTGTTGACGGTGACGTACAGGATGTTGTGTGCGGACTCACGCATCGCCTGCTGGGCGCCGTTGGTCTCCCGGAAGCGCACGTTGTTGGTCTCGGTCTGGTAAGCCACCAGCATCAGGTCGGTGCCGTTGCGGATAGCCTGGTCGGCGCTCATGTAGCCGTATACGCCGAAGTAGTCGGTTTCCACGAAGCCAACAAAACCCCACTCGTCCCGCAGGACGGTCTTGCACAGGGGGGCGCAGCCGCCGGCCCAGCGGTTGCCGATGTAGTTGAAGGAGGACATCACGGCCTCACAGCCGGAATCCTTCACGCACATCTCGAAGGGCTTCAGGTAAATCTCACGGATGGCCTGCTCGTTGGACCAGGTGCACAGCTTATCCAGCCGGTTGCCCTCCTGGTCGTTCAGGGCGAAGTGCTTCATATAGGAGTACACGCCGTGCTCCTTGGCCCCGGACACCGCATTGGAGGCGATGGCGCCGGAGAGCATTCCGTCCTCGGAGTAATACTCAAAGTTGCGTCCGGCAAAGGCGGTGCGGTGGATGTTCATGGCGGGGGCGTACCAGCCGGAGGTGTTCATCTCATTGGCCATTTTGCCGATGCTGTCGCCGAAGTCGTGGGCCATCTCCTTGTTCCAGGTAGACGCGATCATCACAGAGGAGGGGAAGCCCACGGAGCCCACGCCGGTAAAGTTGTTGTTGATGGAGGCAGGGCCGTCGTTGTCATTGGTACGGACCTTGCCGATGCTGTCCACGGAGTTGGTCTGGTAGCCGCCCAGGGAAATCAGGGTGTTCATGTCGTCCAGGGTCATCTGGTCCAGCAGCTGGTCCCACTTGGGATCGTCATAGGCCAGGCCCCGCAGGTCCTTGAGCTGGAGGCCGTTCTTGGCTCCGGTGGTGATGGGGGCGGCGTTGGGGTCCTCGTCCATAGCCGTGGCCTCGGCGGTCAGGTAGTTATTGATGTTGTAGAAGCTCGCCTTGGACTCCGCGCTCATGCTGAAATTGGTGGGCGCGGCGGTGGCGGCGGCATAGTTGGCGAAGCCGTTGGCACGGGAGAGATAGGTCACCCCGCCGTCGGCGAAGTCAAACTGGTTGACGGCGGCCACAGCGTCGCTCTGCCGCTTGTTGCTCTCGTTGTAGACAACCTTGGTTCCCACTGTGTAGGGCTGGGAGTCGATCACCGTGTGGGAATCCCGGTTGATGCTGATGATGTACTCCCCGTTGTCCAGCACGTAGCAGCCCGCGCCCTTGCTGTCGTAGGAGGCCATATCCTCCACAGGGAAGGAGATGGTGACGGTTTCGGACGCGCCAGGCTCCAGCATACCGGTCTTGGCGAATTCCACCAGGTTGGCGCTGGCCTTCTCAATGCCGCCGTTCACATAGGGGGGATTGAAGTAGACCTCCACCACGTCCTTGCCGGCCACAGCGCCGGTGTTGGTGACGGTGACATCGAAAGTAATGGTCCCATTACTTTCGGAGATGGGGCCCATCTCCTGGGTGAAGCTGGTGTAGCTCAGGCCATAGCCGAAGGGGTACTGCACGGTTTTGCCGTAGTCGATCAGGCCCTCGGCGGCGGCGGTTTCATAGAACTTGTAGCCCACATAGATGCCCTCCACGTAGTTGACGAAGGTGGGCGTGGTGTCGTTGGAAATGTGCTCGTCCATGTTGTCGTAGACAAAGTTGCCGAAGTTGTTCCACCAGGGGGTATCCTCAAAGCTGTAGACAAAGGTGTCGGCCGCCTTGCCGGAGGGGTTGACCTCGCCGGAGATGATCTTGCCCAGGCCGGTAAAGCCGGCCTGACCGGTGCCGGGGCACCAGATAACGCCCTGAATCTGGCTGTAGTTCTCCACCCAGCCCAGTTCCATGGTGTTGGCCCCGTTAAAGACCACCACAACCTTGTCAAAGTTGGAGCACACCAGGTCGATCATTTCCTCCTCGCGGTTGGACAGGTTCAGATAGGTGTCGCCGGCGTCCCAGTCGTTTCCGGCATTGAGGGTATCGTCATAGGTGCCGCCGAAGTAGGTGCTGTTCGCGCTGCCGCCCTGCTGGGCCCAGGAGCCGTCCACCACAGCGGGCATATCGCTGGGCAGGTCGGCGCCCTCGCCGCCCACACGGGTGATGACGATCATAGCGGTGTCGGAGAACGCTTTGGCGTTGTTCATCAGCTGATCGGTGTAAAGGCTGACGTTGGGCTCGGGCAGGGTCCAGTCCTGGGCCCACATTCCCACCACGGGCCGGTCGGCCTTATAGTCGGTATAAAACTTCTCCAGCTCGGTGTTGAGCTGAATGCCCGCGTCCGTCAAGCCCTGGAGCAGGGTGACGGTGGGGTAGGCGTCGTTCAGGGCGCCGGAGCCGGTGCCGCCGTAGCAGGGGTTGGTGGACGCCCAGCCGAATACGTTCAGCTTGGAGCCGCTGGCTATGGGCAGGATGCTGTTGTCGTTTTCCAGCAGCACGATACCCTCTTCCGCCATTTTGGATACCAGCTGGGTGGCCTCAGCGGTGGTCTCCTCCGTCAGATAAGAAGTTTCGCTGACCAGATCCAGCATACTGGACATGGGGCCGGTGCAGATGAGATTGGCCACCACGACCACCGCCAGGAACAGGGCAAGTCCGGCCTGGGCCCGGACCAGGAATTTCTTTCCTTTGGACATCTTCCCGCAGGCCACCATGGCCACAATGGCCAGGACCAGGACTACGCCCAGGACAATCAGGTGGGTTTTGATCATGCCAAGTACGTTCATGACATCATCCATGTTGATTGCTAACATACTGATTTCCTCCTCTTTCACATTCACTTTTTTGAGCCGTGTTCCGGGCGGCGGACCCGTGCTTCGGCCCTGTGCTCCAGTTTATACCATAATAAGGATCACTTGTGGGAGGAACTGCGTAAACTGCCCGTTTTTTGCCGCACTCTGTTGTGGCAGTTGTCGTTTTTGTTAAATCTGGGCCGTCATTTTTGTATATTTCCACGAACGGGCAGTAAGACCTGCAAAACGAACCACTCCCGCTCCTGCTTCACAGTGACGATGCCGCCGTACTTTTCCGCCACGAACCGGATACTTTTCAAGCCGTAGCCGTGATTGCTCTTGTCCTTCTTGGTGGTGACGGGCAGGCCCTCCCGAAAGCGTAAACTGTCCTGGCAGTAATTTTCAAACCGCAGCAGTACAAAGCCCCGCTGGGAGGAAACCGTCACGTGGATCAGCCGCTTGGCGGGGTCGGGAATCTGCACCTCATACTCAATGGCGTTGTCCAGGGCGTTGCCGAATACGGCGCTTAAATCCATCACGTCCATAAAGTCCAGCAGGGTCCCGTCCGCCACGCAGGTCAGGCTGATATCCTGCCGGGCACAGGCCAGGCTCTTGCTGGTGAGCACCGTGTCCAGCACATGGTTGCCCGTTTTGTTCTGGGCCTCATAGGCTTTGATTTCCTCCTCCATCTGGTCCAGAAAGGCCGAGCGCCGCTGGGAGTCCGGCTCCGCCCGGAGCACCATAATCTGGTGCTTTAAATCGTGGTACTTCCGGTTAATCATGTCCACGCTCTCCTGAGAAAGCTGGTACTGCTGATAGTGGTTGTGGAGCACGTTCTGCACCGCCTCCAGCTCCCGCCGCACCCGTATCTGCCAGCACTGGAGATAGTGGGCGTATAAAATCGCCATACCGCCCAGGTCCATGATGGTCCGGATGTTGTAGATCTCCCCGCTGTAGCGGCCGCTGAAGGGGGTATTGACTGACAGAAAGCTTAAATTGCTGGCGGCAAAGACCGCCGCGCCAATGATAATGGCGGAATTCAGCTCCGGCCAGGTGATATACAGTGAGGTATTATTGGTGGTGACCCGACGGATGGAAAGCCGGATGGCGAAAAAGAACACGCCGTAGACCGCCAGCAGCAAAAGAAGCCAGTCCCCCCAGAAACGCGGTCCGTCCAGCAGGAAAAAGCAGTGCAGCTGCCACTCCAGGGAGGCGGCGAATTCCGCCAGCACAAAGGCCTGTACGCAGTAGTACAGCGCGTCCATGGGGCCCACATCGCCGCACAGGAGGATCAAACAGTACATAATGCCCACCGCCCCCGCCATACAGGGCAGCCAGAAAGCCACCGGCAGACCGCCGGTGGCCCACAGAAAGGCCGACAGGGCGGCCAGCACCAAGCCGGACTCCAGAGCCAGCTTCCAGCCCTCCACCCGGCGGCGCAGGGCCAGCACATACACCATACAGGCCAGCCACTCCGCCAGGGCGGTGTACAGCCGGGGAATGTCCGGAAGCTGGCTCATTTCAGCACCTCGCCCATATAGTTGGACATGGCCTCTAAAAAGGCGTTTTTCCGGGGGCGGCTGAGCTTCAGATACTCCCCCCGGACCAGGGCGCAGCCGTCCTGAACCCCGTCCACGTGCTCCAGGTTAATCAGATAGCTGTTATTTCCCCGGAAAAAGTGGGCGTGGGCCAGCCGTTCCTCCGCCTGGCGCATGGTGATGGTGGACACAAAGTCCCCCGCGGAGGTGTGGAAGGTGAGCACATGGTCCTGGCTCTCCACAAAATAGATCTGGGCTGTGTCCAGCTTGCGCACCCCGCCCTTTACCGGTATGGCCACAAAGGTCCGTTTGCGCTGCTTCAGCCGGGCGATAGCCCGGTTGAGCCGCTGGCTAAGGGCGAAATAGCTCACCGGCTTGAGCACATAGTCCAGCGCGTCCACCGCATACCCCTGGATGGCGTACTGGGCCATATTGGTAATAAAGATGATGATAACCTCCCGGTCAATCCGGCGAATCTCCCGGGCGGCGGCCATACCGTCCAGAAACTGCATCTGCACATCCAGCAAAATCAGATCAAACTGGCTCTTGTACTGCTCCACCAGCTCGTCCCCGTCGGTGTAGACGGTTACCTCCATGGCCTCGCCGCTCTCCTGGCGGTACTGCTCCAAATAAGATTGCAGGGTCTCCCGGTCCTTCGGGTCGTCGTCCACAAGGGCAAATCGAAGCATTGCGTCCTCCCCTCTCTTCTGGTTGACTGCCATTGATTGGTTGTGTTGTATTGAATCATATTTTGAGAGGATTTGCAACCTTTAATTTTTGCATGATGCGCCGCCGTCAATAATCTCCCCGGTAATGCTTCAGCAGCTGCTTTGTAAAGGTCCGCTCCCCGCCGCTCACCCCCGGCAGCCAGGACAAATCCGTGTTCCAGGGGATGCTGTAGGGGGAGAAGCTCTGTTTTTTCATCCGCTCATAAATTCCCCGGCGAAAGCGCACATTATGCTCCGTATCATACCCAGTCCCGGAAACCCAAGTTCGGAAGCCCGCCAAATAGCTCTCCACCAGGGCGTCCCAGGAGGTAAAGCTGCGCTGAATGACCCGGCCAGTCCGGCTGAATTCCCGGTCCAGCTCGTCGCGTCCGATCATTTTCACCAGATACATCATGGCCAGCAGCTGGGTGGCCCGGCACAGGTCCCAGCCGGATTCTCTGGGGTCCAGCTTCCCGGCCCACTCGTCGGTCAGCTCGTGAACCATCGCAAGGCCCTGCTCCCGGTTGTAGATACCCCACTGGTCCTCCAGGCCGGAGCGCAGGAATTTGACCTGCTTCCGGGTGCCCCGGGCGCCGGTAATCAGGGGAAAGCCCTCCATGCCGTCAAAGGCGTGGGACCAGATGGCGTAGGTGGCCGCGCACCAGCACTCCAGATCGTTCCGGGGCAGCAGCGGGTCCCGGGAGGCGAAGAGGGCCGGGGCGAAGCGCCATGTCCGCACGCCCGCCACCCGAAACAGAACCAGGACCACAATGAAGATCCAGGCGACGGCGGTTCTGCCCACGGCAGTCTCAAAGTCCCCCAGGGACAAAACGGGCACATAGTCCCCGTACATATCGATGTAGTGGTCCAGATCGGTCATCATGGTGTAATGCCGCAGCTCCTCCGGCATGGTCCACTCCCGCCACACCCCCACCGGCAGACGGTAGACCCCGATTTGCCCTGTCTCCGTCAGGGCCTTCCGGTTGATGTGGGCAAACACCTTTTCGCCGCTGTCCAGGGTGATCCAGTGATATTTCTCATCCCCTACCCGGACTGCGTCGTGATTGAGCACCGTGCCGTTGGTGTAAAACGTAAATCCGTCCGTCAGCCGCTCCATGTCGGCAATGGAGCCGGCTAGGGGCGTATCCGCCGTGGAGACCTGCCCCGGCTCCCCCTGGTCCAGCGTATATTTTTCCGCATACATGGGGTAAAAGAGGGGCGCTATCCCAAAGGAGACAATCAGAGCCAGGCCAATAATCAACGGAACGCAGATTGCAAAGGTCTGAAAATCGCCGCTTTTCAGGCCGTAAATATTTTTGTTTGAAACTTTATACCGCGCCATATGCCGCGCCTCCCCTTCTTCACCAAACTTCTTTCAAAAGCAGCTCATAGAGCTCCTCCGGGGTATCCGCCAGCGCCAACGCCCCGGCCCGGCGCAGGTTCTCCGGGTCCCCGTAGCCCCAGGTGCAGCCGATGGTGGCGATGCCGTGGGCCTTGGCCCCAAGCACGTCGTAGTCCGTATCGCCAATCATCAGCACCCGGCCCGGTGGGCCGATCTGGTCCAGCAGACAGGCAATGACCTCCTGCTTGCTCTCCCGGCCCCGCTCTATGGAGGCCCCGCAGATTTTCTCAAAATACCCCGCCAGCCCGAAGTGCTCCAGCACCTCCACCGCCGTCACCTCCGGCTTTGAGGTGGCCACAAACAGGGTGAACCCCGACTCCCTCAGCCTCTGGAGCAGAGCTTCAATCCCCGGATAAGGGGAGTTTTCAAATTTCCCGATGGGGATGTACCGGCTCCGGAAAATCTGCACCGCTTCGTCTGCCCGGGCCTCCGGTACGCCGAATTGGGGGAAAATCTTCCGCAGGGGCGGCCCCACAAAGGCCCGCAGGGCCGTCCGCTCCGGCACCGGGAGACCCAGGCGCTCCAGGGCGAAGGCCGCACAGTTCATGATGCCCGGTCCCGAGTCGGTCAGAGTCCCGTCCAGATCGAAAAAAAGTGTCTTTGCCATTTCGGTTCGTCCTTTCCTGCAAAGCAAATGAATATATTTCTTATTATACAATAGTTATAATTGCTTTGCAACCGGGGGATTTGCGTATTTTTTCTTGGAATATCCTCCAAAGCGTCCCAGAGAAACAGGCGGTTTTTCAGTTATGCGCCGGTTTTGTATTTTGCAAGGCAAAACCTCTTGACTTGCACATTCCATTATGTTATGTTTGATATGCTAAAACGGCAAACTGAAGGAATTGCAGTGAGGAGAGTTATTATGAGCATTCAAAATGAATATTTGAACGGATTGATGGAGCGGGTGGTCAAGCGGGACCCCGCCGAGCCGGAGTTTCACCAGGCCGTCCGGGAAGTGCTGACCTCCCTGGCCCCCGTAGCCAACGCCCGGCCGGAGCTGATCCGGGAGGGCATCATGGACTGTCTGGTGGAGCCGGAGCGCACCATCAAGTTCCGGGTGCCCTGGGAGGACGATCAGGGGAAGGTCCACGTGAACCGGGGCTACCGCATCCAGTTCAACAGCGCCATCGGCCCCTACAAGGGCGGCCTGCGGTTCCACCCCTCCGTCAACGAGAGCATCATCAAGTTTCTGGGCTTTGAGCAGACCTTTAAGAACAGCCTCACCGGCCTGCCCATCGGCGGCGGCAAGGGCGGCTCCGACTTCGAC
>CAJUPG010000019.1 GCA_910588455.1 uncultured Oscillospiraceae bacterium
GCCTTCACCTCTGCCGAACTGCTTTCGTCAATTCCTGAATTCGCTCATTTATAGCTTAAATAAGTCTCCAACGCCCGGTCAATGGCCTGTTCCGGGTCGATGGTCTCCTCAATCCGCTCCCGGCCGACTTGGGCCAGCCAGAGCTTAAAAGGTTCTGCTTTGGGGGATGGAATGGATTGAATCAACCGGAGCAACTGTTCTGTGGTGGCGACATCCGTCATACGGCGTTTGCCATCTGCTGCTGCCATTTTCAAACCGTTACAATTTGTAACGGTTTCATTTCCCTCATCGTTCAAGCGTTTTTTCATAACGCGCCAGTAGGTTTGAGGATTAGAACTACCTGTCAGTACCCTGATTACATCGACAATGGAAAAATACCACTCTTCCTGCTCTGAATCCCAAGCCGCACGAATGGGCTGATTCTCAAATAGCTGGATTTTGTCCTGCTCACTCAATATGTATCCCTCACAATCCCTGTTTTGTCCATTATACGTCATCTTGCCCGCTCTCGCAAGAACTCCAGGAACAGCTTTTCAATTTCTTGGTCGTTGCTGAACTTATCCAGATAAGGGGCAAACCGCTTGCGGTCAAAGGATATTATTCTAGGCGGGGCTGCCAATCGTCTTTCTGCCGCATCCCGGGCCTCACGCCAGGCGGCAAAAACAGTTTGACGGTCAGCAGTGGGAGGTGGGCATTTGCGTACAATGTGCTGCATGGCAGCCTTGTTAATCTGATAGCCCTCAATGGAGCAAATCTCAACAAATGCTTTTTGAGACTCGGCGTTGTAGTCCGCTACCAAGTCGGCACAGGCCAGATTGAGCTGTTTGGGGGTGTTCTCCAGGATATTGGTCAGCTCCGGGATCAGCTGGGTTAATTTGACGGCCTTCCGTATCTCGTACTCGGTGACACCAAAAAACTCAGCTACCAGCTTGCGGGCATTGTATCTTTGGCGGCCCTCAATGGCCTGTGCCGAAGCTTCGTCAAACTTTTGGCGAGAATCGCCAAAAGTTTCGGCAGCTTCAATGTACCACTGACCATGCCGGTTCTTGGCATCCAATAGAGCCTTATACGCAAAGCCACGTTCTATAATGGAGAGCCCTTGCCGCTGGATCAGATTGGTGGAGGTTGCAATTACAATGGCACGAGTGTCATCAACATCAACCACTTCGGCTGGAATTGTGCGCCATCCGGCCAGCGTAGCAGCAGCCACGCGATTGTGTCCACTCAAGACCTCATAATTCCCAGTACACGTTTTTCGGACAATGATTCTGACAAACAGCCCATCTTCCTGTAGCTGTTCCGCAAGGGCTTCCAACTTTGCTTGGGGATAAGGGCGGAAGCCAATTTTCGCAGTGTGGAATGCAACCAGCTTGTCCAACGGAAGTTCGCAGAGTTCAGCGGCTGCAACTGGCACCGTCTCCCGAAAAATCTGCTGGTAGGCTTCATCGCTGGTTTGCAGTTCAGACGCCTGTTGGGTGGCAGTCATACGCCGCTTCAGCATATCATTCATATTTGGTCTAGGCAAGCCGCAGCACCTCCTCCGCTAAACTGCGGTAGGATTCGGCGGCAGCGTTTTTCGGGGCGTAGTCAAAGATGCTCTGTCCGGCAGCGGGGCACTCTGCTACCTTAATGGAGTATTCGATGGGCCGCTCAAAGACACGAAATGCCTCACCGTAAATCTCTCCTACACTTTCTCGAACACTGCGGCATAGCTGGGGCCGGGACTGGTACATAGTCAGCAGAATGCCAGCAATCTGGAGCTTGGGATTGAATTTCTCCCTCACCGATTTGACCAACTCCAACACATCCGGGATGCCCTCGCTGGCCAGGAAATGGGCCTGGACCGGAATAATGCAGTAGTCCGATGCTGCCAAAGCATTGACGGTCAGCAGTTCATGCTTCAGCCCACAGTCAATGATGATATATTCATAACTGGAACACAGATGTTCCAGCAAACCAACCATAACCTTTTCACTAGGTCTCTCTGTGTCTCCCACAGCGTTGTACTGGGAAAGCTGCATCACCTGAAGCCGGGCGGCAGCGTCCGCCAGCCGGCGATTGGCGGGGATCAGGTCAATACCGGGTTTGGTGTGTATAATGCTCTTCTGAAAATGTAAAGCCAAGTCCTCCGGGTAGTCAATGGCGGCCAGCAAGAGATTGGCCAAGGTACGGGACTGCTCGGCGGGAGTGTAGCCTAGACCGGCGGTCAGGTTGCCTTGGGGGTCGTTGTCGATCAAAAGGATTTTCCTCCCCTGAACATTCAGCGCAGCTCCGAGATTCAACACAGAGGTTGTCTTGCCCACGCCACCTTTTTGATTTGTGATAGAGATAATCATACATTCATTCATAACGGTTCTCCTTGAATTGATAGATAAAAGGGTGGGCCTATTCAGATGGCAGCTACCGCCCTGTGCTGTTAAATGTCCCGTAAATGTCCCGCAAACTTCCGAAAAATCGGATTTTACTTGGCGGGCTTATGATGCTTGATATATCGGCCTTTTCTGAGACTTGAACTCTGAATCGACTGTGGCACAAGGATTACAAGAGATTTTAGGGTGGACTTCGCAGCATCAAATATCACAGTAAAATACTCAGTAACATACGTTGCAACTCCTTCGAGTTCTGTTGTCTCCACCAGAAAAAGTCCTGAAATCATTTGATTTCAGGACTTTTTCTTTTGCTTGGATTGCTTGGAATTAAAAAGCTGCTTCCGTAAAACCGGGAGGCGAGATTGCTTTTGAGTGCCATTGCTGCTTTCCTGCAGCTTTATTTCATATTTTTCTGGAAAAAGTCAACCAGCTTGTCAAAGGGAATCGCGTCCTTTCCGCCGCCGTCATAGAGATCGGTGTGGACGGCGTCGGGAATCAGGAGCAGTTCCTTGTTGTCCCCGGTCAGCTTGGCAAAGGCATCCTTCCCGAAGTAGCAGGAGTGGGCCTTCTCGCCGTGGAGTACCATGACGGCGCTGCGGATTTCCCCTGCATAAGCCAAGATGGGCTGGTTGAGGAAAGACATACAGCCGATCACATTCCAGCCGCTGTTGGAGTTGAGGGAACGGGGATGGTAGCCCCGCTGGGTCTTGTAGTAGTCGTGGTAGTCCTTGACGAAGAAGGGGGCGTCCTCCGGGAGCGGGTCCACCACGCCGCCGCCCAGGGCGTACTCGCCGCTCTTGTAATCCGTGAGCCGCTGGGCGTTCAGGGCCACACGCTTGGCATGGCGGGCCTCCTCGCTGTCCTCGGCGTCAAAATAGCCATTGGCGTTCCCCCGGCTCATGTCGTACATGGTGGAGGCTGCGGTGGCCTTGATGCGGGTGTCCAGAGCGGCCGCATTCAGCGCCAGACCGCCCCAGCCGCAGATGCCGATAATGCCGATCTTCTCCGGGTCCACATCCTCCCGCAGGGAGAGATAGTCCACCGCCGCCTGGAAGTCCTCGGTGTTGATGTCCGGGGAGGCCATATACCGGGGGGCTCCGCCGCTCTCGCCGGTGAAGGACGGGTCAAAGGCCATGGTGAGGAAGCCACGCTCCGCCATGGTCTGGGCGTACAGGCCGGCGGACTGCTCCTTCACCGCGCCGAAGGGGCCGCACACAGCAATGGCGGGCAGCTTCCCGGCAGCATCCTTGGGGACGTAGAGGTCGGCGGCCAGGGTGATGCCGTAGCGGTTGTGGAAGGTCACCTTGCTGTGATTTACGCGCTCGCTCCTGGGAAAGGTCTTATCCCACTCCTGGGTCAAAGTCAATTTGTCCATGTTAAATTCCTCCTGAATATTATTTGAATTTGTTTTGTTTTTCCAGCGTGTAGACGAGATAGTCCAGGCAGTCAATCCGCTTTTCGCTCTGGTGCAGAGTGTCCAGCAGCGTCCGCCTGTGCTGGGAAAGGACGCGCATCAGTTTAGCAGTTTTCTTTTCCCGCGCCAGAGCCATGCAGGTCTGAACGGCGTCCGCACCGCACCCTGCGTCAATTAAGTTCTGACGGAGCATACCTTGCGTGTCCGACGCGTTCGGCATATCCCCACCTCCTTGCGCTTTCAGCATAAGGCATAGAATTGCAAAAGGCAAATACTTGATTTCTATATCATGTTATTCCAATTTGGCATAACATAGCAGCGCGCAAAGGACCGCCTCCAGAGCTGATGCTCCGGAGGCGGTCCTTCATTCTGATGCAGCGGCAGTGTAGTGGGTCTTCAATTCTTCCAGAAACAGCCCCGCCGCCGGAGCAAAAACCTGATACTTTTTCCAGATCAGGTACAGCTTTGTCTCCAGTCTGGGAGTCAGCGGACGGAAGCACAGCTCGCTCTCCTGGCTGGTATCTGCCAAGCGGTCGAAGGTCAGCACACAGCCCAGCCCCTCCCGTGCCATTACGCTGCCGTTGTAGGTCAGGTTGATGGTCACGGTTACATTCAGCCGCTCTGCCAGGTCGTTGGTGTCCCCGCTGTATAGGTGGAACCGGATGCCGGGGCACCGCTCCTGCACCGCCTTGATCCGCCGGGCCAGGTGCTTGATGTTCTCCGACTCGGCGTAGCCGATATGGATATCTCCGCCGGTGACCTGCCCCAAGGCCTTGAACTCCGCCGACGTTTTATCCACCATAGCCAAAATATCCTCCGCTCGCTTGCGCAGCAGCATTCCCTCCTCGGTCAGCCGGACGCTGAAGCTGCTGCGGACAAAGAGCTTTTTCCCCAGCTCCGCCTCCAGATCCTTCAGCTGTTTGGACAACGTAGGCTGGGAAATATGCAGCCGCTGGGCCGCATGGGTGACGCTGCCCTCCCGTGCCACCTCCAAAAAGTAGCGCAGAACCCGAATTTCCATCAAAACACCTCCCAAAACAGTATAACAGAAGATGATATTCTTTACAGGAATATCATGATATAGAAAACAAGTATCTGCTTTTAGCTGGAATCCGGTATATTCTGTCCACAGAAAGAAAGGCTGCAGACTTTCTTGCAAAACAAAACAATGCAAAGGGGATCAAGAAATGTTACAGCTTCTCATAAGCTTGCTTACCCCGATTTTTGAGGGGATGGGCGTCTCTCCCACCGATTTGGCTGCCTATGTGCACAACCTCAGCGGCTATATTTACGCAATTCTGGGCACTCTGGTGGTGGCTATCGTGGTCATCATCGCCGCACAGAGCAGGGGCCCGAAGGGAAAGCGCCATCTGATCAGCTGGGGCGCGGGGCTGGCCTGGGTGCTGACCGTCACCATCCTGGCCAACGTGATCTGCTTTGGCCCCATGTACAACAATCTGGCTCCCATCCTGAACTATGACGGGGCCGTCTCTGCTGAGTCTGCCGCCGCTTCTGAGGCGGTCATTGAAAAGGTGAGCGACGAGGGCATCGTGCTGGCGGAGAACAACGGGGTGCTCCCTCTGTCCGGCACAGACAGGATCAACGTATTCGGCTGGGCGGCTACCAACCCCATCTACGGCGGCACAGGCTCCGGCTCCTCCAGCAACGAGGGCAACATCGACGTGCTTACCTCCCTGAAAAACGCTGGCTTTGAGGTAAACCAGGAGATCATTGATATGTATACGGCGTACAGTCCTACCCGTACCCTGGCCGGTGTAGGCGTAGGCTTCACCGACTGGACCCTGCCCGAGCCTCCTGTGGACTACTACACCACGGAGCTGATGGACAATGCCAAAGCGTTCTCCAACACCGCGCTTATCGTTCTGGCCCGCTCCGGCGGTGAGGGCCAGGACCTGCCTGCCGAGATGGGCCCGGTGATCGACGGAACCATCGACAATATGTGCCAGACTGAGGCCAACGGCAATGCGGGCTATAACTACTACGCCGCTGCCTTTACCAACAACAGCGAGAGCTATGATGATTTTGCTCCTGAGGAAAGCTACCTCCAGCTGTCCCAGAGCGAACGGGACATGGTTGACCTGGTAGCAGCCAATTTCGATAAAGTAGTCGTGGTGGTCAACGCCAACAACGTCATGGAACTGGGCTTCGTCAACGGCTATGACTCCATCGGGGCCGTCCTGCTGGCTCCCGGCACCGGGCGCACCGCCATGAACGGCCTGGGCAAGATCCTGAAAGGTACCGTGAATCCTTCCGGACGTACTGTGGAGACCTATGTCTACGACCAGAAGGCCACCCCCGCCTACAACAACTACGGCAACTTTATCTATGACAATGTGGATGACCTGCTGGAGCAGTACACCGCCTTCGACCCCGGCTTCCAGGGGGCGCTGTCCTTCGTCAACTATGTGGAGGGCATCTATGTGGGCTACCGCTTCTATGAGACGGCCTGCGCCGAGGCCCAGGCGGGCCATATGACCTTCGACTACGACAGCGTGGTGCAGTACCCCTTCGGTCACGGCCTGAGCTGCACCACTTTTACCCAGGAGATCCGGAACTTCACCGACAGCGGCGACAATGTGACCTTTGACGTTGTGGTCACTAACACCGGCAGCGTGGCCGGTAAAGAGGTGGTGGAGGTCTACTTCACCCCGCCCTACAACAACGGAGGGATTGAAAAAGCGGCCGTCAACCTGGTGAACTTTGCCAAGACCGACGTCCTGGCCCCTGGCGCCTCCCAGACCATCCCCTTTACCATCCCCAAGGAGGACATGGCCTCCTATGACTCCTCCGCAATCAAAACCGCCAACGGCGGCTACATTCGCCCACTACAATCCCGCCGACCACGACGTGGCCGGGGATGTGATGCCCGCCACAGGGGCCAAAAACGGCCTGAAGCTGGCGGACATGATGGGCAAGCCCTATGACGACCCCGACTGGGAGCTGCTGCTGGATCAGCTCACCCCCGAGGAGATGTCTCAGCTGGTACAGATCGGCGGCTTCTCCACTGTGGCTTTGGACAGTGTGGGCAAAAAGGCCACCATGGACTCCGACGGCACCGGCGGTCTGAACGACTGGTATGCCGGCGTGTACGGCACCCCCTATCCCACCGAGGTGCTTATCGCCCAGACCTGGAACAAGGATCTGGCCTATGAGGTGGGCGGGTCCATCGGCCAGGAGTACGCCGACTGCCACATCTACGGCTGGTATGGCCCGGCCATGAACACCCACCGCACCGCCTTCAATGGCCGCAACTTTGAATACTACTCCGAGGACGGTGTGCTGGCCGGTTACATCGCCTCCGCCGAGATCAACGCCGCCGGGGAAAAGGGCGTATACGCCTACATCAAGCACTTCGTGGCCAACGACCAGGAGATCAACCGCTGCACCGCCCAGCAGATCTACCTGACCGAGCAGACCCTGCGGGAAATCTACATGAAGCCCTTTGAAATCTGCGTGAAGAACTATGACTATGACACTTTCTCCGCTATCGCAGGAAAAATCAGCAGGCATAATTTCTTCCTCCCCTTTTCAGTACAATCGCCGGGTCCTTCCAGGGCCCGGCGATTGTCAAACAGGGAAATGGTCTAATGAAGGGGCGAACGATTTTGAAACATCTAATCTATATTTCAAAAATGACATAGGAAGAACATTTCCGGCTGAATCGAGTCACTGTTCAATTTGCCAGAGCCGTTCAATCGCCCGCTGGGCCGCGAGCAGGTTGGGATAAATCCCCGCGCAGCTGGCGCGGAGCTCCTCCGGCGGCTCAAACAGGTCCGGGATCATAATGGTTGCACAGCCGGCGGCGATTCCTGCCCGGACACCGTTGATGCCATCCTCAAAGACATAACAGCTTTCGGGGGAACAGCCCAGCTTCTGGGCGGCCAGAAGAAAGATATCCGGTTCCGGCTTTCCCCGGGAGACGTCTTCACCGCTCACAACGGCGTCAAAATAGCCGTCGATCCCGGCACGGCTGAGGTTGTCCGCAATCATGTTCCGCAAGCTGCTGCTGGCTACGGCCAGCTTTACATTCTTTCCCCGGAAGAATTCCAAAATTTCCCGCACCCCCGGTTTTTCCGGAATGCCCTCTTTTATAACCTCCGCCGCGCGGGAAAGACAGCTCTCCTGGAACGCAAAGGGGTCTGCCTCCGGGTAGTACCGGCGGATTACCTCCCGCATTCCGGCCCCGCTGGTCCCGGCTACCGCGGCGGGAAAGTCTGGCCGGGGCCGCTGTCCGAACCGCCTTGCCGTTTCCGTCCAGCTGTCCCGGAAGATCCGCTCTGTGTCAAACAGCAGGCCGTCCATATCAAAAATTGCACCTTGTTTCATAAGCCTTTTCCGTAACGCGCCTCACTCCTCGATGATCTGAAGCACGGTTCCCGCCTTCAGCTCGGGAAGGGGTTTGTTTTCCACATAAATGGTGCCCAGCAGGTCTACTTCCGACTGACCGCTGAAATTGAAGGTACAGTGGCCAAGACCGGCCAGGGTGGTGGGCGCTTCGCTGCCCACGGCGGTGATTTTGTAGGACTGTCCGCCGATCTTCACTGTCTGGCCCACGGAGATGGTCCCGTTGATGGGAGCTACATCCACCCAGAAGCAGAAGTCCTTGATCTCGTCGGGGGCGCTGTCACCGAACAGGACGAACATATTGTTTTCCAAAAATTCCTCGGCGCACGCGCCCTTGTCTTTGATGGTATTTTCATAGATGATTTTCATAACTAAAAACCTCCTGTTTGTTATGGGGCATCCACCCGCCCCCGCCGCAGTGGGGGCGGCGGGGGCGGGAATGCCAAAGGAAAGGAGTTACGCTTACGCGTACAGCCCAAAACTGGCTGCGTAGGCCAGCAGGACCCGAAGCCAGCCGGTGGCGAAGCGGGAGTACATAACGGACACCACGCCCACCTCAATGGTCTCAGTCTCGGCTTCCGCCAGGCCAAGACCCACGGGGATGAAGTCGCAGGCGCCCTGGCAGTTGATGGCGAACAGGGCGGGGAGGGCCAGCTGTGGGGCGATATTGCCCTTGCCAATCTCCGCGCCCACCAGGGTGCCGATGATCTGGGCAATGACCGCGCCGGGGCCCAGCAGGGCGGACAGGCCGGGGATGGAACAGATCAGGCCCAGAGCTACCAGGCCAAAGACATTGCCGGCCAGGGGGGTGAGAATGCGGGCAAAGGCGTCGCCGAAGCCGGAGCCGTTGATAATGCCGATCAGCATGGACACAAAGGCCATAAAGGGGAGCAGGGTGGTAATGCAGGTCTGAATGGCGTCCCGGGCGGCCTGATAGAAGGTGTTGACCACCTTACCGGCCCCCAGGCCGATCTTGGTGACCAGGGACTTGTTCTCCTGCCTGGCCAGGGTCTCGGAGACCTTCTGGCTGGCGGTGAATTTGGGTTCGGCCTTGGGCTGGGCCTGGGGGGCGGCCTGGGGCGCTCCGTCTGCCGGGGAAATTTGTTCGCTGGTGACCGCAGAGACGTAAATCTCCGGGGTGATATACTGGGCCATGGGGCCGGATTTGCCCACAGGCATCACGTTGACGGTAGGAATCCCTTTCTTGGGGTAGATGCCGCAGCGCAGGGTGCCGCCGCAGTCGATGATGGCCAGGGCGATCTCCTCTTCGGGGCACTTGGTCTTAAAGCCGTTCACCGGGGTCAAGCCGGTGAGCTCCACGATTCTGGCCAAACACTCCGGCTCGACCCCGCCGCCGGTGATGTACATGACCTTGTTTTTCGCCTGGGTAGGCGTAATGGTCAGCGGACCGCCGAAGCCGCCGGGGCCCCGCTCAATCCGGATGGAACGATAATCAGCCATTTTTCTCTCCTCCTTACTTCGCAGCTCCGAACGCACGGCTCAGAGTGACGCCCTGCTGCTTCTCTACCATTTTGGTGGTGAACTCGGTGGCCCATCCGGAGATGAAGTTGGCCACCAGACCCACCAGGAGATACCGCACCGCCAGCGGGGTGGCGTCCAGCCCCAGGGCGGTGATGCCGTTGGCGATGCCCAGCCAGATGAACAGCTCGGAGGCGTTGATGTGGGGAAACAGGCCGTTATTGGTGTGGCAATGGTAGGTGACGGAGGCATAGAAACAGGGCTTGTAGAACTCGGGCATGAACTTGCCCATGGACAGGGCCATGGGGTTGCCCAGCATGAAGGCGCTGACAAAGGGGAGCACCGCGTACCGCAGCACCGGGTTGCCGGTGCAGACAGAGGCCAGTTTCGTAACCGTTTTCTCTCCGGCGATGGCCATAATCGCGTTCATCAGCACCAGAAGCATAACGATGGTAGGGATAATGCCGGTAACCCAGCTCATGAACTGCTGTCCGCCCAGGGTGAACAGATTCATAAAGCCAGCGGCCAAATTGACAATAAAATCCATAAAGATCCGCCTTTCCTGTTATAGTTTGGCTGCGCCGGCCAGGGTCCGGCCCACCCGCCGGAAGGGGGAGGGCGGCTCCGGGATTGCCTCACCGGCCATAAATTTGTTATAGGTGTTTCTGGCGTCCAAAATCGCTTTGCGGAGATTTTTGCCGTATTTGGGCAGGTCGGATTCCGTGAGCCCGCCCACATATTTTCCCTCGAAGCCGGGAAGCCCGCTCACCCGGGCAAAGCAGGTAACCCCCATCAGCTTTCTGCCCTCCTGGATAACGCCGGCCTCGTCAATCCGGAACATAACGATGGCCCCGGCGTGGAAGCCGCCGGATTTCCGGCCGCAGGCCACCTTGCCCCGGCGGCGCAGCTTGACGAACTCCCTGGAAAAATGGCGCATCTGGAACACGCTGAGCACCCCCTGGAGCAAGAACATGGCCCCCAGGAGCAAAGCAAGTTGAAGCATGGTATAACCTCCTTATTATGCCTGCCGGTACAGCGCCCGGAGCAGCGCCGGGAAGCTGTCCGCGCTTGTGATTTTGTCCAGCAGCGGTTTGTCCTTTGCGATGCTGATGATCTCCTCGTAGACCCGGAGCAGCAGGGTATCCTGTCCGGCGTCTTTGGGCAGACCCATCAGAAAAATAGTGCGTACCTCCCGCTTTCCCTGCCGCACGGGCCGCGGGCAGACGCCAACGGCCAGCACCAGCTTGTCTCCGGCGGACTGCACCGTATGAGGGATGGCCACCTGATTGTCAAAGACGGTAGAGCCAATCTCCTCCCTGGCCCGAAGACGGGAGAGAAACTCCGGGTCCGCCTGCCCCTGGGCAATGAGAGAGGCGGCCATCCGCTCCAGGGCCTGGTCATAGGTCTCCACATCGTCCAGAAGGAAAAAGCGGCTCTCATCCAGCAGGCCGACCATGACGAACCAGTTGTTATCCAATATGGGGACGTCCACTTGGTTCCAATACTTGGCCTTCTCAATCTTGTGCCGCAGCTCCTGTTCGTGAAAGACCTCCCGAATGAGAATCACGGGCTGTTCCGTCTTGCAGGGCAGCTCCACCGTGGTAAAGATCAGGTCAAAGCCGGCCAGCCGTTCCGGGGTGACCTTTTCCCGGGAGAGCAGGGTAAGCTCCGAAGCGCTGTCCAGCACCCGCCGCAGCTGGGCGGCAATCAGACGGGCGGTCACCCGGCCCGTTCCGCACACAATCGCCGCCCGGAAGGGCGTTTCCCGGACTCCCCGCTCTTCCAGAAAGACGCTGAAATAGGAGGCCAGATAGCTGTGCTCGTCCTCGGTGACCTCCATGCCGCACTCCTCCCGGATCACCCGGGCGGCGATGGAGGCCATCCGCCAGGCCAGCGGGTATTTCTCCCGCATCTCTGTTACCATGGGGCTCTTCAGCCGCACCCGGAAGCGCAGGCGGTTGAGCATGAACATTAAATGATAGAGGAATTCCTCTTTCAGCTCCGGCGCCTCAATCCGCAGTTCCATTTCCAACCGGATCTGCCGGAAAATTTTGTCCTGGAGCGGCCCCATGGCCGGGTCCAGCTGAATGGAGCGCATCTCCTCCGCGTCCGCCGGAGTGCGCATTCCGATTACAGGCAGCAGGGTAAACAGCTGTTCCTCCACCGGGATGCCGGTGTGCAGGAAGGCTCCGATTTGCTCCATGAGGGTGTTGACGGCCTCAAACTCCGGACGGATGGTAAGGCGGTAGAAGGCGGGGGACAGCTCCCCGATGGGGCGGCCGGTGAGGAAGCGGTCCAGCATGACGGTGAGAAAACGCTCAAATTGCTGCCGCGTGCTGTGTCCGGCGGGGCTGGCCGCAAAGGCTTCCTCCACCAGATGGGTAATCTCCCCGTCCAGAGGGTAGTCCCGGTAGAGCGGGTCGTAGCATCGCTCCAATATATACTGCCGGATGTCCCGCTCCCGCCCCTGGAGGGTGAGCCCCTGGCTGGTTCTGCCCTGGATGGACAGGCCGTAGGGCTCCAGGGCGGCCCGCAGACGCTTCAGGTCCCGAATCAGGGTGCTGCGGCCCATGTTCATTTCATAGGCCAGCTCGTCGGTGAGGAGGGGCGCCTGGGACCGCGCCAGCCGGCCAAACACATAGTCCATCCGCCCGCTGAGGGAGTTAAAACCCCTCTCCTCGGCCAAAAGCCTTGCCCGGACAGCCCGGAATCGCGCCGCGTCAAAGATGTGCAGGACATATCTGCCCTGATTGCTGCGGATGGTGGCGCAGTCCTTCAGCTCCGCTTCCAGCTGCTTGATATCGTTGGATACGGTCCGCTCGCTGACCTGGAATTTTTCCGCCAGGGTGCCGGAGGAGGCGGCCGGTGTGCTGCACAGGGCAAGCAGGATATGGGCCAATCGGTTGTCGCCAAAGGTGTTGTCCACAGCGGTCCCCTCCTTTTGCACGATGTTTTCTTACCCTCTGGACTTGCCGCCCGAGATGTTCAGGGTGGTGCCGGCGATGTAGCTGGCCCGGTCAGAGACCAGAAAGGCCACCAGATCCCCCACCTCGTCCAGCTTCCCGTCCCGGCCCAGAGGGATGACCTTGCTGTAGTCGGTGGACAGCTCCTCCGGCTTGCAGCCGCGGGTGTAGGCCAGCGCGTCGTTGTAGGCCGGGGAACGCAGGCCGGTGGCCTCCATGATGCCGGGGGCGCAGGCCACCACCCGGATGTTGTGCTTGCCCAGCTCCTTGGCCCAGGAGCGGGTGAAGCTGTCCACCGCCCCCTTGGTAGCGGAGTAGGCGCTCTGGCCCTGGGAGCCCTCCTTGCCTGACTCGGAGGACATATTCACGATCACGCCGCCGCCCTGCTTCAGCATCTGCCGGGCACAGGCCTGGGCGCACAGGAACACGCCCTTCACATTGATGTCAAACATTTTTCCAAAAGAGCTTTCGTTCAGTTCATACTCGGGCCGCTCCCCGGCAGCGTCCACCAATAGACGGGGCATATTGATGCCGGCGTTGTTCACCAGGGCGTTGATTTTGCCGTATCTGGCCACCACGGCGTCCGCCATCGCCTGGACGCTGCCGGGACTGGTCACGTCGCACTTGACGCAGTACGCGCCGTCCAGCTCGTCGCCGGTGTTCACCGTCATGTCGGCCACCACCGCTTTGGCGCCCGCTGCCGCCAGAGTCTGTACCACGTGCCTGCCGATCCCGGACGCTCCGCCCGTAACGACGACCACCTGATCCTCCAGACCCAGCCAACCTTTTTCCATAACAATTTCCTCCTTTTTTTCCTTTGAACGGTCCTTCAAAGCTGTCTGTGGGCCTATTGTAGAGGAAGAAAGGGCTTGGGTTAATACGGACTTTTTCCGGGGCCCGGAAAAGTATTAGTTTGTCTTTTTTCCGAACGCCGGAAAAAGACTGGCCGATGTGTCTGGACTGCACAAGATCAGGGACTTCGTTTTGTGCAAAATGAACATACCTCAAGTTTGATAAAGTATTTTATTAAAGTAATTACAGTATAGAATTGGCCGGATTATTTGTCAATTATATATTCCATACAAAAAGCAAGATTGATTTTTGTGAAATTGCCTGCTATACTTTAATAAAACATTTTCGTAAAGCGGGTGGGAACATGGCGCAGACCGTTCAGGAGCGGATTTTTCAGCTGATGCGGGGCGGACAGGTGATAACACGGCAGGACATTGGGGAAAAGCTGTCCCTGAGTATGCCCACTGTCCTCCAAAATGTAACGCAGCTCATGGAGGCAAACATTTTGGAGGAGTGCGGCGCGGCTCAATCCAGCGGAGGACGAAAAGCGAAGCGGCTCCGCCTTTGCCCGGAGGCGGGGCAGGTCCTGGGAATTAACATTGGGCTGCAGCAGATCCAGTTTGTTACAGCGGATTTGCTGGGAAATCTCCGGCAAGCTGCTTCCGTTTCCCTTCCGTTTCGGGACGCACTGGACTGGTACCCCCAATTTCAAACGGCTTTGCTGGACTTTTTCCGGCAAGCGCGAGTGGCGCCCGGTCAGATCCTGGGCGCCGGAGTATCCTTTCCCGGCATCATTGACAGCCGGAAAAATCAGGTTGTCCGCTCTCATATCTTCGGAGTGGAGCACATGGGGCTGGAACGGTTCCAAAGGGTCCTCCCCTGTCCCGCGGTCTTTGGCAATGACGCCAACTGCGCTTGCTTTACCGAGCGGGACGCCCGCCGGAGCAGCTATGTTTACCTCTCCCTCAACGAGTCTGTAGGGGGAGCCGTGATGCTGAACGGGACCCTCTGGATGGGGGACACGTTCCAGGCCGGCGAGCTGGGCCACATGATTTTGGTTCCCGGCGGACGGCGCTGCTACTGCGGGAAGCAGGGCTGCGCCGACGCCTACCTGTCCCCGCAGGCCCTGGAACGGGACGGCTGGGAGGTCTATTTGGAGCATCTTGCTGTTTTCATAACCAATCTGCGGATGCTTTTGAACCTGGATCTGGTCATTGGCGGGCAAGTCGGAATCAAGATCAGACCCCGGATGGAGGTTCTGACGGCGAAAGCGGCGCAGTATGACCGGTTTGCGCGGGATGTCAATTACATTTTTCCGTGCATTCAGCAGGAATATGCCTGTGCGCTGGGGGCTGCCGGGCTGGCTATGGAGCAGCTTGGGGCTGACCTGCTCCGCCGGGCAAAGACACTCCGATCAACAGAAAAAAACCAGCGGCCGCCGCTGGGTCTATATTGACCTTTGTACTTTCCTAATTCACATCTGGACAAACGGACTTTACTCTGCTAAAATGAATGTATATTCAGAATTTCAAGATAAGAGGAGGTTGTGTTACAATGCTTGACATTACAGCCATCGGTGAAGTGCTGATTGATTTGACACAGACTGGGTTCAATGAGAGCGGAATCCCTCTCTTTGCCGCCAACCCCGGGGGCGCTCCCGCCAACGTGGCGGTGGCCGCCGCCCGGCTGGGGGCCAAAACAGCCTTCGCCGGAAAAGTGGGCCGGGACGGCTTTGGGAACTACCTGCGTCAGGTACTGGCGGACAACGGCGTGGACGTGTCCGGCCTGCGCGCCGGGGCCCAGGCCACCACCATGGCCATCGTCTCGGTGGACTCCTCCGGCGAGCGGGATTTTCAATTTGTCCGGGGCTGCGACGCGGCCCTCACCCCGGAGGAGGTGGACGCGGAGGAGATTTTCCGCAGTAAGATACTGCATTTCGGCTCTGTCAGCCTCACCCAGGGCTCTGCCCGGAACGCCACCATCTTCGCCGCCCGCAGCGCCCATCAGGCCGGGGTTCTGGTGAGCTACGACCCCAACTACCGCGCCGCCCTGTGGCCCAGCGAAGGGGAGGCCCGGGAATGGATGTGCATCCCCCTGCCCCTGGTGGACGTGCTGAAAATCTCTGAGGAAGAGCTGCCCCTGCTCACCGGGTCCCGGGACCTGGAGGATGGGACCCGGCAGCTGGAGGAGCGGGGCATCCAGCTGATTCTGGTCACCCTGGGGAGCGAGGGCGTATTTTGCCGCTGGCAGGGGGAGTGCTGGCAGCAGCCCGGCGCGGCCGTAAAAGTGGCGGACACCAACGGCGCGGGGGATACCTTCCTCGGCGCGGTGCTGTCCCGCCTGTGCCAGCGGAAGAAAAAGCCCCTGGAGGACCTGAGCGCCGGCGAGCTGAAAGAAATTTTGACCTTTGCCAACCGGGCGGCGGCCCTCACCTGCTCCCGCAGCGGGGCCATCCCGGCCATGCCTACTTTAGAGGAGATGAAACTGTGAAAAAACCCTTTGTAAACAAAATCCGGCTGGAGGAAATCTGCCGGCAGTTCCCCACCCCCTTCCATCTGTATGACGAGAAGGGCATCCGGGAGAACGCCCGGCGGGTGAACGCGGCCTTCGCCTGGAACCCGGGCTTTCGGGAGTTCTTCGCCGTGAAGGCCACCCCCAATCCCCAGCTGCTGAAGCTTCTCCGGGAGGAGGGCTGCGGCGTGGACTGCTCCTCCCTGACGGAACTGATGATGTCCGACCGGTGCGGCTTTGCCGGGGGGGAGATCATGTTCTCCTCCAACGATACCCCGGCGGAGGAATTCGCCCTGGCCGCCAAGCTGGGGGCCACCATCAACCTGGACGACATCAGCCATATCGACTTTTTGAAGAATACCATTGGCTATATTCCCAGAAAAATATCCTGCCGGTATAACCCCGGCGGGACCTTTACCCTGGGAGAGAGCAAGGAGGGCTTCCAGGTGATGGACAACCCCGGTCAGGCCAAGTACGGCCTGACCCGGCCCCAAATGACCCAGGCCTTCCGGCGCCTGAAGGAACTGGGGGCGGAGGAGTTCGGGATTCATGCCTTTTTGGCCTCCAACACCATTTCCAATGAATACTACCCCGCCCTGGCGGCGATTCTGTTCCGCACCGCCGTGGAGCTGAAGAACGAGACCGGGGCTCACATCACCTTCATCAACCTGTCCGGCGGGGTGGGCATCCCCTACCGGCCGGAGCAGTCCGCCAACGACATCGCCGTGATCGGCGAAGGGGTCCGGAAGGCCTATGAAGAGATTCTGGTCCCTGCCGGCATGGGGGACGTGTCCCTGTGCACCGAGCTGGGCCGGTTCATGCTGGCCCCCTATGGCCACCTGGTCACCCGGGTCCTGCACCAGAAGCACACCCACAAGGAGTACATCGGGGTGGATGCCTGCGCCGCCAATCTGATGCGTCCGGCCATCTACGGGGCCTACCACCACATCACCGTTATGGGCAAGGAGGATGCGCCCTGGGATCATATGTACGACGTAACCGGCTCTCTATGCGAAAACAGCGATAAATTCGCCGTAGACCGGATGCTGCCGGAGATCGAGATCGGGGACCTTCTGGTCATTCACGACACCGGGGCCCACGGCCACTCCATGGGCTATCAGTACAACGGCCGGCTGCGCTCGGCGGAGGTACTGCTCCAGGAGGACGGGACCGCCCGGCTCATCCGCCGGGCCGAGACCCCGGAGGACTACTTTGCCACCTGCATCTGGGACTGAACTGCGAGGATACGACATGAATATCATGGGTGAATTGGCCCTTATTTTCGGCGTCTGCCTGGTGGGAGAAGGAATTTCCGCCGCGCTCCCCTTCATCTTCCCCGGCAGTGTCATTGCTCTGCTGCTGCTGGCCGCGCTGCTCTTTTCCGGCCTGCTCAAGCCCAAGCATCTGGAGCGGGCCTCCGGCTTTCTGGTGGCCAATATGGCGTTTTTCTTTCTGCCGCCCTGCGTGGGGATTATGGAGCGGATGGAGGACATTCTCCCCCAGCTGCTCCCCTTCCTGCTGATTACGGTTATCACCACGCCGCTGGTCTACGGCGTAACGGCCTGGACCGTCCAGCTGGTGATCCGGCTGCAAAAGAAAAAGGGGGCGGTTCCCCATGCTTGAAGCAATGCTGCACTCCCCCTTTTTCGGTCTGACCCTGACTGCCGCTGCCTGGGCGGTGGGAATCTGGGTCCAGCGCCGGACTAAATTTATCCTGTGCAACCCGATTGTGATCGCCACAGCACTGGTGATTGTGTTTCTGGTGGCTTTCCGCATTCCCTACGCCGTCTACGCCGCCAGCGCGGAGCCGGTGCGCATGATGCTGGGCCCGGTTACCGCCGTGCTGGCCCTGAATATCTACAACCAGCGCAGGATTCTGAAGGACTATTTCCTGGCCGTGCTGCTGGGCTGCTTTGCCGGCAGTCTGACCAGTCTTTGCAGCGTACTGCTTCTGTGCCGGCTGTTTCAGATGGAAGAGCTGCTGACCGTCTCTCTGCTCCCCAAAAGCGTCACCGCCGCCATCGCCCTGAGCATTGTGGACAGCCGGGGGGGCGTGGCCGGTGTGGCCGCCGCCGCCGGCATGATTACCGGGATGCTGGGGGCTATTCTGGTGCCCCAGTTTGCCAAGCTGTTTCACATCACCGACCCGGTGGCGGAGGGGCTGGCCATCGGCTCCTGCAGCCACGCCCTGGGCACCACCAAGGCCATGGAAATCGGCAAAATTCAGGGGGCCATGAGTTCCATTGCCATCTGCGTGTGCGGGATTATCACATCGGTTCTGGTGCTGTTTTTCTGAAGCCCTTCCCCTCTGACTGCGGAGCCTCTCCGGATCAGAGGGGATTTTCTCTATATGGATTGACTTTCCCCCTGTTTCGTACTAAAATCATCCTGCTTGACTTATTTTTTGCAGGAGTGTGACCCCCATGATCCACTATTTGGACAACGCCGCCACAACCCCCGTCCGCCCGGAGGCCGCCCAGGCGGCCCTGGACGCAATGCAGCGCCTGTGGTGGAACCCCTCCTCCCAATACGGACCGGCCCGGTCCACCCAGGCGGCCCTGGAGGGCTGGCGGCGGGAAAGTGCCCAGGGGCTGGGCTGCCGGCCGGAGGAATTCTTTTTCACCTCCGGCGGCACAGAGGGGGACAACTGGGCCATTGCCGCCGCCGCGGAGCTGGGCCGTCACAGGGGGAAGCACATTATTACCACCGCCATTGAGCATGACGGGGTTTTGCAGCCCTGCAAGGCCCTGGAGCAGCGCGGGTATGCGGTAACCTATCTGAAGCCGGACCGGAACGGAGCCATTGCGGCGGAGCAGGTCCGGCAGGCCCTGCGGCCAGACACCGTTCTGGTGTCCATGATGCTGGTGAACAACGAGCTGGGGACGGTCCTCCCCGTGGCGGAAACCGCCGCCGTCCTCCGGGCTGCCCGGAGCGCCGCCCTGCTCCACTGTGACGCGGTCCAGGGCTTTCTGAAAATTCCCTTTACCCCGGAGGAGCTGGGGGTGGATCTGCTGTCGGTCAGCGGACACAAAATCCACGCGCCGAAGGGCGTTGGCGGCTTTTATGTCCGGAAGGGCCTGCGCCTGCCCCCCCTTATCCGGGGCGGGGGCCAGGAGGGGGGGCTGCGCTCCGGCACCGAGCCCACTGCCCAGATTGCCGCCTTCGCCGCCGCCGTCCAGGCGGGCCGGGCAACCTTTCCCGCCGACGCCCGGCACGCCGCCCAGCTGAAGCAGTACGCCATTGACCGGCTGAAGCCTCTGGACATCGCCCCGGTGGTAACCGGAGGCTGCCCCCATATTCTGCCCATCGCCCTGCCCGGCTACCGAAGCGAGGTGCTGCTGCGGTTTTTAAGCGACCGGGAGGTCTATGTGTCCTCCGGCTCCGCCTGTCACCGGGGAAAGCCCAGCCATGTGTTCGCCGCCCTGAATCTGCCCAAAAAGCAGCGGGACGGCGTGCTGCGGGTGAGCTTCTCCTACGATACCAGAAAAGAGAATATAGATGCTCTGGCAGACGCCCTGGCCGCGGCAAAGCGGGAGCTGTTCATGTCCATGTCGTGAGGGATTGCCATGTTTTCTTACTTGAATCGCGGAACGCAGTTTTACCGGCAGGTGGCGGCTCTGGCCGCCCCCATTGTCCTGCAAAATTTAATTACCAGCACCCTCGCTATGGCGGATACCTTTATGGTGGGACTGCTGGGGGAACAGCCTATGGCGGCGGTGGCCCTGGCGAATATCCCCCTGTTCATGGTCCAGATGTTCATTTTTGGCGTCCAGAGCGGCGCAACCGTGCTGTTCAGCCAATACTGGGGCCGCCAGAGGACAGACGACATCCAGCGGGTGATGGGGGTGTCCGCCTGGTGCGTGGGGATACTGTCCCTGACCGTAGCGCTGGTTTTGTGGTTTATCCCCCAGCCCTTCCTCTCTCTGTTCGGAAAGGATCAGGCGCTTGTGGCGCTGGCGGCCCGGTATGGCCGCATTGCCGGCTTTTCCTATGTGCTCAACGCTTTCACTATGGTCTATATCTCCGCCTACCGGGCGATGGAAAATCCCAGCCTTGGTATGTACATCCTGATGATTTCCATGAGCTGCAACACCTTTTTAAACTGGGTGCTGATTTTCGGCAGGCTGGGCGCTCCGGCCCTGGGGGTGGAGGGCGCGGCCCTGGCGACGCTGCTCTCCCGCGGGGTGGAAATCGCCGTATTGGCCCTGCACATCCGGTTCAATAAATTTTTACGCCTGCGCCCTGGACTTCTGCTCCGTCCGGGCATGGAAATGGCCCGCCGTTTTGTGCGCTACGGCGGACCTGTGGTGTGCAACGAGACAATGTGGGGGCTGGGGACCGGCATTTTCCCCACCGTTATGGGCCATATGCAGAACAGCCAGGAGATTCTCGCCGCCTACACCCTGGCGGGCAACGTGGAAAAAATCTGTATGGTGGTGGGGTTCGGCATCGCCGCCACCGCCTCCATCCTGATCGGGCGGGAGATCGGCGCGGGGCGTACCCAGACGGTGCAGCAGGTGGGCATGGCCCTGAGCACCCTGGCCTTTTTGTGCGGCCTGGCGGTGGGCTGTCTCCTGGTGCTGTTTGCCCAGTGGATCGCTCCGCTGTGGGTGTTCCCCCTGTTTCAGCTCTCCCCGGGGGCGAGCCGGATTGCAGCGATGATGATTACCGTCTCCGGACTGATGATCCCCATTAAAAATTTCAATCAGGCCATTATTGTGGGAGTTCTCCGGGGGGGCGGGGATGTGCGGGCGTCCACCATTATCGACCTTACCCCCCTGTGGCTGGTGGCCATTCCCCTGACCGCCCTGACGGGGCTGGTACTGAAGCTGGATATTTTCTGGGTGTATCTGTGCATCCCCTCCGAGAACATTATCAAATTTTTTGTAGGGATGCGCCGCCTGCGGTCCGGACGGTGGATTAACGATGTAACCGGCACAGCGGCCCGAGAGTAGCAATGCAAAACGGAACCGTTTGATTAGGAGATGACAAAGATGAATACGAAACGAATCGGGATTGGAATTCTTCTCGTCTGCCTCCTAGCCGGCGCGGCGGGAGTATTTGCCAGTCAAAATCCCAAAGCCGCCGCCGTCCGCTATGTCCGGGCGCACCACGAGACCCTCCGGCAGTTTTCAGAAGAGCTTCTCCAGAACCCGCCGCTGAACGGCCGGTCCTCCTACAACGGCTGGACCGTGGACGCTTATACGCAAATGGTGCAGTTCGACACGTCCGCCTGGGGGAAGCGCTACCGGGGGTTCTACTACTCCCCCCAGGACATTCCCCTGGGTTTTCAGGAGACGGAGATGGAGTTTGTCCCCCGGGACAAGGGCTGGTATTGGGAGGAAGCAGACGGCAACAACCGGATGTATACGGAAAAAATTACGAATCAGTGGTACTGGTTTGATATGCACTTTTAATGCTTTTACGGGAAAGCAGCCGCCACAGAGGCAGAAAATATAGGTAGCAGGCCGCCAGGATGCTGGCGCTGGGCGCGCCCGCCGAGGACAGGGGCACCGCCGCCGCGATGGACCAGGGGACCAGGGCGGCCACCACCACCACCGAGTCCTCCAGATCCAGGGCCAGCTCCGGGCCCTCCTCCAGATTGACGCACAGCTGATGGGTGAGCAGAATGGCCAGGGTCTGGTTGCAGGAGACCAAAGAGGCCGCCGTCCCCGCCGCCAGCACCGCCGGGAAGGCCCGGCGGGCTCCCAGCCCTTCCACCTTGGTCTGGAGGCTGCGCAGCAGGCCGGTTTTCTCAAAAATCCCCGCATAGCTGGAGGACAGGCACACAATGGCCCCGCTCCGGAGCATGGACACAATCCCGCCGCCCCCCAGAAGGGCCTCCAGCTCCGGGTCCTCCAGATGGAACCCGAAGAACAGAAGCTGAGGCAAGCTGGACAGACTCCCCTGCTGGAGCGTAAGGTACAGCGCCAGCGCGGCGGCAATGCTGGCGGCCAGCACCCGCTTTACCGGCATCCGGAACGCCGCCAGCACCAACACCAGCAGAGCGGGCAGAAGGGCGGCCCAGTGCAGGACCAGTCCCCGGGCAAACAGGGTCCCCACGTCCGGCAGCGCTCCTTCCCCCGCTGCCGGCAGTCCCAGAAGGAAATAGACGGCGCAGGCGGCCAGAAAGGGAACCAGAGCCGAACGGACCATCCGGCCAATGTTCTGAAACAGATCTGTTCCGGTCAACTCGCTCACCAGCAGGGCACTGGTGGACACCGGAGAGCAGCGGTCCCCGAAGAATACCCCGGACAGCACCGCCCCCCCTGCCAGTACCGGGCTCAACCCCATGGCTTGGGCGATGCTCATGCAAATAACCCCCATAGTGGCCGCCGTGCCGAAGGCGGTGCCTGTGAGGACGGACACCCCGCAGTTCATCCAAAAGGCGAAAAGCACAAAGGCAGAGGGCTGGAGCACATGGACACAGGCGGTTATGATAACGGCGATGGTGCCGCAGGCCCGCCAGAGGGCAGTAAGCATCCCAATGAACAGGAACAACAGCAGCACATTCCGGACGGTTTTAATGCCCTTCCAGGACATTTGAAAAATTTCCCGGAAGGAGAAGCCCTTTTTGCGGCTGTAGAGGAAGAAAATGACGTAGCCGGCGGCCAGGGCCCACAGAATTTCCAGCTTCAGGATCACGCACGCCAGAAGTGCGCCCAGAAACAGCAGCAAGGCAGTCGTCTCCATATGAAAACCTCCTAATGCTTATTTGGCAGCAGGGACATGGTAGCCGCAATGCCGATGGCCGCGATCAGCAGATTGATGATAGTCATAAAAACAACCTCCTTTGATTTGGTAACTACACTGTACCAGAAAGCTGCATCAATGTCCAACTGTTAATTTTGATTGATCCCACAGGAAAAACACTGTATTTAACCGGGGGGAGATTTGCTTGAACTTCCTCAGCATGGACTATTTCGCTATGACCGCCCACACGCGCAGTTTTACCCGGGCGGCGCAGCAGCTCCACATCACCCAGCAGACCCTCAGCGCCCACATCGCGGCCCTGGAGAAGGAACTGGGGTGCAAGCTGTTCCTCCGGCGCACCCCTCTGGAGCTGACCTACCCGGGACAGGTTTTTTTGGAATACGCGCTGGATTTTCAGCGGAAATACCGGCAGCTGGAGCGGGACTTCGACGACCTGGCCGGGGAGGAGAAGGGATGCCTGCGCATTGGCATCGGCACCGTCCGGGGGCGGTCCATTATGCCGGAGGTCATTCAGGTCTATCAAAGGACCTGGCCCAAGGTGGATATACGCTTGTTTGAGGGGAGCGGCGAGCAGTTCTGCGACAAGCTTGTCCGCGGGGAACTGGACCTGATCATCGGCCACTTCCCCCAGCCCTTTCCGGGAGTGGAGCTGCTGGACCTCTACCGGGAAGAGGTGGTTCTATTGATCTCCAGGCAGCTGCTGGAAGCGCAGTACGGTCCCCGGTGGAGGGGGGTGGCGGAGGAAGTCCGGGTCCGCCAAAGCCTGGAGCCGCTGGCCGGGTGTCCCTTCGTGGCCAACAGTGAAGAGGACGTGGTGAGCGCTCTTCGGCAGGCTCTGTTCGCCCAGCTGGATACGGACCCGGCCATCCGGGTCATGTCCCGGAACCTGGGCACCCTGCTGGACCTGTGCCTGCGGGGCGTGGGCGCCTGCTTCTGCCCGGAAATTATGGCCCGGGCCACCCTGACCCCGGCGCAGCTGGACTCGGTGGAGCTGTTCCGGTTTTCCCAGCACGCCCGCCACACCATCAGCATCGGTTATCTGAAGCAGGCCCGCCGGTGGAGCGTCCTGTCCCATTTTATTGATCTGACCCAGCAGCTGCTGGGAGAGGAGGAATTTCAGCCTTGAACATTACCGTTTTAATGGAGAATACCGCCCCCTGCCACCTGACGGCGGAACACGGGCTGTCCTTTCACATCCAATACCGGGGGCACAGCATTCTTTTGGACGCGGGCTCCTCGGGAAAGTTCGCGGACAACGCCCAAAAGCTGGGGGTGGACCTGTCCGGGGTGGAGTGGGCGGCCCTGTCCCATGGCCACTACGATCACGCCGACGGCTTCCGGCGGTTTTTCGCGGAAAACGAGACGGCCCCGGTGTACCTGCGCCCGGCGGCGGGGAAGAGCTGGTTTTCCATCTCCCAGGGCGCGCCCCGGTTTATCGGCATCCACCGGGATATTGTCCAAAATCCCCGGTTTGTGCCGGTGGAGGGGCTGTTTTCTCCCATGGAGGGGGCCTGGTTAGTCCCGGAGACCCTCCAGGGAGGAGCTTTTGCCAACCACGAAAAAACCCTTTTGGAAAAAATCGGCCCGGACCAGTTCATCCCTGACCGCTTCTCCCACGAGCAGTCCCTGGTGCTGGAGACCCAGTGCGGGTTGATCCTGTTCAATTCCTGTTCCCATGGGGGGATTGTCAACATTGTCCAGGGGGTTTTGGAGCAGTTTCCCGGAAAACGGGTCTGCGCAGTTTTGGGGGGGCTGCATCTGATCGCCCCGGAGGAGGACTATGTGCGCTCCGTGGCGGACCGTCTGGCCGGACTGGGGGTGGAGCGGCTGTACACCGGCCACTGCACCAGTGCCGCTGCCTTCGCCCTGCTGCGGGAGCGGCTGGAGGGGCGGCTGCATCCCCTGACCACCGGGGCCCGGATTGCATTTTAAAAAATTACGGAAACAGGCCGCTTTCCATATGGAAAGCGGCCTCAGCCGGTGGAAAAGTCTGCCCTGAGGCAGACTTTTTCGTATTCATGCGTTAAGACAGGGAGACAGTTCAGCTTTCTTTTTTGTCCATCACACAAAACAGGATAAAGCGTATCACCGTCAATACAAATATCGTTCCGACCAGACCATAGCCCGCCGTTCTTCCGTCTGCGAACACAGCAGCAGACGCGAACGCAATGGCGGTTACGGCAATCACCATGATTTTCAAGACAATCGCGTCTATTTTATGCAGACGCTGCATCGCCAGCCCGTCCTTTTTTTCTTTGCCGTACTTATAAATGCGGACAGCCTGTAGCGCCAGAAACAGAACCGTAAATATGGCAATCATATTCTGGATCAAGTCATAATAACTCTTCCAATCCCGTCTTGCCCACATCCAGTAGTAGCAGACCAGAAGTCCCGCATAAACAATTTTTGTCCCGACAAGCCCTTTTAAGCTAACTTTTTCTTTCATCATTTCATCCCTCGTTTATTGCTTTCCCTGCTTGACAGGGGTGACGACAGGTTTGCCGTCCTGATCCACCAAAACGGTTAGTCCAGTGCCCGTTTGCTTCCCGTGGGAGCCCAGCAGGTAATTCACGCCGGTTTCCGTGTCCACGATGATCTTGGCCACATTGACGATGCCCTGGGAGTAGACCTCCACAAAACGGTCCTTTGCCATACGCCCACCTCCTTTCTCGTCCTGTCTTTGACCGTACAACCATACCACACAGACCCGGCCCTGCGGCCCGAATTTCCGGAATGAACATAAAAGCTTCCGGAATGGACTGGGAGGGAACCTCACAGGTTCCTTCCCAGCTTTTTGCGCAGCTCCGCTTTTCCCGCCCGGGAAAGCAGACACTCCCGGCCCCCAACCCGCAGCTTATTGTGTTTCAAATCCACCTCTTCAATCTGGTCCGCCGCCACCAAATAGGCCCGGTGCGTGCGGATAAAGCGGTCTCCCAGTTTTTGCTCCAGCTCGTTGAGGCTTCCCAAAAAATCCATCCGGCTGTTGGCCGTATGGAGCAGAACATGGTGGGGGGCGCCGGCTGTTTCAAAAAAGAGGATATTGTGCAGCGGGATGTGGCGCACGGTCTCCTCTGTCCGCAGGGTGAACACCTCCGCCGGGTCCTGGCGCTCCGCCAGCAGCCGCATATGAATTTCCCCCAGGCACTGGGACACAGACGGTCCGATCTGCTCCGGCTCCTTTATAATGTAGTCAAAGGCCTCCAGATGGTATTGAAAGGTACGCCAGGCCAGATCTCCGAAGCTGGTGATGTAAACCAGCGTACCGTGAGGGTCCCGCCGCCGCAATTCCTGCCCCAGCCGGAACCCGTCCCATTCCCCATCCTTTAAATCCACATCCAGAAAGTAAATCCCGCGCTTTTCCCGTTCCGACGCGGCCAGCAGCTCCTGGGCGCCGGCGGCGCTGCACACCACCTTCATATCATAGTTTTCCACAAAGATTTTCCACTCCAGGGCCGTCTGAATCTGGTGGCGGACGGCGGCTTCATCGTCGCAAACATAAATCCCGATCATCGTCCGCCCTCCACGGTCAGCTCCTGCACAAATATCCCCTTGTCCCAACTGGTGCTGGAGGAGGCGCTGGGGCAGCCCTCCAGAATGCGCTGATAGCTGAACAGGCCCATTCCCCGGCCCGCGCCCTTGGTGGACCAGCCCTCATGCCACATTTTTCCTGGCTCAATGTGATTTGTATAGGGGTTTGATACCCGAAGAAACACCCGCCGCTCCTGGGCCAGCAGGATAATCTCGACCCAGGGCTGTCCAGCGTCCAGGGCGGCCTCCACCCCGTTGTCAATCAATATTCCCAGACAGCGGACAAAATCCCATACGTCCATATTCACATCCGCCAACGGGTACAGCACTTCCAGCCGGCACTCAACCCCCTTCTCCCGCATGGCGGTGAGCTTGCTCAACAGGAGGCTTCGGACTTCCGGAATCTGCAAATTGCCGATTTGGGCGGATTCCTGAATTTTCGCTCCAAGCCGCACGTCAAATCCCGCGTCCAGCTGGGACAGGGTGCGCCGCAGGCCCTCCAGCTCCCCTTTCCCTGCCTGCTGAGACAGGCCCGCCAGCAGATTTTTGTAGTCGTGGCGGAAGGTACGCACCTCCCGGCGGAGCATCTCCAAATCCTGCTCGTAGAGCCGCTGCTGGACGATAATGTCCTGCTGGGCCTGCATTTTCCGGGCGGTATCCAGCCGCTGAGCCAGATAGACAATCAGCACAGTCATCAGGATTACCATCGCCACCACAAGAAGGTAGTAGAAGCTCAGAAAGCGGGGCTGAAGGCCAAACCCCAGCCGGAGGAGCAGTTCCATTGTTGCTTCCAGCGCGAATAAAAGCAGCGCAAGCCGCCGGGGCGCGGATCTGTCGTTCAGCAGCAGGCAGAACCAGGTTCCAAACCGCAGCCTGTACAGCAACAGGGAAAGGGCAATGCTGATGGCCAGATGCAGTCCCGCCGCCGGGGCAAATGGCAGGGGGACCATCGCGGACACCGTGGCGCCCGCCACCTGAAAAATCCCCGCCATGCAGGCGGCGGCAAAGGACGGCCAGAATCCCCAGCTCCAGGCCCACCGGACCCACAGGGCGCACATGAGCAAAACGCTCAATGAACTGATATAGTATTGAACCGCTCTCAATTCCGGGAGCATATACATTCCGAACGATAGCAGGATGGCGATCAGGGGGGACAGCAGCAAAAGCGGCAGTTTTTTCAGCCGCCGCCACACCGCGCGCTCCCCGGTTACTGCCAGCAGATAGACCGCCAGGGCCAGATGTCCTGTCACACTGTCCAAAAATCCAATGAAAATATCATAATATTCCATATTCATTTTCCCCTAACAACCGTCGTTTCCTTCCTGATTATACCTGTTTTGCCCTACCCTTTCAAGTATCGGCTGGGCGCCGGTATCCCGCAAAATTATTTGTGCAAAACGCATGAAAATACCCGAATTCTTAGACAGGTTTTTGTAATCAAGACGGTTGACCATACAACTTTATGTGTATTTGCAAAAAAGATGTTGAATCAGGCTCCAGGTTATGTTAAATTGAAGCCATTACAGGTGCGGATCAATATGATGCAGTCCGCATCTGACACAAAAACGGAAAAGGAGTATGATTATGAAAAAGAAAATTCTCAGCCTTGTCCTTGTTGCAGCCATGTTTACAACGCTGCTCACCTCCTGCGGAAAGAAAAACGCCACCTGGAAGGTCACCTGCCCCTGGGCTCCCTCCGGCGTGGCCGCCATGGTCAGCCAGCAGGCTGCCACCAAGTCCACCAGCTACTCCGACACCATCACCCTTGTGGCCGAGGCCATCAAGGGCGACGCCGCCACTGTGAACACCTGGGTGGCCGACACCAAGGCCAACGACACCGAGCTGGTGTTTGTGGGCGAGGGCCTGCTGTCCATCACCTCCATTCTGGACCCGGATAAGATGCAGTTCGGCTATGAGGATTTCGCCTTTGTGGAAAACCTCTATTCCTCCATCTTTGTCCTCTCCGCCGACGCCAAGCTGAACATCACCAGCGTGGCTGATCTGGAGTCCTATGTGGCCCAGGGCAGTGAGATCAGCGTGGCCGTCAACGGCGCCACCAGCTCCGAGGCATTCCTGGCCGCCGCCCTTTTCGGCTCCATGGGCGCGGGCAGCCAGCTGAAGCTGACTCCCTATCAGTCCGCCGCTGAGGCCGCCCAGGCCGTGGCCCGCGGCGAGACCCAGTTTGCTGTCTCTCACCAGTCCCAGATTCTGGAAACTTATCAGCAGAACGGCGTGACCGTGGTGTGCGCCTTCGACGAGAACGATATCGAAAACGGCCCCTTCGCCGGAGTTGAGGGCGTGGGCCAGCACGGCTACCCCTACTTCCGCAACCGCTGCTTCATCATGGCCCGGGCCGGCACCGACGCCGAGAAGGTTTCCGAGCTGAAGGAGCTCTACGGCAAGATCCTGGCCGACCAGGAGGTGGCCGACTGGCTGCACGACACCATGCTGCTGGAGGTGGACACCATGTCCGTGGCCGACGTGGAGGCCCACGTGGAAAATGTAAAGAGCATCGTCAACGAGTACAAAGACATCGTTGCCGGCTGATCTAAGTACCACAGGTAATGTTGTGGGGAATGGGATCGGGAACACGTCCCGCCCATTCCCCGTTCTTTTTTGCGATCAGGAAAGGAGGTCCTCCCATGAGTAAATGGGTGGAGCAGTTCAACGGCCGTATGGACGCCTGGGGCCGCAAGCTGCATGAGAAAGAGATCCGCATCCCTGTTGACCTGGTGACCGGCATCCTGTTTTTTGCCGTAGCCCTTGTGATTTTTCTGGTTATGCCGGACCAGGTGGCAATCTCTGAAAAAGACGTAGTCAACGGCCGCGCGTTTCCCACCCTGCTGTTGGTGGTAATGATGCTGTGCTGCGCCATGCTGGTGTGCAAGGAGCTGTATAAGCTGGCCACCAGGCAGCCCCTGAACTGGAAGGTCATCAATATCCAGACAGAGGCCAAAGCCCTGGTCATCCTGGGCATCCTTGCCGGCACGTACTTCCTCAGCAAGCTCACCGGCCTGTTTGTGGTGGGCGCGATTTTCTGCTGTCTGGGATTTCTGCTCTATTTCCGGTGCCGGAAAAAATCCTACTATGTGATCACCCTGGTGCTGGCGGTGGCCATCTGGGCCGCCTTCCGCTTCGCCCTGGGCGTG
>CAJUPG010000020.1 GCA_910588455.1 uncultured Oscillospiraceae bacterium
GGAGGCGACCCACCTGCCATTCGTGCAGGTTTTAAACGGGTCCACACGGCCAGAGCGGGGCTTATAAAACCATGGCGTTCAGGCGCGGGGTCTGCTGGGACCCCGCGCCTTTTTGACGAAACTATAAATTCTTTGATTTACCACTTGCAACGGCCCGAATTATCTTGTATAATATTGCGGAACTTTACCAAACATGAGAGGACTGAATCAAACTGTGAGTGCATCCAGAGAAAAAAAGGGCCGCCAGGACCTGAGCGCCCAGGGGCCCAGCGAAAAAAACATGAAGCAGCAGCGGGAGGAGCAGGCCGCCAAGCGCAGCCGCATCCTCTATACGATTCTTGGCGCGGTGTTCGCAGTGGCCGCCATTGCCCTGCTGGTCTATAACACCGGCTTTTTCCAGGGCCGGGCCACCGCTGTGACTATCGACGGCCAGAAGTTCACCGCCGCCGACCTGGAATTCCATTACCAGATGGTCTACAACCAGGAGTATATCAACAGCCTGTACGGCCAGTCGAATTTCAACTACGCCCAGTCTCCCGAGGAGCAGATCTATGACGAGCTGAATATGACCACCTGGCACGCCCACTTTGTGGACGAGGCCCAGAAGTCCCTGGCCCAGCACGTGGCCCTGGAGAACGCCGCCAAGGCCGAGGGCTACACCCTTTCGGAAGAGGGACAGCAGACTCTGACCGACACCCTGGCCGGTCTGGAGGACCAGTGGCGGGGCAGCCTCAACTATACCAGCCGGGCCGGTTACCTGAAAGCGGTGTACGGCCCCTATATGACCTACGACGTGTACAAAACAAATCTGGAGCGCAGCATCTATGTGGAGGCTTACACCAGCGACTACGTCAACGGCCTGGAGTTCTCTCAGGAGGAGCAGGAGTCCTATTATAAGGAGCACGCCGACGAGCTGGACGCCTTCACGTTGACCCAGTTTGTGTTCCAGGCCTCCCTCCCCGCCGCCGAAACCGACGCGGATGGCAACACCATCGAGCGCACCGAGGAGGAAGAGGCCCAGCTGCTGGAGCAGGCCAAGCAGGAGGCCAAGGCCAACGCCGACGCGGTGTACGCCGCCCTCCAGGCCAATCCCAGCCAGAACCTGGAGAGCCTGTCCCAGCAGTACAGCGCCTATTCCTTCCTCCAGGACGATGTGCGCCTGGGCAGCAGCGTGAACGACGCATATCAGGAGTGGGCCTATGACAGCGCCCGGAAGTCCGGCGATCTGTATCAGGCCGAGTATGAGAGCTTTGGCACCTATAACTACTGCGTGGTCCGCTTCGAGGACCGCCAGCGGGACGAGACCCCCAGCGCCGACGTGCGCCACATCCTGGTCGCCGCCGCCGAGAGCGGTCAGACCCCCACCCAGGAGCAGTTTGACGAGGCCAAGGCCAAGGCCCAGGAGCTGCTGGACCAGTGGAAGACCGGCGAGGCCACCGAGGATTCCTTCGCCGAACTGGCCCGGGAGAACAGCGCCGACACCGGCTCCGCCTCCAACGGCGGGCTGATCTCCGCCATCACCCCCTACTCCAACTATGTGGACACCTTCACCGACTGGGCTCTGGACCCCGCCCGCAAGGTGGGCGACACCGAGCTGGTCCAGAACACCGGCAGCTCGGTGCAGGGCTGGCACGTGATGTATCTGGCGGCCCAGGGCGACCCCTACTGGATGCTGGAGGCCCAGTATTACCTGAGCAGCGAGGCCGAAAAGGCCTGGATGGACGAGCGCACCGAGAACGTGAAGACTGAGCCCGGCAGCGGATTGAAATACGTGTAAAAATAGAACCTCCGCAAAGCGAGCTTTGCGGAGGTTTTTTCAAAAAGGACGGTACATATGAAAAAATTACTTGCGGCCCTGGCCGTGTTAACCCTGGTTCTGCTCCCGGCGGCGTGGGCCGCGGAAGAGGACGGCGCTCAGGCTCTGGACCGGCTGGGGCTCTTCTCCGGCAGTGAGGCGGGCTATGAGCTGGACCGCACCCCCACCCGGGCGGAGGCTCTGGTGATGCTGCTGAAGCTCACCGGACAGGCGGAGGACGCCCTGGCGGGGGAATGGGAGCACCCCTTCCAAGATGCCGGCTGGGCGGACCCCTACATCGGCTATGCCTATCAGCAGGGGCTGACCGCCGGATTTTCCGGCGAAGCCTTCGGGACCAACGACAGCGCCACCGCCCAGCAGTACGCGTCCTTTCTCCTGCGGGCCCTGGGCTATCAGAGCTTCCCCTATGAGGAGGCCCTGTCCCTCCTGCAAACCCGCACCCCCGCCGTGCTCCCGGAGGACGGCAGCTTTGACCGGGGGGATCTGGTGGACCTGTCCCTGGCGGCCCTGGCCGCTCCCATGGCCGACGGCTCCGGCACCCTGGCCGCCCGGCTGGCTCAGGAGGGCCTGTTTGACTGGGAGGACTACCAGTCCGCTCGGGACGGCGTGGGAACAAAATCCGACGTGACCGTCCTGCTGTACATCACCGGCAGCAATCTGGAGCGCCTCCAGGGCCGGGCCAGCGCCGACATCCGGGAGATGCTCCAGGCGGACCCTGGAAGCTGCCGCGTGGTCATGCAGACCGGCGGCACCCAGGAATGGCAAAACGACTGGATGACCGACGGGGCCACCCAGCGCTTTGTGATAGAGAACGGTGATTTGCGCCCGGCCTCCCCCATTCTGGAGGGTGCCCTCATGTCCCAGCCGGAGACGCTGTCCAACTTTCTGCGGTGGGGGGTCACCGCCTACCCGGCCCAGCGGTATATCCTGGTGCTGTGGAACCACGGGGGCGGCACCCTCCGGGGCTACGGCCACGACGAGATGAACAACACCAAAACCATGATGCTGGACGAGCTGGACCAGGCGTTCGGTTGGGCGGATGTGCAGTTTGATCTGGTGGGCTTTGACGCCTGTCTGATGGCCACCATGTCCACCGCTTATATGCTGGAGGATTACTCCGATTACCTGCTGGCCTCCGAAGAGCTGGAGCCCCTGGACGGCTGGTATTACACCGACTGGCTCACCGCTCTGGGTCGGGACCCGGACATGGACCCCCTGGAGCTGGCCGGAATCATCTCCGAGGGTTATCTGCGGGACGCCCTGGCAAGCGACTGGCTGTATGCCACTATGTCCCTCATTGATCTGAGCCGGATGAAGGCCGTGGCGGAGGGCTGGAGGCAGGTGTCCGCCCAGCTGGCCCAGAAGCTGGAGGCGGGCCGGTATTACGACATTGAGAGCGCTCTGCGCCAGTCCAAGGCCTACGGCCAGGGCACCGCCTATGACCAGGTGGATCTGATCGACTTTTTGGTCCAGCTGAGCAACGCCAATCTGGCCCAGACCGGCGAGCTGCGCCGGGCGGTATCCGATGCGGTGGTCTTTTTGGACAGCACACCCCCCATGGACCGCTCCCACGGCATGGCCCTGTATGTCCCCTATGAAAAATTCATCCGCTACCCCAATCAGGTCCGCAAGGCCCTGCTGGCCAGCGGCTTCCAGGAGGAGGATTTGGCCTTCTGGGACGGATTTTATGAGCAGGTCTATGAGAAGGGACCAAAAAAGTGGATTTGGCCCAAATAATTCAGACCAGATCCAGTTCCTGAAATACAGCCTGGGCCCACCGCCGGAAGTCCTGGGGGTTCTGGGCTTTTTTCAGGTGTTTTGCGTGCTTTTCGTGGTCCCGAAAGCGGGTAATCAGATAGGACCAGTGCTCCTTCATCCGCATCATGGCACTGTGGGGGCTGCCGAAATCCTGGATGTAGTGCTCGTAGAGCGCGTCATGAAACCTCTGGAGGTCCTCCCGGCTGGCGGGAGGACCTCCCTTTTGCTTGGAAATCAGCGCCGGGTCGGCCATCAGCCCCCGGCCGAACATCAACCCCTCCAGCTCGGGATAGGTCTCCGTCAGGGCCTGGGCGTCCTCCGGGGTGTTCAGGTCCCCGTTGGCGCACAGGGGAAATTTGACCCGTTCCAGAGCAAACCCGTACCACTGGTTCCGAACGGGCCGGCGGTACAGGTCCTTCTGGACCCGGGGGTGCAGAATCAGCTCCCGCAGGGGATATTGGGCATACAGCTGCAAAATGGCCTCAAATTCCTCCGCTTCCTGGACCCCCAGCCGGGTTTTGATGGAGATGGGCAGGGGGCTATGGGCGAAAATCTCGTCCAAAAAACGCTCCAGCTCCTCCAGCCGGCCCAGAAAACCGGCCCCCTTCCCCTTGGCGGTCACGGTGCCGGAGGGACAGCCCAGATTCAGATTGACCTCCGGGTAGCCCATGGCCGCCAGCTCCCCGGCGGCCCAGACAAAGTCTTCCGCCCGGCGGGTGAGAAGCTGGGGAATCACGGGGATTCCCCGGTTATAGTCCGGGTCCAGCTCCCGCAGCTCCTTTTGGGAAAAGACGTGGCCCTGAGCGGGGGATAAAAAGGGCATATAGTACCGGTCCGCGCCGGGGAAACAGGCCTGATGCACCTTGCGGAACTGCCGCCCGGTGAGCCCCTCCAGAGGGGCGCAGGAATACAGCATACTCAATCCTCCTGGAATGCTAAAATCTCGTCCAAAAATTTCTGTCCGTACTTCTCCAGCTTGAAGTCACCCACCCCGTTCACCAGCCGCATCTGGGCCAGCGTCTGGGGCCGTATGGCGGCCATCTCCCGCAGCGTTTTGTCGGAAAAGACCACATAGCCCGGGACACCCGCCTGCTGGGCCAGCCGCCCCCGGAGCTGCTGGAGCCGGCGCAGCAGCTCCGGGTCCGCCGGCGTGCCGGAGGCTGCGGCGGCTCTCTGGACCTCCTCCCGGGGCAGGGAGCGCACCTGAGCCACGAGCGTCTCCCCCTGGAAGAGCACTCCCCTGGCCTTGGGACCCAGAGCCAGGGTGGGATATTGGCCCTCCGCCTGGACCAGACAGCCGTTTTCCAGCAGGTACTGAATCCGGGACTGGACCTCGTCCCGGCTGTAGTCCCGCATGAGTCCGTATGTAGACAGGGTGTCCAGACTCCAGCTCCGGATGCGCTCTGTGTCCGCTCCCCGCAGAATGTCGATGATGGTCCCGGCTCCGAACCGCTCCCCCGCCCGGCGGACACAGCTCAGAATCTGCTGGGCATCCCGGGTGATGTCCAGCTCCCGGAAGTTGGCCAGGCAGCTGCCGCATTTGCCGCAGTGCTCCCTGGCGCTCTCGCCGAAGTACCGCAGTAAATAGCCCCGCAGGCAGCCGGTGGTCCGGCAGTAGACGGTCATGTGCTTCAGCCGTTCCTGTTCCCGCTTCACCCGCTGCTCATAGCCCTGGTCCGTCTCCTCGTCTCCCCGCAGCTCAATCAAAAACTGATTGGTCCGCACGTCGCCTGGGCTGTACAGCAGCAGGCAGCGGGCCTCCTCCCCGTCCCGGCCCGCCCGGCCCGCCTCCTGGTAGTAGCTCTCCACGTCCTTGGGCATATTGTAGTGGACCACAAAGCGCACATCCGACTTGTCAATGCCCATGCCGAAGGCGTTGGTGGCCACCATCAGCCGGGTGCGGCCGTAGGAAAAATCCTCCTGGCTGCTCTGCCGCTCCCCGCTCTCCAGCCCTGCGTGATACCGGCCGGCGGAGAACCCCCGCTCCTGCAAAAACGCGCAGATTTCTTCCACGGTCTTGCGGGTGGCGCAGTAGACGATGCCGCTCTCCTCCCGGCGGCTCGCCAGAAAGCGAAGCAGAGCCTCTTTTTTGCTCTTGGGGACATCCACCTGGAAAAACAGGTTGGGCCGGTCGAAGCCGGACACCAGGGAAAAGGGGTCTTGCAGCTCCAGGGAGCGGACAATGTCCTCCCGGACCTGGGGGGTAGCGGTGGCGGTGAAGGCCCCCACTACCGGGCGGCGGGGGAGGGCTTTTACAAATTGGGGGATATTCAAATAGCTGGGCCGGAAGTCCTGGCCCCACTGAGAGATGCAGTGGGCCTCGTCCACCGCCAGCAGGGAGATTTCTGCGTTTCGGGCAAACTCCAAAAAGCTCTCTGTCTCCAGCCGCTCCGGGGCCGCGTAGATAATCTTATACATCCCCTGCCGGGCGTTGCGCAGGGCCAGGCCGAACTGCCGCTCGGTGAGGGAGCTGTTGAGATAAGCGGCCTTTACCCCCGCCTGAAGCAGCGCCCCCACCTGGTCCTTCATGAGAGAGATCAGCGGGGAAACCACCAGGGTAATCCCCTCCAGGCACAGGGCGGGGACCTGAAAGCAGATGGACTTGCCCGCTCCGGTGGGCATGACGGACAGCACATCCCGGCCCTGAAGCAGCTGCCGGACCACCTCCTCCTGGCCGGGACGGAAGGCCCGGTAGCCGAAATAGCGCTCTAATATGTGCAGGGGCTGTTCCATGGGGAAATCCTCCTTTTGGGGTGAGCATCGGGAATTTGATTGACGGACTGGGGAAAATTGTTTATAATATATAATCAGTTTCAAGCTTAAAGGTTAAGGAGTCAAGGAAGGGGTTCTATGCTGATCTTTTTTCTGGTAAGCCTGCTGGCCAGCGTGGCGGGGGCCATCTGCGGGATTGGCGGCGGCGTGATTATCAAGCCGGTGCTGGATTTGCTCCACCTGGAGACGGTGTCTACCATCAGCTTTCTATCCGGCTGCACGGTGCTGTCCATGAGCTGCTACTCGGTGGGACGCAGTATGCTGGCCGGGGAGCGGCGGGTGGAGCTGTCCACGGGAACGCCTCTGGCCCTGGGGTCGGCGGCGGGAGGACTGCTGGGCAGCCAGCTCTTTTCCGCAATCAAGGCCCTGTTTGAAAACCCGAACACTGTGGGCTCCGTGCAGGCGGTGTGTCTGGCGGCGGTCACCGCCGGAACGCTGGTGTATACGGTAAATAAAAGCCGGGTGCGTACGTGGAAGGTGAAAAACAAGGGGGCCTGTGTGCTCATCGGCCTGGGGCTGGGGTGTATATCCAGCTTTTTGGGGATCGGCGGCGGCCCTATCAATCTGGTGGTGCTGTACTTCTTCTTCAGCATGGACACCAAAACCGCGGCGGCCAACAGCCTGTACATCATTTTCTTCGGCCAGCTGTTCAGCCTGCTTACCACGCTGGTTACCCGCACCACGCCCCCCTTCCAGCCCTTGACGCTGGCGCTGATGGTGGCGGGAGGAATCGGCGGCGGCGTGATTGGCCGGGTGCTGAACAAAAAAATGGACGACCGGCTGGTAGAGCGGCTGTTTCTTGCGCTGATGGCCGTCATCATTGGAATCAGCGTATGGAACAGCATCCGGTATGCCGGAGGCTAATAGGCGGCCCATTCATTATAACATAGTTTTCTGCCTGGGGGAATGCTTTGTGCGGTTTCTGCTTGACACAACCCCAGGCAGATGCTAATATAATGTGGTATCAGCGCGAGGAACGGAAAAGTAGCGCTCTATTTCCAGACACAGAGAGGCCCCACCGCCGGCTGAAAGCGGGGCTGTCTGACAGGAGCGGGAAGTGCGTCCGGGAGCGCGGCGGGCAATGCCGCCCGGTTTGGCCCCGTTACCGGCCCATGAGTAAAAAATGAGAGTGGAACCGCGAACCTTTCGCCTCTTATGCCCCTGGGGGGCGTAAGAGGTTTTTTCATTTCAGGAGGTAGTTCATGTTCAAATCCCTCAACGAAACCCTGGAGGCATACCAGCGCCGGGACCCCGCCGCCCGGTCCAAGCTGGAGATTTTCCTGCTCTACCAGGGTGTTCACGCCACGCTGTACCACCGGCTGGCTCACTGGCTGTACTGCCGCCGGTGGAAGTTCCTGGCCCGGTGGGTATCCCAGTGGTCCCGGTTCTGGACCGGGATTGAGATCCACCCCGGGGCGAAAATCGGCCGGCGGTTTGTCATCGACCACGGTATGGGCATCGTCATCGGCGAGACCGCCGAGGTGGGGGACGACGTGCTCATTTACCACGGGGTCACCCTGGGGGGAACCGGCAAGGACCAGGGCAAGCGCCACCCCACCATTGGAAACAACGTGCTCATCTCCTGCGGGGCCAAGGTGCTGGGCCCCTTTAAAGTGGGGGACAACGCCCGGATTGCCGCCAACGCGGTGGTGCTGTCGGAGGTGCCGGAGGACGCCACCGCTGTGGGCATCCCCGCCCAGATCGTCCGCATCGCGGGAAAAACCACCCACTACGCCGACGACGTGGACCAGACCAGCGTGCAGAACCCCACCCTGGAAAAGCTGGCCGCGCTGAACGCCCGGGTGGAGGAGCTGGAAAAACGACTGGAGGGAAGAAAAAATGCGGTTTGATGCGGTACACCATGTGGCCGCCATCGTTTCAGACTACAAAAAAACCGGGATTTTATGCGGAAAAGCTTGGCTTTCCGGTTTTGCGGGAAAACTACCGGGAGGACCCATACATCCGGGGGAAAATGACCTTCTTTCATGACCTGGACGGTCTGCCCCTGGAATTACACGAATGATCCCGACAAACAGAGGAGGAAAAAATATGCAGTTATACAATTCTGCCACCCACAAAAAAGAGGAGTTCCAGACCCACACCCCCGGCCATGTGGAGATGTACACCTGCGGACCCACGGTGTACCACTTCGCCCACATCGGCAATCTGCGCTCCTACATCATGGAGGATGTGCTGGAAAAATTCCTGCGCTACGACGGCTACGACGTGAACCGGGTGATGAACATCACCGACGTGGGCCATCTGGCCAGCGACGCAGACACCGGCGAGGACAAGATGCTCAAGGGGGCCAAGCGGGAGCACAAGACCGTAATGGAAATCGCCCAGTTCTACACCGACGCGTTTTTTGACGACTGCAAAAAGCTGAACATCAAAACTCCTGACGTGGTCCAGCCGGCCACCGGCCTCATTGACGAGTTCATTACCCTGGTCCAGGGACTGCTGGACAAGGGCTATGCCTACACGGCGGGAGGGAATGTGTACTTCGATACCTCCAAGCTGGAGCGGTACTATGTGTTCAACGACCACGACGAGGAGGACTTGGCCGTAGGCGTTCGGGAAGGCGTGGAGGAGGACGCCAACAAGCGGAGCAAAAACGACTTCGTCCTCTGGTTTACCAAGAGCAAATTTGAGGATCAGGCGCTGAAGTGGGACTCCCCCTGGGGTGTGGGCTACCCCGGCTGGCACATCGAATGCTCCGGCATTTCCCTGAAATACAACGGGGAGTATCTGGACCTGCACTGTGGCGGCATTGACAACGCCTTCCCCCACCACACCAATGAGATTGCCCAGTCGGAGGCCTACATTGGCCATCCCTGGTGCAAGCAGTGGTTCCATGTCCACCATCTGAACACCAATTCCGGAAAAATGTCCAAGTCCAAGGGAGAATTTCTGACAGTCTCCCTGCTGGAAGAGAAGGGCTATGACCCCATTGTCTACCGGTTCTTCTGCCTCCAGAGCCACTACCGGAAGGGATTGGTGTTTTCCTGGGAGAACCTGGACAATGCCGCTGTGGCCTTTAAAAAGCTGATTGCCCGGATTGCCGCCCTGAAGCCGGAGAACGGCCCGGTGGACCAGGCGGTGCTGGAGGAGTACCAGACCAAATTCCGCCAGCAGGTGGGGAGCGATTTGAATACCTCCATGGGTGTTACCCTGCTGTACGACGCCCTGAAGGCCAAAACCACCGATGCAACCCGTCTGGCCATTCTGGACAGCTTCGATACGGTGCTGTCGCTGTCCCTGCTGGAGAAGGCGGCCAAGGTCCGGGAAGAACAGGCCAAGCAGAAGTCCAGCTCCCAGGGGGGATATGTCGTTACCGGCGAGGGAGACCCGGCGATTGATGCGCTGGTGCTGGCCCGGTACGAGGCCAAAAAGGCGAAAAACTTTGCCGAGGCCGACCGCATCCGGGAGGATCTGAAGGGCCAGGGGATTGAGATTACCGATGTGCCCGGCGGAGCCAGCTGGAAGAGGGTTTAAAAGACGGTCAGGCGTCTTTGAGGGGCGCGATTGTGAAAATATTGGGATGGGGCAGTATTTACTAGGTGGAGTATACTGTTTGCTGCCTGGGAATCAATACTTGAGATAGCGGCTTTCTGCAAGCTGAACCGGATTTATTTCAGCCGCCGTTTCAAGGCGGTGATGGGCTGCGCACCGCAGGAATTTCTTATCCGGCAGAGGCTTGCCAGTGCCGCCGAATTACTGCGCTCTACCAATTTCCCCATTAAAACGATTGCGGACCAGTGCGGCTACCGAGATCAGCTGCATTTCTCTCAAGCGTTCCGAAAGCGCTATGGCCTGCCGCCGCGGGAATGGCGCAGGCAAAACAAATCGTAAGAATCGGTGTGGCATCGCCACACCGATTCTTACTTACAGGAAATGCGCTTTCTTTTATGCCGGCTTACCGGGCGGCGCGGAAATAAAATTGGAACGACTGATAATCTCCCGGCACCTGAGGCAGAGGCCACCCGGCTTTCATCAGGGCTGCGCCGCTATAAAGCGGGCCGGTTCCATCCGCCTGATAGTTCAGCTTGGGGTCCAGCCCCTTGAGGGGCAGGGTGCGGAAGGGCGGCGCGGCGTGGGTACAGCCCAGCACCACGCTGACCAGAGCCTCCCGCTTATCGGGAGACACCTGCTCCCAGGCGGTGTAGCCGCTGTTCTGGAAGGGATTGGCCAGCCGGTAGTTGTCTCCTTGATGGATCAGCGCATACCGGGCCTTGTACGTCTCGATCTGCTGACGGATTATCTGCTTTTCCGCCTCTGTGCATTTGCTCAGATCCATTTCATAGCCAAAGGCCCCGCTCATTGCCACAGTCCCCCTGGTCTCCAGGGGGGTAACCCGTCCGTTCTGCTCGTTGGGAACGGCGGATACATGGGCTCCCATTGTGGAGACAGGATAGCAGAAGGAGGTTCCATATTGGATACGCAGACGGTCGATGGCATCGCTGTCGTCGCTGCACCAGATTTGCGGCGTATAGTAAAGCATACCGCCGTCGAACCGACCGCCGCCCCCGCAGCAGCCCTCAATAAGGATTTGGGGAAAGTCCTGACGCAGACGCTCCAGCATATCATATACACCTAAAACATACCGGTGGTAGACCTCTCCCTGACGGCCGGCGGGCAGAGCGGCGGACCACAGCATGGCTCCATAGCACACCCCGACGTCCTCGTCCGCATTGTGATCACAGAGCATTACAAATGGGTTGTGCTGGTGGCTGGATGCTCCCCGCACACTGCCTACGCTCTGTACTCTGGAGCACAGCGGCACAGGTGTACCGGTTTTTCTCCTATATTTGTTATCTTTACGGCCCGTGTGATAAGATCCAGATGTTCAAACACTCCGAAATACAAGCTCACCATCACCTGGGCAGCGGCATCGTTCAGATGGACGATCAAGGTCTCGGCCTCTGCCTCGCCGGCAAAAAAGGCGGGCAGACCATCTAGCGCGTATTTTCCTTTTTGTGTCTGCACCCCGCAGTAGCGCAGGTCACAGGTATGGCTTCCGCTGGGCAGCTCCAGCTCGATGGAGGGCAGGCGGAAATCCCCCACGCCGCAGGTGGAGTATTCCTGGGGCATAATGTCCAGGGAATAAGCCCGGTTCGTCCCGGCCTGGCCGGGATTGGGAGAGAAGCTGCGCCCGGCGCACTGAATGAGGCCGGACAGGTCAGCGCCGTTGATCCGGGGACCGTAGTAAGTGTGCAGCAGCACATCATATTGGTCGGCTTTTATTTGATAGGTGGTATGCTTTGTATGCAGGGTAAAAATTCTGTTTTCCTGGTCGAGCACGATCATAGGGATACCCCCAATAAGAATTTTCAGGTTCATTATACAAAACGCAAGGCGAAAAGACAAGGAGATGGATAAAAATGACCCCGGCATTTTTCTGCGCCGGGGCCGTGGGGAAAAGGGGCTTATTTCCCGCCGGTGGAGGCAATCCCCTCGATAAACTGCTTCTGGAAGATCAAATACAAAATTACCATAGGCAGCATGGCCAGCAGAGACCCAGCCATCAGGATGGGGAAATTGGTGCTGAACTGGCCCCGCAGAGTGGCCAGACCGGAGGAGAGGGTCATCATGTTCAGGTCGGAGTTGACAACAAGAGGCCACATCAGGTCGCTGTATGCAAACACAGCTGTGAAGATGGTCAGGGCGGCCACAGAGGTCCCCGTCAGGGGGAACATGACCTTATAAAAGGTCTGCCACTGATTGCAGCCGTCCAGATAGGCGGCCTCACCGATCTCCTTGGGGATGCCCATGTAGGTCTGCCGCAGGAAAAACATACCGAACGCGCTGACCAAGCCAGGAAAAACCAGAGCAAAGATGGTATTGGCCAGGCCCATTTTGGCCACCATCTGATACTGGGGAATGATGAAGATCTGGCTGGGCAGGGACATCTGAACCAGCACAATGCCGAACAGCAGCTTTTTGCCTCGGAATTCCAGCATAGTGAAGGCGTAGCCCGCCATGGAGCTGAACGCTACCGCGCAGATCACCCGGAAAAGAATCATCAGGCCAGTGTTAAGATACAGCTTGAGGAACGGCAGACTGGCAGCGGCTTCCTGAAAATTTTCCCACCGGAAGGCACCGGGAAAGACAACCGGGGGCACCGCGTTGCTTTCTGCCACTGTTTTGAAGCTGGTGAGAATCATCCAGAGGAAGGGGAATACCATGATAATGGCACCCAAAATCAAAGCTATGTAGGTGAGGGCGGCCATCCGTTTTCTTGAAGATTCCAATGAACTGTTTTTCATATGTTACCCCTCCTTACACGTCGTAGTTTACCCACTTCTTCTGGCCGTAGAACTGAATCACTGTGACCAGGCCGATGAGCAAAACGGTCCAAAGGACGATAGCGGAGCCGTAGCCGCGCTCCCCGGCAACGAAGGAGGAGCGGTAAAACAGATACATCAGGCTCTGTACGCTGGTGACGGCGGGGTTGGTTTCTTCCACCATCATGTAGATCAGGTCATAGACCTTGACAGAGGACATCAGGCGCATAATCATAACAACAAACAGCGTGGGGGACACCATGGGCAGCGTGATGGTAAAGAACTGCCTTACCGGTCCGGCGCCGTCGATGCTGTTGGCCTCATAGAGAGTTTTCGGGATATTCTGGAGACCGGCCAGCAGGAGGACGGCGTCGTAACCGATGTTGCTCCAGATGGCCACAATGGCGCAGGAGATCATAACGAACCTGGGGTCGGTGATCCAGCCGATGTGACTGCCAAAAATCTGGTTGAGAATGCCGTATTCGCCGTTGAAGATGAAGCGCCACACCATAGTAACGGCGGCGGGAGCGCACACCAGAGGCAGGAAGAAGATGGTGCGGAAGCCGCCTTTGAATTTAATCTTGGCGTTGAGGAGCATAGCGACCAGCAGGGAGAGGAACAGACCCACAGGGACTGTCAGGATACAGAACAGTATGGTGTTCCAGGTAGCTCTCCAGAACTCGGCGTTCTGGAACATATCTATGTAGTTTTGAAATCCGATGAACGAGTAGCGCCCGAAGCCCTCATGCTCACAGAAGCTGGTATAGATGGTCTGGGCGAAGGGCCACAGGTTCAGTACAATCAGTCCGATCATGGTGGGGGCCACCATTTGAAAAATAGAAGAACAGCAGCCGGCACATGATTGCACCATTCTGCTGTTCAAATATGTTTTCAAGAAGCTATAAAAAAGGTGGATGCTTTACAACATCCACCCCTTTTATCCATTAGTCCGTTAACCAACCATTCTGATGTTCATAATCAACGAGAGCCCCGCCCTCAATTAGACCAATAGAACCATTACCGCCAAAAGTGATAATCCAGTGATTTCTACACTTGGCGGCACACATGGTAGTTACATTTCCCATAATAGCTCTCTTATGCCCAGAGGAATTCATCCAGCCTTCAAAAACTTTTTGTGTATTACCGTCAAATCCCTTTGCAATAATTTCGTTCAAAAAGCTATATTTTTCTCCAGGGCTTGTCTCAGAATATCCAGGTCTTTCATGAGAGTACTCAACTGTTAATTCATATGCCCGGAGCAGTGTATACTCTTCAAACGCATCTAGCTCAGTCCAAGTTAACTCACTTAGACCTTCTGCAACCCGGGCCTCATTGACCATATCCAGGAACTCATACACCAGCTTGGCATCACCGAAATCAACATTCGCCGCCGTGTAGTAGCCGTTTTTGTTGGGGGTGTCCGCACGGCCCTTGGTCTTGTAGTCATCGCTCTTCCCTACCTTGGGATTTACAGAGTTGACACTCGCAGCCGTAGTGTAGCCGTTCGTGTCACGGCCGACAATGGGCTGTTCAGGCTGTTCAGGCTCTTCCGGGACTACGGGATCCGGGTTGACTGGGGTGGTCGTCCCGCTGCCACCAGTCAGGTCTTCGCTGGAGAACAGCTTATAGATGTTGCACAAAACCGCAGCGGACTCCGCACGAGTCAGGTTGTCCTGGCCAGCGAACTTCCCCTCCCCTTTTCCGGACAGTACGCCAGCCGCAAAGCAGGTGGTGACGGCGTCCTTGTACTTCTCGGGGATGGAGCCGTAGTCCGCAATGGAGCCGGGAGCTGCAGAGAGCTTGCCGGAATCAACGGTAATTTTCTTCTGCTTCATCACGTTGGCGATCATCAGCGCCATCTCATAGCGGGAGATCTTCGTGTTGGCCGCAGACGCAGGGAACTCCAGATCATTTTCAAAGTAGGACTCCCCTACCTCGGTATTCATCAGCATACCCACGACGCTGGCAGTGTGCAGATAAGGCGTCCACCAATAGGCGCTGCCTACGTTGGGCTTGATTTCCGCATAGTCGTCCGGATACCAAGCGTTTACCAGCATAGTAACGAACTCTGCGTTGGTCAGGTTCTTGGTAGGCTCAAACTTTCCGCCGCCGGTGCCGGACACCCAACCTTTGCCGGCCGCCGTCTCAATGAACGTATACGCCCAATGAGACTTTGGAACGTCTGTAAAGGTGGGGGTCTCGAAGGCCGCGAACGCCGAAAATACCATAGTTACTGCCAGGACAGCAGCTACAACCGCCGTCACGTTGATTTTCTTCCAAAGTTTACGCATCTTAGATTTCCTCCTTTATATTATGGCATCTCTTTTATGCTTTATTTGGGTCCAGATTCTTTGGAATTGCTGCTAATTATAGGACTCCGGGATAAGCTTGTCAATATGCTCTCCCATACTTCTATACATAGAGTTTGTAAGGCAAGAACACTTGCCAGACATAACAAAATAGCAAAGCAGCGCGGAAATGCGGCCTTCTTATCTTGAAAAATTGCGGGATTTTTTGCAATGGTTGCGTCAATACTGCTGGGGATATTGTTTGCTGCAATCGGGATTTCCCGCAGAAAGCAAAAGGGGTGGCCTATCATCCTTATCGCCCTCGGAACCGTGCTTGTCCTCACTGCGGTTTATTTGGGATGGCCTAAATAAAGAAATTCCTCAAAGAGCGGGGCTGGGTCAATTCAAGATGATATTTCAGTTTTTGCACATAAATCCGCCAACGTAAACTGAGCCAGATAATCAGAGATAACCTGATCCAGCCCCTGCCACAGCGAGAGCGTCCGGCAGCCATTGCTCCGGGGGCAGGCATCCTGTCCCGGTTCCAGACAGGCGACAGGGGCCAGCGGTCCCTCCATCAGTTCAAGGATAGACTTTACGCTGTACTCCTCCGGGGAACGGTTCAGCCGGTAGCCGCCGCCCTTTCCCCGCATTGCGGCCAGCAGCCCGCCCTTTACCAGTTCCTTTACCACGATTTCCAGATACTTCTCCGAAATCTCCTGGCGTACGGACACTTCTTTCAGCGGCACAAATCCATCTCTCTGATGCTCCGCAAGGTCCACCAGAAACCGAAGCGCATATCTGCCCTTTGTGGAAATCATCATAAAAATCCCCTCCATTTTTTCCTATTATACCACAAGGTTAATAGGATTTCAAGCGGCGTCATAAGACCTATTGACAAAGTATGTTAATAGGAATATAATAGTGTCAATTTAGAGAGAGGGGGATTATTCCCATGCGTTATAAGTTTGAGACATTGCAACTCCATGTGGGCCAGGAGCAGCCCGACCCCGCCACCGATGCCCGGGCGGTTCCTATCTACCAGACCACCAGCTATGTGTTTCGGGATTCCGCCCACGCCGCCGCCCGGTTTGGCCTGGCGGATGCCGGAAACATCTACGGGCGGCTGACCAACTCCACCCAGGACGTGCTGGAGAAGCGGATCGCCGCCCTGGAGGGGGGCGTAGCGGCGCTGGCGCTGGCCTCGGGCGCGGCGGCCATCACCTACACTATCCAGGCCCTGGCCCAGGCGGGGGATCACATTGTGGCGCAGAAGACCATCTATGGCGGCAGCTATAACCTGCTGGCACACACCCTTGCCCAGTTCGGAGTAGAAACCACCTTTGTGGACGCCCACGACCTGGAGGCTGTCGCCGCCGCCATCCGGCCCAACACCAAGGCGGTCTATCTGGAAACCCTGGGCAACCCCAACAGCGACATCCCAGACATCGACGCCATTGCCCAGATCGCCCACGCCCACGGCCTGCCTCTGGTCATTGACAACACCTTCGGAACTCCCTATCTCATCCGGCCCATCGAGCATGGGGCAGACATTGTGGTTCACTCGGCCACCAAGTTTATCGGCGGCCACGGCACTACCCTGGGCGGCATCATCGTGGACAGCGGCAAATTTGACTGGAAAGCCTCCGGCAGATACGCCCCCATTTCGGAGCCAAACCCCAGCTATCACGGAGTGAGCTTTGTGGAGGCCGCCGGGCCCGCCGCCTTTGTCACCTATATCCGGGCCATCCTTCTCCGGGACACCGGAGCGGCCATCTCCCCTTTCAATGCCTTCCTGCTCCTCCAGGGGGTGGAAACCCTCTCCCTGCGGCTGGAGCGCCACGCCGAGAACACCCAAAAGGTGGTGGAGTTTCTCTCCAGCCATCCCCAGGTGGAGAAGGTCAGCCACCCCTCCCTGCCTGACCACCCCGACCACGCTCTGTATGAAAAGTATTTTCCCAATGGCGGCGCGTCCATCTTCACCTTTGAGATCCATGGCGGTCAGGCGGAAGCCCACAAATTTATTGACAGCCTGGAAATTTTCTCTCTTCTGGCCAACGTAGCGGATGTAAAGTCCCTGGTGATCCACCCGGCCACCACCACCCACTCCCAGCTTTCCCCCGAGGAGCTGCTGGATCAGGGCATCAAACCCAACACGATCCGCCTTTCCATCGGCACCGAGCATATCGACGATATTATTGCCGACCTGGAGAAGGGCTTCGCCGCCGTTGCGCAAAAATAAGGGGAGGGAATTTGTTCATGTCCAACATCTACACATCCGCCGACCAGCTGATCGGTAAAACGCCTCTGCTGGAGCTGACACATATTGAAAAGGACGCAGGGTTGAACGCCCGCCTCTTGGTGAAGCTGGAGTATTTCAATCCCGCCGGATCGGTAAAGGACCGCATCGCCAAGGCGATGATTGATGAGGCCGAGGCCAGCGGCAGACTGAAACCCGGTTCTACCATTATCGAGCCCACCTCCGGCAACACCGGAATCGGCCTGGCCTCCGTAGCGGCGGCCCGCGGCTACCGCATTATCATCACCATGCCGGAAACCATGAGCGTGGAGCGCCGGCAGTTGATGAGGGCCTACGGTGCGGAGCTGGTGCTGACCGAAGGGGCCAAGGGGATGAAGGGGGCCATCGCCAAAGCGGAGGAGCTGGCGCGGGAGATTTCCGACAGCTTCATCCCCGGCCAATTTGTCAACCCCGCCAACCCTGCCGCCCACCGCTCCACCACCGGCCCGGAAATTTGGGCGGACGCCGGCGGCGAAGTGGACATCTTCGTGGCCGGCGTGGGTACCGGCGGCACCATCACCGGTGTGGGGCAGTACATCAAGGAGCAAAATCCGGCGGTGAAGGTCGTGGCGGTGGAACCCAAGGACTCTCCTGTTCTCAGCGAGGGCCGCTCCGGGCCCCATAAAATCCAGGGCATCGGCGCCGGATTTGTCCCGGAGGTGCTGGATCCCGCAGTTTATGATGAGATCCTCCCTGTGTCCAACGAGGATGCCTTTGCCGCCGGACGGCTGATTGGCCGCAAGGAGGGCGTGCTGGTGGGTATTTCCTCCGGGGCCGCGCTCCATGCAGCAATCGAACTGGCAAAGCGGCCCGAAAACGCGGGCAAGACCATCGTGGCTCTGCTTCCGGACACCGGCGACCGTTATCTGTCCACACCGCTCTTTGCGGACTGAGTATAGAACGAACACGCCGGTGGATGCACCGGCGTGTTTCTGTTCGGAAAGGAAATTTATGATTTACGCAGACAACGCAGCCACCACAAAAATGAGTGGGGCTGCCATAAACGCCATGCTGAACTGCATGGAAGAGACCTGGGGCAATCCCTCCAGCCTATACGGGCTGGGTCAGCGGGCCAAGGACGCCTTGGAGGAGGCCCGGGAGCGCCTCGCCGCCTGTATTGGGGCCTCCCCTAAGGAGATCACCTTTACCTCCGGGGGCAGCGAGGCGGACAATCAAGCCATCCGCTCCGCCGCGGCGCTGGGGGCGCGGAAGGGAAAGCGGCACATCGTCTCCACGGCCTTTGAACACCATGCCGTCCTGCACGCCCTGAAAAAGCTGGAGAGCGAGGGCTTCGAGGTGGAGTTGCTTCCCGTGGGAAAGCTGGGAACCGTCACTGCCCAGCAGGTAGCGGAGGCTATCCGGGAGGACACCGCCCTGGTAACTATCATGTACGCCAACAATGAGATTGGTTCTGTCCTGCCCATCTCCCAGATCGGCGCGGTGTGCCGGGCGCGGGGCGTCCTGTTCCACACCGATGCGGTCCAGGCGGCGGGCCACCTGTCCATTGACGTAAACGCACAGAGCATCGACCTGCTGTCCCTCTCCGCCCACAAGTTCCACGGGCCGAAGGGGGTCGGGGTGCTGTACGCCCGGCAGGGGATACCGCTGTCCAGCCTCATTGAGGGCGGGGCCCAGGAGCGGGGCAAGCGGGCAGGGACAGAGAACGTCCCGGCCATTGTGGGCATGGCGGCCGCCCTGGAGGAGGCCTGTGCCCATATGGATGAGAATACCGCGAAGGTGTCTGCCCTGCGGGACAGGCTGATTGCGGGGCTGTCGCAGATACCCTATGCCAGCCTCAACGGGGACCCTGTAAACCGGCTGCCCGGCAATGTCAGCTTCTGTTTTGAGGGCGTCGAGGGGGAGAGCCTGCTCCTGCTGCTGGACGACCGGGGCATCTGTGCCTCCTCCGGCTCCGCCTGTACCTCCGGCTCCCTGGACCCCAGTCATGTCCTGCTGTCCATCGGGCGGCCCCATGAGGTAGCCCACGGCTCATTGCGGCTGTCGCTCTGCGATGAGAATACCGAGGCCGATGTGGAGGCAATTTTGAACGCTGTCCCGGAAATCGTGGGCTATCTGCGCGGAATATCCCCGCTGTGGAAGGATAAGCTCAGCGGGAAACGGGAATTTGTCCTGTAAGGAGGATTTTGTATGGCGCTCTATAGTGAAAAGGTCATGGATCACTTCCGCAACCCCCGGAACGTGGGGATGATCGAGGATGCGGACGGCGTGGGCGAGGCGGGCAACGCCGTCTGCGGGGACATTATGAAAATTTACCTCAAAATTGAGGACGGCATCGTGTCGGATGTGAAGTTTGAGACCTTCGGCTGCGGCTCCGCCATCGCGTCCAGCTCTATGGCAACTGAGTTAATCAAGGGAAAACCGCTCCCGGAAGTACTGAAGCTCACCAACAAGGCCGTCACCGAGGCACTGGACGGCTTGCCCGCCCACAAGCTGCACTGCTCTGTTCTGGCAGAGGAGGCCATCCGCGCGGCGGTGAAGGATTACTGCGACCGGCAGGGCATTGCCTACGATCCGGAGGCTTTTCCGGACTGCGGCTCCTGCGAGGGCTGTCATGGGTAGGAAAGCGTTGTCGTTTGGAGCCAAGTGCATTGCATCTCTCATTTGACTGCTGAAAATTCAGGGGCTAAAAAACCCGGAAACCACTGATGCCGTAGGCTTTCCGCCTACGGCATCTGAAGTGGGCATTTACTTTGGAGCAGGTGAAGGGAATCGAACCCTCGTGTTCAGCTTGGGAAGCTGACATTCTGCCATTGAACTACACCTGCATCGCTTTACTTAATATAGCACACCTTGGATCGGGATGCAAGAGGAAAATAAAAAATATTTGCGGCCGGTTGTTGACAAGCAAAAAATATATGATAGAATAAGGCTGGAAAACGCAATGACGGAACCAAGCGCGGACAGGGACCTTTCAGCGAGAGGGGATGGTGCAAGCCCTCAGGACAGCCGCCGCGCAGGCCACTCCGCCGGCGGCCCGGGACGACCGGGACGGCCCATCCCCGTGACCGGATGGCATGAGACGCCCCCCTTTTTTGCCGGGGGTAATCAGGGTGGTACCGTGGAATTTTCCGCCCCTGGACGCGAGCCAGGGGCGGTTTTTATGTAAGGAGGGAAAAGTTTTGCGAAAAAAAAGCTTATGCCTGCTGTTCCTTGCGGGCCTGCTGCTTTTGACCGGCTGCTCCGGCGCCCCTCTCCCAGAAGGAATGGAGGAGGACGCCGTACTGGACCGGGGCCGGGAGATCGTTCAGCAGCTCAATGAGGGCCGGTGGCAGGACGTTTATGACGAAATGCGGGCCGACGGCCAGGAGACCACCAGTCCGGCGGAGATCCAGTCCTATGTGGAGGAGGTCCTGGCTAAAACCGGGGCCTATGGGCAGGAAACCGACCAGCTGGCCACCGGACAGACCCTGCAGGATACCGGCGAAGCGTACGCTACGGCGGTGTTTTATGTGAAGCATGAAAAGGACGACGTGCTCTACCGAATCGCCCTCAGCACCGAATTGGAGCTGCTGGGCTTTCAGATGGGCGCGCGATAACATTTAAATCTTATAAATCTTAATTTTTGGAGGTAATACCCATGCACAATCCCAAACCCTTTGGCTTGAACGAGCTGCGCGAAATGTTTTTGAAATTCTTCGAGAGCAAGGACCATCTGCGTCTGCCCAGCTTTTCCCTGATCCCCCAGGACGACCCCTCCCTGCTGCTGATCAACTCCGGCATGGCCCCTATGAAGCCCTATTTCACCGGCGAAAAGGAGCCCCCCCGCCACCGGATCTGCACCTGTCAGAAGTGCATCCGCACCGGCGACATTGAGAACATCGGCAAGACCGCCCGTCACGGCACTTATTTTGAAATGCTGGGCAACTTCTCCTTCGGGGACTACTTCAAGCACGAGGCCATCGCCTGGTCCTGGGAGTTTTTGACCTCCCCGGAGTGGGTGGGCCTGGACCCGGACCGGCTCTATCCCTCCATCTACGAGGACGATGACGAGGCCTTTGAAATCTGGAACAAGGAAATCGGCATCGCCCCGGAGCGTATTTTCCGTTTCGGCAAGGCGGATAACTTCTGGGAGCACGGCTCCGGCCCCTGCGGCCCCTGCTCTGAAATCTACTACGACCGGGGGGAGAAATTCGGCTGCGGCAGTCCGGACTGCACCGTGGGCTGCGAGTGCGACCGGTATATTGAGGTCTGGAACAACGTGTTCTCCCAGTTCGACAACGACGGCCAGGGCAACTACACCGAGCTGAAGCAGAAGAACATCGACACCGGCATGGGCCTGGAGCGGCTGGCCTGCGTGTGCCAGGGGGTGGACTCCCTGTTCGACGTGGATACCGTGATGAACATCACCCGTAAAGTCTCGGAGATCACCGGGGCTCACTATGGCCAGAGCCACGAGAAGGACGTGTCCCTGCGGGTCATCACCGACCACATCCGCTCCGCCGCCTTTATGATCTGCGACGGGGTCCAGCCCTCCAACGAGGGCCGGGGCTACGTGCTGCGCCGCCTGCTGCGCCGGGCCGCACGCCACGGCAAGCTGCTGGGGGTCAACGAGCCCTTCCTGTATCAGGTGTGCGACACGGTCATTCACGAGAACGAGGGCCACTACCCTGAACTGCGGGAGCGGCAGAAGTTCATTACCAAGCTCATCCGGGTGGAGGAGGAGAATTTTGCCAAGACCATCGACGGCGGCCTGCGGATTTTTGGAGAAATGCTGGCGGACCACCAGGCCAAGGGAGAAAAGATCTTCTCCGGCGCGGACGCCTTCAAGCTGTACGACACCTATGGCTTCCCCCTGGACCTGACCCTGGAGATGGTGGAAGAGCAGGGCATGGCCCTGGACCAGGAGGATTTCCAGAAGCGGATGGAGGAGCAGCGCCAGCGGGCACGGAAGGCCCGGGAGGCCCTGGGCGACCTGGGCTGGACCGGCGTGGAGTTCGGCAAGGACGTGCCGGAGACCCAGTTCGTGGGCTACACCGAGCACGCTGTCCTGGACGCCAAGGTCGTAGCCCTGGTGGTGGAGAACGAACCGGCCGAGGTGCTGATGCCCGGGGTGGAGGGCATTGTCGTCCTGGACAAAACCCCGTTTTACGCCGAGATGGGCGGTCAGGTGGCCGACCACGGGACCATCGCCCGCAGCGGAGCGGACGGCCTGCTCTTTGAAGTGACGGACGTGCAGAAGAACAAGGGCGGCAAATATATGCACTCCGGCAAGCTGGTGGAGGGCACACTGAAGGTGGGCGACACCGTCCGCGCCCATATCGACCCGGACCGACGCAGGGCCATCATGCGGGCCCACTCCGCCACCCACCTGCTGGACAAGGCGTTACGCACGGTGCTGGGGGACCACGTCCACCAGTCCGGTTCCCTGGTGGAGCCCGACCGTCTGCGCTTCGACTTCACCCACTTCTCCGCCATGACCGCCGAAGAACTGTCTCAGGTCAGCGCCATGGTCAACGAGGCCATTCTGGAGGGCTACGACATCGTCACTGAGGAGATGCCCATCGAGCAGGCCAAGGAGCGGGGGGCCATCGCCCTGTTCAGCGAGAAGTACGGCGACGTGGTCCGGGTGGTGGACATGGGCGAGGGCTACTCCGTGGAATTCTGCGGCGGCACCCACCTGAACAACACCGCCAAGGTGGGCGTGTTCCACATCAGCAGCGAATTTTCCGTGGCCTCCGGCGTGCGCCGCATCGAGGCCACCACCGGCAAGGCCTCTCTGGAGACCATGAACCGCAACCAAAACATGCTGTTCCAGGCCGCCGCGGTACTCAAGGCCAAGCCCGGCGAGCTGCGGGAAAAGGCGGAGGCCACCCTTGCGGAGATGAAGCGCCTGCACCAGAGTCTGGAAAAGCTCCGTGCCCAGCAGGCGGCGGGAGAGACGGACCGTCTGCTCTTCGGCACCCACGAGGTAGGCCCCCTGCGTGTGGTCACCGCCACCGTCCCCGACGCGGACTCCAACCGCCTGCGCCAGATGGGCGACATCCTGCGGGACAAAGAACCCAACATCGTGGCGGTGCTGGCCTGCGTCTCCAAGGAGAAGATCACGTTCCTGTGCGTGTGCGGCAAGCAGGCCATCGTCAGCGGCGTGAAGGCCGGGGATATCATCAAGCAGGTGTGCGCCATTGCAGGGGGCTCCGGCGGCGGCAAGCCGGACAGCGCCATGGGCGGCGGCAAGGATCCGCTGATGGTGGACAACGCCCTGGCCATCGTGGACAACGTGGTGTCCATGAAGCTGGGACTTTAAGTCAGAAAGGATGCGATTCTATGTTCCCTCAGGACCCCTTTATTCTGCTGGGCGTTGTCAACAGCAAGCTGCGGGACCAGTACGACAGCCTGGACGCTCTGTGCGAGGATTTGGACGTGGAGGCAGACACCCTGCATGAGACCCTGTCCGCCATCGGCTATAACTACAATGAAGATCTGAATCAATTCCGGTAAAAAATAAAAGCCATAACCGGCGGGCGGCAGAAATTTTTTCTGCCGCCCGCTTCACATGAAAAGCATGATCTTTCAATAAATTTCCTCAACATTTTTTCCCCTCCGATTGTGTTATAAACAGAGGAAACAGAAAGGAGGCGTTTTCCGTGGATTCCATCCGCACCCAAGAGGAGGTGGCCAGCCTCTACCAGCGGCACGTGGACATGGTCTATCAGATTTGCCTGGTCCTGCTCAAAAACGTGCCCGACGCGGAGGACGCCGTCCAGACGGTTTTCCGTAAGGTGATGGAGTACAACAAGCCTTTCCGTGATCCGGGGCACGAAAAGGCCTGGCTCATTGTCACCGCTCGCAACGAGTGCAAAAATCAGCTCAGCCACTGGTGGCGCACCCGGCGGGAGAGCGAAGAGGTTTTGAACACGCTGGCCTGGGAACAGCCCCGGGACGGGGAATTGTGGGAGCTGATCCTAAAGCTGCCGGAGAAGTACCGTATGGTGCTCTATCTCCACTACTACCAGGGCTACACCGCCCAGGAGACCGCGCAGCTGATGGGGAAGAACCCGTCCACCGTTCGCACCTGGCTGGTCCAGGCCCGCCGGAAATTGAAGGAAGTGCTAGAGGTGAAGCAGTATGGATGAACGGGATTTGAGCCGGGTGTTGGACCAGGTGAAGCCCTCCCCAGCCCAGAAGCAGGCCATGCTGGACCGCCTGCTGGCGGAAGAAGGGAAGAAAAAACCGATGAAATATTTGAAACGTACCGTTATTTTTATCGCGGCGGCGCTGATTCTGATTACCTGTGTCACGGCAGTCCAGACCAGTGTGCTGGACCCCCGTATGCTGGAGTATTACGGCCTGACGCCGGAGCAGGAGGCCCGGCTGCTGCCTGCGGCCGTGGTGGTGGAGGAGTCCCATACCTACGAAAACGGCTGGACTGTGGAAATCAAGCAGGTGGTGTCGGACCTGTGGTATACCGCCGTGCTGTGTGAGATTACCGCCCCGGAGGGAGTGGTGCTGGAGGAGGATGGAGACCACTATGCGGTGCTCCACATGAAATTTGTCCGTCTGAATGAAAACGGGCACGGCATGGGACTTGGCTTCGGCACGGACTTTGAAATTTTGGATGATGGCGATCCCAATGACAACCATATGAGCGTACTTTACCGGATTGACTACAACGGCACCGCTTCAGCACCCTATATGAAGGTCGGAATTGTAGGCCCCGGCGAGTCCATGCAGTTCCATCCTCAGCGGGTCATTCTGGCGAATCAGGGCGGCGAGCTGGCGGACTTCACCCAGGAGGACTGGAACTATACCGTCAAAATTCCCGCCGCTGGACGGCAGTACGAGCTGAATCAGCACTTCCAGAAGGACGGCGTAGGCGCCCAGATTACAAACGTGTATATTTCGCCCCGGACGGTGAATTTCCATATGCTTTATGATGGTACTCCAGAGGACTTTGATCCAAAAACTTATACGAATACGAGTAATAACAATAAGAAATGGAGCCGGATTTCCTACAAGGAGGTTTTCCTGCAAACCAGAGACGGACAGACCATCCCAATGCACCCAATGCACGGCTACAGAGGCGGCGGCAACATTAGCGGCTTCTTTACCGGAATATACTGGCCGGCGGAAATTATCGACCCGGCTGAGGTTACGGCCATCACCATCAGCGGCCAGACCTATGACCTGCGGAATGTGCCCTATCATATGGAATAATACAACTTTCTCTTGCATATAATAAAGAGCGGTGATATAATAAATATCGCCAGAAGTCAATCAAAACCAAGGCAGACACGCAAAAGGCCCCCCGGAGGCTGCCACCTCCGGGGGGTTTTTGTGCTTATGGGTTCTTGCGGTGCCGGCTAAGCCACTTGCTCACATAGCTGCCAACTATGCTCGCTCCTACCGACACCAAGAAGTCAATCAAAAGTCCCAAGACATTCACCCCCTTTCCGGGGAAGAACCCAAATTATTATACCAGTGTTCGACATGAAACGCAATCGCTAGGAAAGTAAATCTTGCAATCCCCCAAAAATGCGGTACAATAGACCTGAACACCAAATAAAGGAGGTTTATTTACCCATGTCCGACTGCTTATTCTGCAAAATCGCCGCCGGGGAGATTCCGTCCAGCAAGCTCTATGAGGACCCGGTCTGTATGGCCTTCCACGACATCGACCCCCAGGCCCCCACCCACTTCCTGATCATTCCCAAGGCCCACATCGCCTCTGTGTCCGAGATCACCGAGGAAAACAACGCCGTCGCGGCCCACATATTCGCGGTGATCTCCAAGCTGGCCCAGGAGCTTGGGCTGGAGAGCTATCGGGTGGTCTCCAACGTAGGGGAACAGGCGGGGCAGAGCGTGCACCATCTGCACTTCCACGTGCTCTCCGGCCGGGATATGACCTGGCCGCCGGGATAATAAGAAAATCCAGGAGGATTGACCTCCTGGATTTTTTATTACGCAATGCGGTCCGTATAATTGACAACTGCGATTTCTGTTACAATAGCCCGGAGATTTTGCACGATATGCTCCAGACGCTCGGTAACATCATCCGAAAAGAACGTTTCGCCACACTGTACACAACGTTCACAGGGAACGTTTTTTACAATAATGATGCATCCGGCAAGAGTTACGACATGTGTTGTTGTACTGTTTTCCAGCTCACCCTTGCAAAAGAAACATTTCATATTCTAATGCTCCTTTCTGATGGAAAAATCATCGTTCCATTTGTCCGGGTCGGGGTAATAAGCAGTAATCAGCCACAAAAAACCTTCTCCGACTCCGATCACAACATGTAATGCTGCCCCAGCCTTTGTGCTGCCCAGAACAAGGCAGCTGGGGTATGGGTAATCATCAGGATACTGTTCAATTATGCGGCCAGTCCCAAGGCAATGTTTAATATCACTGGGATTGATATTCCGTTCCTGCAAGCGCGTAAGTACGTGTGCGGTCCACTTGATGGCTCTATTATTACACAATTCACAAAGAATATCAAGATTCAGTTCCATTCCGTACATCCTCTTTTCGGATTTTCCCCCAGTCAAACAGCGGCACAAGCTCCGCCGGGGTGACAGGCGCATATTCGGACAGCAGTCCCGCCCAGAGGGCCAGCCGGCCCACAAGTTCCGGGGCGGTGAAGCGCTGGCGCAGCCAGCCCAGCTCCTGGTCCCGGTCCCGCTTGGCCAGCCGCCGTCCGTCGGGGGCCAGCAGCAGGGGCACATGGCCAAACTCCGGCGGATCTCCCCCCAGCCGCTCCCACAGCCAGATCTGCCGCGGAGTGGAGGAGAGCAGGTCCCGGCCCCGGACGACCTGGGTGACTCCCATGTCCCAGTCGTCGGCCACCACCGCCAGCTGATAGGCGTACACCCCGTCGGACCGGCGCAGAATAAAGTCCCCGCAGTCCCGGGCCAGGTTTTCCGTATAGCTGCCGTAGAGCAGGTCGTCAAACTGAATGACTTGATCCGGAACCGTAATTCTCCAGGCGGGCTTCCGGCTTTGGGCCAGAAGCCGCCCCTCCTCCGGCGGGAGGTTCCGGCACCGCCCGGAGTAAATCTGGACCCCGTCGGACAGGTGGGGGGCCGACGCGGCCAGCCGCTCCGCCCGGGTGCAGTAGCAGGGGTACACAAGCCCCTGTTTTTCAAAGGACGCGAAAATTTCCCGGTAAAATTCGGTTCTCCGGCTTTGATAGACTGGTTGATTATCCCAGTCCAGCCCCAGCCACTCCAAATCCTCCATCACCTGATCGCAGTATGCGGGGCGGCACCGGTCCGGGTCCAGGTCCTCCAGCCGCAGGACCATCTCGCCCCCCGCACTCCGGGCGGACAGCCAGGCCAGCAGGGCGGACCACAGGTTGCCCAGGTGCATCCGTCCGCTGGGGCTGGGCGCAAAGCGGCCCCGGATCACTCCAGAACAGCGCCCCGGTCCGCGGAGGATACCAGACGGGCATACCGGGCCAGATAGCCGGTTTTGATCTTGGGCTCCGGGCACACCCAGGCGGCTTTCCGGGCGGAGAGCTCCTCCTCCGGCACCTTCAGGGTAATGGTGTGGTTGGGGATGTCGATGGCAATGACGTCCCCCTCTTGAACCAGGCCGATGGTCCCGCCGGAGGCGGCTTCCGGGCTCACGTGGCCGATGGAGGCCCCCCGAGTGGCCCCGGAGAAGCGGCCGTCGGTGATGAGGGCCACGTCTTTGTCCAGGCCCATGCCCGCGATGGCAGAGGTGGGATTGAGCATCTCCCGCATACCGGGTCCGCCCTTGGGGCCCTCATAGCGGATGACCACCACGTCCCCAGCCACGATTTTTCCCGCGTAGATGGCCTCAATGGCCTCCTCCTCGCTGTTGAATACCCGGGCGGGGCCCTGGTGGACCATCATTTCCGGGGCAACGGCGGACTGCTTCACCACGCAGCCGTCGGGGGCCAGATTGCCCTTTAAAACGGCGATGCCGCCGGTCTTGGTGTAGGGATTCTCGATGGGCCGGATGATCTCCGGGTCCCGGTTGACCACGCCGGCCAGGTTTTCCGCCACGGTTTTGCCGGTGCAGGTGAGCAGGCTGCCGTCCAGCAGACCGGCCTTGGACAGCTCCGCCATCACGGCGTACACGCCGCCGGCCCGCTCCAAATCCTCCATATAGGTATCTCCGGCGGGGGCCAGGTGGCACAGATTGGGGGTTTTGTCGGAAATCTCGTTGGCCAGGTCAAAGTTGAGCTCGATGCCGCACTCGTGGGCGATGGCGGGCAGGTGGAGCATGGTGTTGGTGGAGCAGCCCAGGGCCATATCGACGGTCTCCGCGTTGTGGAAGGCGGCCTGGGTCATAATGTCCCGGGGTTTTATGTCTTTTTCCACCAGCTCCATAATTTTCATGCCCGCGTGTTTGGCCAGCCGCAGACGGGCGGACCAGACGGCGGGGATGGTCCCGTTGCCCTGGAGGGCCATGCCGATGGCTTCGGTGAGGCAGTTCATGGAGTTGGCGGTGTACATACCGGAGCAGGAGCCGCAGGTGGGGCAGGCGCTGTTTTCGTACTCCTCCACCCCGACCTCGTCCAGCGTGCCGGCGTAGTAGGCCCCCACTGCCTCAAACATATGGCTCAGGCAGGTGCGCCGGCCGTTGTTCAGGGTCCCCGCCAGCATGGGGCCGCCGGAGACGAAAATGGTAGGGATATTCACCCGGGCGGCGGCCATCAGCAGGCCGGGGACGTTTTTGTCGCAGTTGGGGATCATGACCAGGCCGTCGAACTGGTGGGCCATTGCCATTGCCTCGGTGGAGTCGGCGATCAGGTCCCGGGTAACCAGGGAGTATTTCATGCCCACGTGGCCCATTGCGATGCCGTCGCACACGGCGATGGCGGGGAACTCCACCGGAGTGCCTCCGGCG
>CAJUPG010000021.1 GCA_910588455.1 uncultured Oscillospiraceae bacterium
ACCATGAGCTGACCGCCCTGGAGGGGGAGATTGCCGTCATAGGTGGAGGTGCCCCGGCCGATCTCGTCCAGAATCAGCAGGGAGCGGCTGGTGGCGTTTTTCAGCAGCGCCGCCACCTCGGTCATCTCCACCATGAAGGTGGACTGTCCCGCCGCCAGGTCGTCGCTGGCGCCGATGCGGGTGAACACCCGGTCCACCACCCCGATGCGGGCGGAGCGGGCGGGCACAAAGGACCCCATCTGCGCCATCAGCACAATCAGGGCCACCTGCCGCATGTAGGTGGACTTGCCCGCCATGTTGGGGCCGGTGATGATGGCGCACAGCTCCCCGCCCCCGTCCATGTGGGTGTCGTTGGGGACGAAGGGGGAGCCCTTGAGCATTTTTTCCACCACCGGATGCCGGCCCTCCACAATGTTCAGCACATTGGAGTTATCCACCACCGGCATACAGTAATTCTGCTCCACCGCCACCACGGCGAAGGAGTTCAGCGCGTCGATCTGGGCCACGGCGGCGGCGGAGCGCTGAATCTCCGCCACGTGCCTGCACACCTGGTCCCGCAGCTTGCAGAACAGCTGATATTCCAAAGCCACCACCTGGTCCTGGGCGGAGAGGATGGTGTGCTCCAGCTCTTTTAATTCCTGGGAAATATACCGCTCGGCGTTGGTGGTGGTCTGGCGGCGGACCCAGCCCCCGGGGACCAGATGGGCCTGGGACTTGGACACCTCAATGTAGTAGCCGAACACCTTGTTGAAGCCAACCTTGAGGTTTTTGATGCCCGACTGCTCTTTCGTTCCCTTCTCCAGATCCACAATCATGTCGCCCCCGTGGGCGATGATGTTGCGCAGCCGGTCCACCTCCGGGTCAAAGCCGTCCCGGATGAATTTGCCCTCCCGGACGGAGAAGGGGGGCTCGTCCACCAGGCCCTGCATCAGCTGCTCCCGGAGCTGGGGCAGATCGTCCAGCTGCTCCCGGAGGGTCTGGAGCAGGGCGCTTTTGGCCCCCGCCAGCAGCTCCCGCAGCCAGGGGAGCTTCCCCAGTCCTGCCGCCAGGGCGGCCAGGTCCCGGCCTCCGGCGGTGCCGTAGACCACCCGTCCAATGAGCCGCTCCAGGTCGGTCACATCCCGCAGGGCAATGGCCAGCTCCTGCCGGGTGACGCTGTTTTCCACCAGATCGCTGACCGCCTGCTGCCGCCGGGCAATCTGCACCGGGGAGAGCAGGGGCCGCTCCATCCATCCCCGCATCAGCCGCCCGCCCATGGCGGTTTTGGTCCGGTCCAGCACCCACAGCAGAGAGCCCTTTTTCTCCTTGGAGCGCAGGGTCTGGCTCAGCTCCAGATTCCGCCGGGCGGTCAGGTCCAGCTCCATGTACTGCCCCGCCGTGTAGCAGCGGAAGGCGGAGATGTGGCTCAAATCGGTCTTTTGGGTGTCATATAAGTAGGCCAGCAGTCCCCCGGCGGCCTGGACGACGGCCCGGCCGTCCTCAGGCAGGGTGTCCAGCCCCGTTTGAAACTGCTTGTACACCAGGGCCTGGGCCGCGTCATACTGAAAGGAGTCCTCGCTCCCCGTCTGGCTGGAGCAGTTCAGCTTCTCCTGCAAAAAGTCCGTCAACCCCGGCAGGGCCCGGGCGCTCCGGGACAGCACCGCCTCCCTGGGGGAGAACCGGCCCAGCTCGTTGCACAGGTGGTCGAAGCCGTCGGGGCCGGCGGAAAAGGAGGTGGCGAAAATTTCCCCGGTGGACAGGTCTCCGAAGCACAGGCCCGTGGAGTGGGAGTCGGCGCAGATGGCGCACAGGAAGTTATTTTTCCCCTCCTCCAGCATAGAGGCGGAGATGACGGTGCCGGGGGTGACCACCCGGATGATGTCCCGGTCCACCAGGCCCTTGGCGGCGGCGGGGTCCTCGGTCTGCTCGCAGATGGCCACTTTGTAGCCCTTGGCAATCAGCCGGGCAATGTACCCCTCGCTGGAGTGGTAGGGCACGCCGCACATGGGGGTGCGCTCCTCCGGGGGCTTGTTCCGGTCCCGGGTGGTGAGGGTGAGGTCCAGCTCCTTGGACACCAGCTTCGCGTCCTCCTGGAACATCTCGTAAAAATCGCCCAGGCGGAAAAAGAGGATGGAGTCCGGATTGCGCTGCTTCATCTCGCGGTACTGCTTCATCATGGGGGTGGTGTCTGCCATAATGCTTCTGCCTCTCTTTTTATTGTTCTCCAAACAGGGACCAGGTGTTTGCCCCGGTGATCTTCACCGGTACAAACTGCCCAATCAGATCCTCCGGGCCGTTGAGCCGGACCAGCCGGTTCCCCGGGGTCCGGGCGGTGAGGGCCCACTCCCCGTCGTCACACCGGCCATCCACCAGACACCGCTGCACGCTTCCGATATAGGCGGCGTGCTTTTGGGCGGAAATCCGGTTTTGCAGCTCCACCAGCCGGTTGAAATTTTTTAGCTTCTCCTCCCGGGGCATGGGGTCCTCCAGCCGGGCGGCGGGGGTCCCGGGCCGGGGGGAGTAGAGAAACGTAAACAGCGCGTCGAACCGGACCTCCTCCAGCAGGGTCAGGGTCTCCTCAAATTCCGGGGTGGTCTCCCCCGGAAAGCCCACAATCACATCGGAGGTCAGCACAATATCCGGAATCAGCGCCCGCAGCCGGCGGATTTCGTCCAGATACTGGGCCCGGTCATAGTGCCGGTTCATGGCCTTCAGCACCCGGTCGTTCCCCGCCTGGAAGGGCAGGTGGAGCACCGGGGCAATCTTTTCGCACCGGGCCATGGTCTCAAACAGCTTCTGAGTGGCGTCCTTGGGGTGGGAGGTCATAAACCGGATCAGAAAATCCCCGGGGACGGCGTTGATCTGCTCCAGCAGGTCCGCGAACTCCAGGGGCGTTTCCAGGTCCTTCCCATAGGAATTCACATTCTGTCCCAGCAGGGTGATGTCCCGGCAGCCATTCTGGGCCAGCTCCCGGACCTCGGCCAAAATGTCCTCCGGCCGGCGGGACCGCTCCCGGCCCCGGACGTAGGGCACGATGCAGTAGGAGCAGAAGTTGTTGCACCCGTACATGACCGACACCCAGGCTTTTACCGGGTCCTGCCGGACCATGGGGATGCCCTCGGCGATCGATCCGGGCTCGTCGGCGACCTCGAAAATCCGGCCCCGGCGGGTGAGCAGGGCATGGATAAACTCCGGAAACCGCCACAGGGCCTGGGGGCCGAACACCAGGTCCACGTGCCGGAAGGATTTTTTGATTTTCTCCGCCGCCTCCGGCTCCTGGGCCATGCAGCCGCACAGGCAGATGAGCTGCTCCGGCCGGCGGCGCTTGGTGTGGACCAGCGCCCCCACGGTGCCCAGCACCTTGCGCTCGGCGTGGTCCCGGATGGCGCAGGTGTTGATAACGATGATCCTGGCCTGCTCCGGGTCGGCGGTGAAGCCGAAGCCCATTTGGGCCAGATAGCCCCGCAGGCGCTCGGAGTCGGCCTCGTTCTGCTGGCAGCCGTAGGTCTGGACCAGGGCCAGGGGGGGTGCGTCCAGGCTCTGCTGGAGCCGGGCGATTTGGCGGCACAGATCGTTCTGGCGCTGAATTTCCTCCGGAGAAATCCGGGTGGCGGTTTGATTGGGCATAAGTGCAACTCCCTGCATTTTAAAAGATAGAATTGGTCTGAAACGGATAGTTCTATTGTACCCTTTTCAGAAAACGATGTCAATTCCCGGCTGCAGTGCCTGGAGAAACGGACAAAAGCAGCGCCTCCCCGGCAGGGGAGGCGCTGCTTTTACAGACAGTCCAGCAGTCCGCTGGCGCCGATCCGGTCGGCTCCCGCGTCCAAAAAGGACTGAGCCTGCTCCAGAGTCTTGATGCCGCCGGCGGCCTTCAGCCGCACCCCGGGGGCCAGCTGCTGGCGGAACAGGGCCGCGTCGGTGAGGGTGGCTCCGCCGGTGGAAAAGCCGGTGGAGGTTTTCAGGAAATCCGCTCCGGACATGGACACCACCCGGCACATATTGATTTTTTCCTCCCGGGTCAGCAGGCAGGCCTCCACGATTACTTTCAGAATCCGGCCCTTGCAGGAGGCCTTGACCGCCTTGATCTCGGACACCACCCCTTCCCAGTCGCCGTCCTTCACCAGCCCCAGGTTGACCACCATGTCGATCTCGTCCGCCCCGTTGCGGATGGCGTCCTCTGTCTCAAATACCTTGACCTCCGGGGTGGAGTAGCCGTTGGGGAAGCCCACCACCGTGCAGAGCTTCAGGCGGCTGCCCACATAGTCCGCCGCCCGCTTCACATACCGGGGCGGGATGCAGACGGTGGCGGTGTTGTGGGCAAGGGCCTGGTCGCAGGCGGTTTTAACCTGCTCCCAGGTAGCGCAGGGGGAAAGAATGGTGTGGTCCACATGGCGCAGAAGCTGCGGAATATCCATAAAAACATCGCTCCCATTTTTTAGTTTAGTGAACCCATTTTATAGGAGAACCGCCTATCTGTCCACCTATAGATTGGACAAAATTAACAGGGGAATACGGGAATTTTCATTGACATTTGCCCATAAAGCAGTAAACTATAGGAAGCCCATTGTGAAGGAGAACCGCACATGAGACGAAATGGAATTATAATCTGCCTGTGCCTGCTGCTGGCGGGCTGCGCCCCCTCCCCCGCTCCGGCGGATTCGCCCCCGGCCCCGGCCGTTGCCTTCACCGACGCCCTGGGCCGGGAGGTCACCGTTCAGAAGGCGGACCGGGTGGCCGCCATGCTGGGCAGCTTCGCGGATATCTGGCTGCTGGCCGGCGGGGAGGACTCCCTGGCGGCGGCGGCGGACGACGCCTGGACCAGCTTCGGCTTGACTCTGGAGATCCAGAATATCGGCACCACCTCCGAGCCCAGCCTGGAGCTGCTGGCCTCCGCCCGGCCGGACCTGATATTGGCCAGCGTCAACACTGCCTCCAACGTGGAGCTGCTGGACCAGTTTGAGCAGGCCGGGTGGACGGTGGCCTATTTTAAGGTGACCAATTTTCAGGATTATCTGCATATGCTGGACATCTGCACCCAGATCACCGGCCGGCCGGACCGCTACCAGACCTACGGCCAGGCCCTCCAGGACCAGGTGGACCGGGCGGTGGAGCGGGCGGACGGCTCCCGGCCCACGGTGCTCTATATCCGCTCCACCGGCAGCAGCTGCAAGGTGAAAAACAGCAAAAACAGCGTACTGGGGGAAATGATGGCCGACCTGGGGTGCGTCAACATCGCCGACAGCGAAACCGGCCTGCTGGAGCAGCTGAGTCTGGAGGTCATTCTGGAGCAGGATCCGGACTTTATTTTCGCCGTCCTCCAGGGGGCCGACCCCACCGTGGCCCGGGGGCGGCTGGAGGAGGCCCTGCTGTCCAACCCGGCCTGGCAGACCCTGACGGCGGTGAAGGAGGGCCGGTTCCATATACTGGACAACCGCCTTTATAACCTGAAGCCAAACGAGCGCTGGGGGGACGCCTATGAACAGCTGGCCCAGATCCTGTACCCATAAGCTGCTTTTCCTGCTGGCCCTGGCGGTGCTGGCGGCAGTTCTGAGCCTGTGCGTGGGCCCGGTCACCGTCTCCCTCTTCGCCCGGGACAGCCTGAGCCGCTATATCATCGGCTATGTGCGCCTGCCCCGGACCCTGGCCTGCCTGCTGGCGGGAATGGCCCTGGCGGTGTCCGGAGCCATCATCCAGAGTGTGCTGGCCAATCCCCTGGCGGCCCCCAATATCATTGGGGTCAATTCCGGCGCGGGGCTGATGGTGGCCCTGGTGTGCGCCGTGGCCCCCCAGTACCCGTTTTTAACGCCCGTCGCGGCCTTTTTGGGGGCACTGGCGGGGGTGCTGCTGGTGCTGGCTCTGGCTCAGCGGACCGGGGCGGCCAAGCTCACGGTGGTGCTGGCGGGGGTGGCCGTGTCCAGCATCTTCGGGGCGGGCATCGACGCGGTGGTGACCTTCTTCCCCGACGCCCTGAACGGCTATTCGGACTTTCGCATCGGCGGGCTGTCCAATTTGACCCTGGCAAAGCTGAACCCCGCCGGATTCATCATCCTGGCGGGGGTGGGCTGCGCTCTGCTGGCGGCGGGGGAGCTGGACATTCTGGCCCTGGGCGGGGACACCGCCCAGAGTCTGGGCCTGCGGGTGAAGCGGTGGCGGCTGCTGCTGCTGGGAACGGCGGCGGCGCTGGCCGGGGCGGCGGTAAGCTTTTCGGGGCTTTTGGGCTTTGTGGGGCTGATTGTCCCCCATATGGCCCGGCGCTATGTGGGGGAGGAGAGCCGCCCCCTGCTGGCGGCCTGCGCCCTGGGGGGCGCGGCGCTGCTCACCCTGTGCGACCTGCTGGGCCGGACCCTGTTCGCCCCCTACGAGGTGCCTGTGGGCATTGTGCTGTCCGTGGCGGGAGGCCCCTTCTTTTTGTGGCTGCTCCTGCGCCAGAGAGGAGGCCGGAGCCGTGATTGAGCTGAAGCAATGCGCCGCGGGCTACCCGGGCCGGCGGGTGCTGGAGGGGGTGGACCTGGTTCTCCCCGACGGGCAGATCACCGTGCTGGCCGGTCCCAACGCCAGCGGAAAAACCACCCTGCTGCGGACCATTCTGGGCCTGGAACCGCTTCTGGAGGGGGATATTGTGGTGGACGGCTGCCTCCAGGGGGCGCTCTCCCCCAGGGAGCTGGCCTTACGGGCGTCTTACCTGCCCCAGTCCCGGCCCGTGCCCAACATCACCGGGGGGCGGATGGTTCTCCACGGCCGGTTCCCCCACCTGTCCTATCCTCGGCGCTACCGGCCCCAGGACCTGCAAATCGCCCGGGAGGCCCTCCGGGAAGCGGGGGCGGAGGGGCTGGAGGGGCGGCTTATGCCGGCACTGTCCGGGGGGCAGCGGCAGCAGGTCTATCTGGCCATGCTCCTGGCCCAGCAGACCCAGAACGTCCTGCTGGACGAGCCCACCGCCTATCTGGATGTGGCCCACCAGTTCCGGCTGCTCTCCTGCGCCCGGCGGCTGGCGGACCGGGGGCGGGCGGTGGTGCTGGTCCTTCACGATTTGTGTCAGGCCCTGCGCTGGGCGGACCGGCTGGCGGTGCTGGACGGGGGGCGGCTGCAAATGGCGGACAGCCCGGAGAAGGTTTTTGCGTCCGGCGTTCTGGACCGGGTCTTTGGGGTGGAGGTCCGCCGCTTCCAGACCCCTAACGGCTGGCAGTATTACTGCGAAGAGAAAATGCCGCCGTCTCCCCAATGACAATGACCGCCGGGGGTTTTGTGTCCCGGGCCAGATCCGAAATATTTTCCAGACACCCCCGTACTGCCGTGCCGTCTCCGGAGACCACGGCGGCGGGGGTGTCCTTTGCCTTCCCGGCCTCCAGCAGCCGCCGGGCGATCTGGGGCAGGTGCTTCAGGCCCATTAAAATCACCAGCGTCCCCTCCAGTCCCGCCAGCCGGTCCAGCTGCTCCGGCAGGCCCTGGACGGTGTGGCCGGTGAGGACGTGAAAGCTGCGGCTGATCTCCCGGTGGGTCACCGGAATGCCCGCCGCCGCCGGGACGGCGATGGCCGACGAAACCCCCGGCACCACCTCAAAGGGGATCCCCGCCCGCTGGAGGGCAAGGGCCTCCTCCCCTCCCCGGCCAAATACAAAGGGGTCCCCGCCCTTCAGCCGGGCCACCCGCAGCCCCCGCCGGGCCAGGCCGATGAGAGCTTGACAGATTTCCTCCTGGGAGGGGGAGGGCCGCCCTGCCCGCTTGCCCATAGGGAACCGCTGCGCCCCTTCCGGGACGAAATCCAGCAGGGCCGGGTCAATTAAATCGTCATACACCACCGCCTGACAGCTCTGCAAGCGGCTCAGGCCCCGGAGGGTGAGCAGGTCCGCCTCCCCGCAGCCCGCGCCGATGAGAAAGACCCGACCGGTGTGCAGATCCTGGGCTAACCGCTCCGTACTGGGGCGGACATCCTGGGCGGGGTCCAGGCTCTGGGGCAGACAGCCCTCCAGAAAACCTCGCAGATAGGCGGCGGCGGCGGGATTTGTGCCGGCGGTGGAGATGCCCACGCAGACCCTCCCCCGCCGGACCAGGGCCGGGAATAAAAACGTGGAGTCCTCCCGGCTGGTGGCGGAGTTGACAGGTATCTCCCTCTCCCGGCACTGGCGGCAGATTTCCCGGTTCAGGGCCCGGTCGTCCGTGGCGGCAATCACAAAGTCCGCCCCCTCCAGATCGCCGGGGACATAGGGCCGGTCGATGACGGCCAACTCCGCCCCGAAGGGGAGCAGGGCCCGTTTTTTGCGGTTGGCCACGGCGCCGTTGCCCACAATGACCACCCGCTTGTTGGAGATTTCCGCGAAAAAAGGGAAGTATCCCATTAAAATTCCTCCGCTTTGTTAAGAATAAGGCGCCATACGGACTCTGCCGTATGACGCCTTGGGATTATTCAGAGTCCTTGGGTTCCTCCGGTCCGTCCGGCTCCCCGGGCGCGGCGTCCTGGGGCTCCTCCGCCGGGGGCGCGGGGGGAAGAATTTCCTCGCTGGTCATGTGGATGAACTGGGCGGGGGGCTCGATGCCGCCCTCCAGCCGGGGCTTGGCGTTGGTGGAGGCGTAGGCATTTTCCACCAGAGCCGGGTCCCGGCCCTCGATGATGGCCACCATCTCGCCGCCGGTTATGGTCTCCTTCTCCAGCAGATAGGCCACCACCTTGTCCATATCCTCCCGGTTCTCCTCGATGACCGTCACCGCCTGCCGGTAGCAGGAATCCAGGATGGTCTTGACCTCCTTGTCCATCAGGGCCGCCGTGTCCTGGGCGCAGTCCAGGCCGTAGCCCCCGTCCAGATACTGGTTCCGGGGGGAGCCCAGGGCCATCATGCCCACCTGGTCGCTCATGCCGAACATGGCCACCATGTTCCGGGCGATGCCCGTGGCCTCCTGGATGTCCTGGGAGGCGCCGTTGGTCATGGTGTTCATCACCACCTGCTCCGCCGCCCGGCCGCCCATGGACACCATGATCTTGGCCATCAGTTCGTCCTTGGTGCGCAGATTTGTCTTGTCCTCCTCGGGCATCAGCAGGGTGTAGCCCAAGGAGCCCTCTGTGTGGGGGACGATGGTGATTTTCTGCACCGGTTCGGCGTTTTTCTGCTTCCAGGCCACCATAGCGTGGCCCACCTCGTGGTAGGCCACCAGTTTTTTCTCAAACTCCGTGAGCACGGAATTTTTCTTCTCGCTGCCGGCGATGACAAACTCGAAGGAGGCCAATAAATCCTCCTGGGTCACCAGCCGCCGCCCGTGGCGCACCGCCCGGAGGGCGGCCTCGTTGACCAGATTGGCCAGATCCGCGCCCACGGTGCCGGCGGTAGCCAGGGCGATTTTCTTCAAATCCACGTCCTCCGCCAGCTTGATTTTCCGGGTGTGGACCTGGAGGGTGGACAGCCGGCCGGCCAGGTTGGGCCGGTCGATGGTAATCCGCCGGTCGAAGCGGCCGGGGCGCAGCAGGGCCTTGTCCAGCACCTCGGGCCGGTTGGTGGCCCCCAGGACGATCACGCCCTTGCCCGGGTCGAAGCCGTCCAGCTCCGCCAGCAGCTGGTTCAGAGTCTGTTCCCGCTCGTCATTGCCGCCCATGCGGTTGTCACGGGATTTGCCGATGGTGTCGATCTCGTCAATGAAGATGATGCAGGGGGCCATTTTGCTGGCCTCCTGGAACAGGTTCCGGACCCGGGACGCGCCCACGCCCACGAACATCTCCACGAAATCGGAGCCGGAGATGGAGAAGAAGGGGACTCCCGCCTCCCCGGCCACGGCCTTGGCCAGCAGGGTCTTGCCGGTGCCCGGAGGGCCCACCAGCAGCGCGCCCTTGGGCAGCTTTGCGCCGATTTCCGTGTACTTTTGGGGGTTGTGCAGGATGTCGATAATCTCCTGCAGGGATTCCTTGGCCTCGTCCTGCCCGGCCACGTCCTGGAAGGTCACGCCGGTCTTTTTCTCCACATAAACCTTGGCGTTGGCCTTGCCGACTCCGCCGATGCCGCCGATCCCGCCCATGCCTCCCTTGCCGCCGATGCCCCGGAAGAGGAAAATCGTCACGCCCAGAATCAGAAGCATGGGCAGCACGTAGCTCAGCAGCAGGGTAATCATATAGGCGGAGGGGTCCGCCGGCTCGGTGGAGCCGGTGACGTCGTGGTCAATCAAGAGCTGCATCAGCTCAAAATCCGCCACGCCGGCCAGGGGGATGGTGACGTACTTCACCTCCTGGGGGGCGCTGGGGGCGGGCAGAAGGGCGTTCATCAGGTTCTGGGTCTGCTGCTGCTCCTCCGGCAGCTCGTAGGTGAAGCCCTCCCGCAGGGTGAAGGTGTACTTGCCGCTCTCAAAGTCCACGGTGTCCACCGCGCCCTCCTCCACCATCTGGCGGAACTCGGTGTAGGGGACCTCGACCACGCTGGCGTTTTCGTAGGAGGAGGTGCAGCCGCGCACCAGGATGGTGGCCACCAGGGCCCACAGGATCAGCTGGGCCAGGCCGAAGAGATTGCGTTTTTTGTTGTTTTTATCCGGTTTCAAAGGAGTACCCTCCTGTTCTTTTTAATACAGCAAAGCACATCATACCATATTTCCCAGGGAAAAACAAGGAATGGTTGTAAACTTTCTGTGACATAAAAAGCATACTTCCGGCCTTTTTAAAAAAACCGGTTGCGTGAAGCCGCCCCCCTATAGTATAATTCTGGTTGACCATAAATCCCCCCTCCCCTGTCATGCCAAATTTTGGGGAGAGAAAGGACGCAACTGCTATGAAACGATTTTCCCGGTTCCTCTCCGCACTGCTGTGCATTGCCGTGCTCTGCGCCGCCCTGCCCCCGGCCTGGGCGGCGCCGGCGGGCGCCGCATCCGGCAGCATTTCCCTCACCCTCCGGCTGGACTATGACCAGCCCATCTCCCAGCTTCAGAGCCGTCAGGTCCAGGTAAAGCTTTACCAGGGCCAGCTTCTGCTGGGGGGCCTTCCCCTGTACCAAAAGGCCGATACCACCCTGAGCGGTTACCCCGCCCAGGTCTCGGTGCGCACCGGCTGCCTGGACCTGTCCGTCTCCAACCTGCCCCTTGGGAGCTATACCCTGGAGCTCACCGGCCTGGGCTACCGGACGGTCCGGCAGAGCGTGACTTTGGGCAGCTTCTCCCAGCACGTGACCCTGGGCACCGGGGACGCCACGTTTACCCTGGGAGATGTGAACGGGGATGGCTGGGTGAACCAGCTGGACCGGGACGCCATGTCCGCCGTTCTGGGCTCCACCGCGCCCCAGGACCTGCAAATTTATGATCTGAACGGCGACGGGGCCATTGACATCGTGGACCTGGCCTGGCTCAGCCGGGGCATGACCGCCGCCGGAACCGCCGGTGTGCGGGACACGGTGATGCTCGCCCCGCCGGTGGATGCCAGCGCCTCCAGCCGGGATCTGACCCAGGCGGGCATCTCCGTCACCGGCAATTTGGACGACCTGTTCGCCCAAAACGGCCGGAGCGTGGGCTTCACCGCTACTGGGGAGGATAACGTGTCCATTCCCCTGACCTTCTCCAGCCCCACGGAGCTGGAGGAGGTGATCATCACCTCTCCGGCGGACGACACCGGGGTCCAGAAGGGCCGTCTGGTGGTGGAGGCCGGGGACGGGACCCTCTACGAAATCCCCTTCGACAGCGCCCAGCCCCAGAGCCGGGCGGCGGGGAGCAATGTGATCTCCGTCCCCCTGGGCCGCCGGGTGGCCGTGAAGAAAATCACCATTGTGGTGGAGAAAACCGGCAAAAATCAGTATGCCGTCCTGGAAACCGTGGAGTTTTTGAGGGATATTGTGCCGGAAAACCCGGTGATTCCCAACTCTGAGATCAAGGGGCTGACGGCCACCGAGGGCAGCGAGCAGGTGAGCCTGCGCTGGAACGCCCTGCCCAACATCTCCGGCTATCAGGTGGAATACTGGCTCCGGGACAGCGCCGGGGCCCAGAAGAAGACCCTCCAGGTGAACGTCCCCTCCGCCACGGTGACGGGACTGAGCAATTTGAAAACCTATCTGTTCACCGTCACCCCCATGGACGGGGCCTGGATGGGCAAGCCCTCCGACCCCGTGGCCGGGACGCCCCAGCCCGCGCGGGCCCCCGCCGCCCCGGATATGGTGAACGTGTCGGCCCTGGAGTCCTCCCTGGTGGTGTCCTGGAAGGCCAGCGAGAACGCGACCTATTATAAGCTCTATTACACCACCCAGGCCAATGCAGACCCGTCCGCCTACCAGCAGTACGGCAGCCAGACCACCAGCACCCGCATGACCCTGCATAATTTGACCAATGGCACCCCCTGCTACATCTACATCGTGGCCGGCAACCGGGTGGGCGAAAGCGGCCCCTCCCGCATTGCCACCGGCACCCCCACCGCTGTGGACTACGAGCGCCCGGCGGGCATCCCCACCGAGGGCGTGCTGGAGTACGACAGCTTTGAAAAAGTGTGGCTCACCGACAAGAGTAACGTGGCCAGCAGCTATTACACCCCCGAAAAGCCCTTCCAGGAGTCCAATATGGCCGACGGGGACTTCAGCACCCACTGGACCTCTCAGTCCTATGGGGAGGGCAGCTTTGCCCGCAGCAAGCAGGTGAACTGCACCTTCAAAACGCCCCAGGACCTGAGCGGCGTGATCTGGGTCTCCCGGCTGGACGGGACCTTCTCCAACAACCTGCGCTCCTACACGGTGACCGTGTGGACCGAGGGGGAGGACCTGAACGGCCCCGGCACCGTGATTGCCCCCAGCAGCGGCCAGACCAGCAACACCCGCACATGGCCCGCCGTGAACAACATGGGCAAATTCGCCCTTCTCCCCTTCTCCCCGGCCCGGAATGTGAAGAAAATCGCCGTCACCGTGGAGCAGCGGGACTATCTGCCGATCAGCCTGTCGGAGCTGATGTTCCTGTCCTACGACCCCAGCCACGACCTGCCTGAGCGGGTGGCGGACCTGTTTGCCGACACATCCTACACCACCCTGAAGTCCGGGGTCACCCTGGCCCAGATCAACGGGCTCCGGGACCGGCTGAACAGCGACGAGGGCAAGTATTACATGGATGTGGATATCTTGACCGACGAGCTGAGGCTGGCGGAGGAGCTGCTGAACGGCGGCAGAAGCAGCGGCGTGATTTTGAACCGGCTGTACCCCCTCAACGGGAAAAATTCCTACAAGCAGGGAGGAAGCGTCCTCCAGCCCCTGGGCGCGGCTGCCCAGGCCCAGGCCGACCCCAGCCACAACGCGGAAAGTAAGATTGTGGTGTACGCCTCCGGCATCCCCGCCGGGGAGAGCGTGGCCCTCTACGCCTCCCAGCACAATGCGGAAGCCTCCGCCTGGAGCGCGAAGATGGGCGAGCTGCAAAATGGCCGGAATGTGCTGACCGTCCCCAAAATCGGCAGCGAAAACACACCCCGGGGAGGCAGCCTGTATTATACCTATGGCGGCGCCCGCGGGGAGCAGATCAAGCTGCACGTGCGTATGGCCGTCGATATCCCCGTCCTGGAGCTGTCCGACTGGTACGCCCTGAGCGAGCCCCAGCGCCGGGAGAAAATCAGCGCCTATCTCACCGAGCTGAGCGCCTTCAGCCAGGGGGTGGACTGCCTGAACGTGACAGAGATCGCCACGCCCTCCGTTCTGCTGTCCCTGCCCGCCGCCTCTGTGAAGAGCGCCACAGTGGACAGCCTGTACAACAGCATCCTGGCCTGGGAGGACGTGATGCACATCTGCCTCACAACCCAGGGCATCGACAAGACTTACGGAAGCAGCGACATGAACCTGCGGCAGAATATCCGCTGTATGCAGATGTTCTCCGGGGCCTTCATGTACGCGGCGGGCAATCACATCGGCATCGGTACGGGCTCCTGCGCCGGGATGGTGGCCGGAAAGCCCATCGCCGACGGCAACCAGCTCTTCGGCTGGGGCATCGCCCACGAGATCGGCCATAACATGGACAAGCTGGGCAAGGCCGAGATCACCAACAATATTTACGCCCTGATGGTCCAGACCTGGGACGGAGCGCAGAATACCGGCGCCTCCCGTCTGGAGGCCAGCAATAAATACCCCGCCATCTTTACCAAGACGGCCCAGGGCTATCCCGGCGCGTCCAACGACGTGTTCGTGCAGCTGGGGATGTACTGGCAGCTCCATTTGGCCTATGACGGCGGCGCAAATCCCAACGATTTCTATAACAGGTTCTTCAAGGACTGGAAGGCCGGGACCTATTTCGCGGGCCAGACCTCCTATGACGACCGGGTCGCCCTCACCGCCAGCGCCGTGGCGAATAAGGATTTGACCGAGTTCTTCACCCGCTGGGGCATGACTCTGAGCGACGCCACAAAGAAAAAGCTGGAGACCTACGAGGACGAGACCCGGGCCATCTGGTATCTGAGCGACCAGAGCCGCCGGGACCGCCTGAACAATACCGGGACCGCTTCCGGCACCTTTACTGCCAGCGTGGATCCGGAAAAAGACAAAGAGGTCAAGATTACCATTGACAATTCCAAGCTCACCGGCAGCATCCAGGGCTATGAGATTCTCCGGAACGGCAAATCCATTGCGTTCACCAAGGAGCCGGCCTATACCGATGTGGTGGGCACCGCCAACCATCGGAATTATGAGTACAGCGTGAACGCCTATGATCTGCTGGGCAACAAGATTGGCGAAACTGTGTCCGCTGGCGAGGTGCGCATTGCCTATGACGATGTGGTGCCGGAGGAGCAGTATACAGTCGAGAGCAAGAATGGCGCCTGGACCTTTACCCTGAAGGAAAAGACCTCTGTTTCCGGCATCAAAATCACCGGAACAGTCCCCACAGAAGGGGAGTTCGAGGTCACAGTCAACGGCAAGACCGCCCGGACCGGCGATTTCAAAGACAATCAGGCCGTGGACGACAAGGAGAGCTTTGTGTCCTACCTGAACCACCCGGGCACCACCAAGCCCGACAGCCGCATCTGGACCTATGACGCAGAGACCGTCATAGTTACCAACGTGCCCGAGGGGGCCAAGGTCGAGCTGATTCAGTACGCCGGGGACGACGTGGCCTTCTGGACGGACGCGGAGGGTGAATTTGCCGCCATCGGCACCCTCCAAACGGCCTACGGCGAGATTCCCGCCGGTTCCCTGGTGATTGTGGGAACCTACCGGGGCACGCCCGTGTTTAACGGCATCCGGGCGGTGGGCCGGTTCACCGTCACCGAGGACGACGGCGAGACCAAGGCGGTGGAAGAGCGCCCCCTGAACGGCGAGCTGTACCTGTTCGCGGAGGATTACGGTAACGCGGAGGTCTCCACCGTGGCCGACGGCATCTTCGTCTTTGTGCTGGACGAGAAGGCGGAGGCGGAGCTGCAAAAGCCCGCCCAGGACGGACAGTCCCAGTCCAACTGCAGCGGCGTGAACCTGCTGCCCAGCCAGGTGAAGATGGAGATTTATCAGTGCGACGTGCCCGGCAAGACCGACAAGCAGCATAAAACCGCCGAAACCCCGTGGGTGAACTCCCCCGGCGGCGACGTTCTGCCGGTGATCGTCCTGGAAGGAGGCGCGAAATGACCAAAAAACTGTGTTCCTGGCTGCTTGCTCTGGCCCTGCTGTGCCAGCTGCCCGTGTTCGCCGCCAACAACGGCAACCCTTCGATCATCTGCCAGCCGGGGGGCGCTCCGGGCAGCGCCAGCCTGTCCCTGGCGGGCCTCACCGGCCCGGTGTACGGCGCGCAGCTTGAGCTGCTGTGGAACGAGCCCCAGCAGAGCGCCCTGTTCACCCCCCAGAACGCCGCCGCTTACAGCCCCCGCTGTCTGGTGCAGACAGTGGGGGGCCAGACCCGAGTGACCGTCTATCTGGACCTGAACGCCTGCCCCACTCAGGGGGCGTCGCCGAGCCTGGGGACCCTCCAGCTGGGCGGGGCGTACACCCCGCCGGTCCAGGCCCGCATCACCCTGCTGGACCGGGACCTGAAGCCCTACGCCAACGCCAGCGGCGCCTGGGTGGGCATCAACAACACCAACAACAATACAACGCAGCCCCCCTCCACTGGCGGGAGCGGCTACTGGATCACCACAACGGCCTCCGCCCACGGAAACCTGCGGGTGGACCCGTCTCAGGCCCAGGCGGACGCCGAGGTCACCGTCTATGCCACCCCCGAAGCGGGGTATAAGCTGAAGGAGCTCACCGCCGTGGACGGCACCGGACAGCGGCTGCGGCTGGTCCATGTGCGCAACGAGCGGTATACCTTCACCATGCCCGCCTCCCCCGTCTCCGTCAGCGCGAGTTTTGTGTCCCAGACGGAGGAGGACCCCCGGCCCGGGAGGCTGCCCTTTACCGATGTGCGGGAAAAGGACTGGTTTTACGACGCGGTGTCTTACGTCTATGACCGGGGGCTTATGTCGGGCACCGACGAGACCTTCTTCAGCCCCAATGTCACCACCACCCGGGCTATGATCGTGGCCATCCTCTACAAGCTGGAGGGACAGCCCGAGACCGGACTGTCCGACTTCATCGACGTATCTCCCCGGCAGTATTACGCCGCGCCGGTGGCCTGGGCAGCCTCCCACGGCATCGTCAGCGGCTACGGCGACGGCCTGTTTGGCCCCAACGACCCCATCACCCGGGAGCAGATGGCCCGCATCCTCTTCCAGTATGCCCAGATGAAGGGCTACTCCACCAGCCAGCGGGCGGATTTGTCCCGGTTTGCGGACAGCAGCCGCATCAGCGGCTACGCCCGGGAGGCCATGAGCTGGGCCAACGGGGCGGGGCTGATCAACGGCCTGGACGACGGACGGCTGTCCCCCGGCGGCGGGGCCACCCGGGCCCAGGCGGCCTCCATTCTGATGAATTTCTGCGAAAACGTCGCCCGGTGATTGACAAGCCCGCTTGAAAAATAGTACAATAGAGCATCTTACACCTTGAAATTCTGCGAAAAGGAGTTGGTACCCATGGTCAATCGCAATGCCTCGGAGAAGTTCCTCAAACAGGGCCTCACCTTCGACGATGTGCTGCTGATCCCCGCGGCCAGCGACGTGCTGCCCGCCGAAGTGGACCTGCACACCCAACTGACCAAGAAGATCACATTAAATATCCCCCTGATCAGCGCCGCAATGGATACGGTGACAGAGTACCGTATGGCCATCGCCGTGGCCCGGGAGGGGGGCATCGGCATCATTCATAAAAATATGTCCATCAGCCAGCAGGCCGAGCAGGTGGATATGGTAAAGCGCTCGGAAAACGGGGTTATTACAAACCCCTTCTGGCTGGCCCCGGGGCATACCTTGGCGGAGGCCGACGAGCTGATGGCCAAGTTCCGCATCTCCGGCGTGCCCATCTGCGACGGCGGCAAGCTCATTGGCATCATTACCAACCGGGACATGAAGTTCGAGACGGACATGAACCAGCTGATCGACAACGTTATGACCAAGGACCGCCTGGTCACCGCCCCGGAGGGGACCACCCTGGCGGAAGCCAAGGAGATTCTGCGGCGGCATAAGATCGAAAAGCTGCCCATCGTGGACAGCGAGTTCCGCCTCAAGGGCCTGATTACAATCAAGGACATCGAAAAGGCGGAGGTGTATCCCAACTCCGCCCGGGACGAGAAGGGCCGCCTGCTGGTGGGCGCGGCCATCGGGGCCACCCCCGATGTGCTGGACCGGGTGAAGGCCCTGGTGGACGCGGGGGCGGACGTGCTGGCCCTGGACTCCGCCCACGGCCAGACCCACAACGTGCTGGAAACCGTGAAGCGCATCAAGGCCCTGTATCCGGATGTGCAGCTCATTGCCGGCAACGTGGCCACCGCCCAGGGCACCCGGGACCTCATTGAGTCCGGAGCGGACTGCGTGAAGGTGGGCATTGGCCCCGGCTCTATCTGCACCACCCGCGTAGTGGCCGGCATCGGTGTACCCCAGATCACCGCCGTCTACGACGCGGCCCAGGTGGCGGCGGAGTACGGCGTACCCATCATTGCCGACGGCGGCGTGAAGTTCTCCGGCGATTTGACCAAGGCCATTGCCGCCGGGGGCAGCGTGGTTATGCTGGGCTCCCTGCTGGCGGGCTGTGAGGAGTCCCCGGGGGAGACGGAGATCTACCAGGGCCGCCAGTTCAAGGTGTACCGGGGCATGGGCTCCCTGGCGGCCATGGGCAAGGGCTCCAAGGACCGCTACTTCCAGGAGAGCAACAAAAAGTTGGTGCCCGAGGGCGTGGAGGGCCGGGTCCCCTATAAGGGAGGGGTTAGCGACGCCATCTATCAGCTGATGGGCGGCCTCCGGGCCGGTATGGGGTACTGCGGCTGCCGCAGCATTGAGGAATTGCAGGCGAAAGCCCAGTTCATTCAGATCACCGCCGCGGGCCTGCGGGAGTCCCATCCCCACGACATCTATATCACCAAAGAGGCTCCCAACTACACCATCAGCCCCGATTGACAAAATGAGAGGCCGCCTTCCGGCGGCCTCTCCGCGTTATCCCTCCCGCTGCTGTAATTGCAGGCGGTCGGCAATCATGGCGATGAATTCAGAGTTGGTGGGCTTGCCCTTTACGTTGGACACAGTGTAGCCGAAATATTTTTGCAGGGTTTCCAGGTCGCCCCGGTCCCAGGCCACCTCAATGGCGTGGCGGATGGCCCGTTCCACCCGGCTGGCCGTGGTCCCGAACCGTTTGGCCACCTCGGGGTAGAGCACCTTGGTCACCGCGTTGATAACCTCCCGGTCGGCCACCGCCAGAAGAATGGCCTCCCGCAGATACTGGTAGCCCTTGATGTGGGCGGGGACGCCGATCTCGTGGATAATGGCAGTAACCACCGCTTCCAGGTTCTGGCCCCGGTCCCGGCTGTCCTCCAAGGTCCCCGTCCCGCACAGCTGGCGGATGCGCTCACACACGGTGGACACCCGGCAGGGCTTGGTCATGTAGTGATCCGCCCCCTTGGCTGCCGCCAGCTCCGCCATAGTCCCCTTGGCAAAGCTCGACAAAATCAGCACCCGGGGCCGCCGCTCCAGCTTCAGGGTGGGCAGAGCCTCCAGCACCTCCAGCCCGTCCATACCGGTGAGCACCATCTCCATCACGATCACGTCGGGGCGCTGGGTCTCTACCATGCGCAGCAGCTCCACCCCGTCGCCGGTGTCGCCCGCCACTTGAATGTCGCCCTCCGCGCGAACGGCCTCCACAAAGCTGCGGCGGAAATCCTCTCCAGTGTCCGCCACTAAAATACGTCTGCTTTCCATATCATCACGTCTCCTTCTGGCGGATTTCCGCCGTTTTCCCCAGATGCGGGGCCTTTCGGACCGGTCTTTACAAATGTATCACAATCGGACAGCATTCGCAAGTGATTTTTTTGAAAAAAAATGGGTTTTCCAGAACTTTTCATCGCAGAATTCGACAAAAACCGAGCCTTGCCTCCCGCCTGGGAGGAGGTTATAATAGATTCTACCATCTATATCCAAGGAGTTTTGTTGCAATGCGCAAGCTATTTCCACTGTTTTTGTGTATTTTTTTGCTGACAGGCTGCCAACCCCAGGCGTACAGCAGCCAGACCTTCGCCATGGATACCCTGATGCAGTTTACCATATATGGAAGGAATGGCCAGGAAGCCCTGGCCCACGCGTCTGCGCGCATTCAGGCCCTGGAGCAGCTGTTTTCCGTTACCCGGACCCAGAGTGAGACATATGCGGTCAACCATGCCCGGGGGGAGTGGACCGCCGTGTCGGCGGAGCTGTACGAGCTGGCCGCCCGGACGCTGGACCTCTGCCGGGAGACCGGGGGGGCGCTGGATCTGACCGCCTATCCGGCGGTGCGGGCCTGGGGCTTTACCACCGGGGAGTACCAGGTCCCCGACGGAGAGACTCTGAAGGAACTGGCCGCCTGCATTGACTATTCCCGGGTGGAGCTGGAGGAAAACCGAATCCGGCTCCCCGACGGCATGGAGCTGGACTTCGGCGCAACCGCCAAGGGCTATGCCGGGGAGGTGCTGGCCCGGGAGCTGCGGGAGATGGGGGTGGAGTGCGCCATTCTGAGCCTGGGAGGCAACGTCCAGACCATTGGAAGCCGCCCCACCGGGGACCCCTGGCGGGTGGGCGTCCAGGACCCGGAGGGGGAGGACTATCTGCTGGTGCTGTCCGTGGTGGACCAGGCGGTGGTCACCTCCGGAGGCTATCAGCGCTTTTTTGAAGAAAACGGCCTGCGGTACTGGCACATTATGGATCCGGACACCGCGGCCCCTGCCCGGAGCGGACTGAGCTCTGTGACCATTGTGGGGGACTCGGGGACCCTGTGCGACGGCCTGTCCACCGCGCTGTTTGTGATGGGCCGGGAGGAAGCCGCCGCTTACTGGCGGGCGCACCCGGAGTTTGAGGCGGTGCTGGTGAGTGAGGATGGGAGTATCGCCGTCACGGAAGGGCTGGAGGACCGGTTTGTGCTGAACACCGGCTATGAGGACCGGGATGTGGAGGTGATCCGGCGGTGAAGCGGTGGATTATTGGAATTTTTGGGGCGGCGCTTGTGCTGTCCGCCGGGTATCTGCTCCTGTCCGGGGGCCGGGCCGGAGAGATGGTCCGGGTCTATCGGGCAGGGGAAGTGCTCTGGGAGAGTCCCCTTCACCGGGACGGTGTGTTCCAGGCCCCCCACAACCGGGTGGAGGTGGCCGGGGGCCGGGTGCGGGTGGCCCAGGCGGACTGCCCGGACCAGGTGTGTGTCCATCAGGGGTGGATTGCGGACGGACGCGTCCCCATCGTCTGTCTGCCCAACCAGCTGATTGTTCAGATTGAGGAAGGAGGGAGCCCGCTTGACGCCCAGACCGGCTGATCCCCGGCGGCTGGCCCGGCTGGCCTTGCTGACCGCCGTGGCCCTGACCATCTTTCTGATCGAAGTCCAGCTGCCGGTGCTGCCCATCCCGGGGGCCAAGCTGGGACTGGCCAACATTGTCACGGTGTATGCGGTGATGGCCCTGGGGCCTGGGGATGCTCTTTTGATTTTGCTGTCCCGGGTGTTTCTGGGGGCGGTGTTCTCCGGGCAGATGTCCGCCTTTTTTTACAGTCTGGGAGGCGGACTGCTGTGCTGGGCGGCGATGTGCGGCCTGAAGGGGATATTTACCCCAAAACAGATTTGGCTGCTCAGCCCCATTTCCGCAATGTTCCATAATGTGGGGCAGTTGCTGGTGGCCGCCGGAATGCTGAGGAGCTGGGCGGTGTTTGCGTGGCTGCCCTATCTGCTGCTGGCGGGGGCGGCGGCGGGGCTGTTTACCGGGCTGGCGGCGCAATTTTTGTTGGAGCGGCTGAACCGAATCAAATGAAGAATGCCGCCCCGTTTTGGGCGGCATTTTTACAAATTGCAGGCGCGGCCTGTGACCGCCCGCGGAAGCATGGATTTGGCCGAGAGATGAGCGGCCAAGGGGATGGTACTGTGTGTTTGACAGGGGGACATAGGACGGGCGGCCACAGGCCGCGCCTGCATATGTAATTTTAAGGATTAAAAGTCGTGACGGCTGGTGGAGAGGCCATAGGCGTGGAGGGCTTCCACAATGCGTTCAATGTGCTGGAAGCATTCCGGGTCCTTGAGGCTCTGGTCATTCAGGACGCATTGAATTTGGTTGAGGGCACGAACTGCATCCGCTTCTGTCTCCGCTTTTATTTGATGAAGGGTTCCGTCTTGTTTCAGGTATTCGATTACGCTCCAGCCAATGACACGTGCGAGCATTTCGAGGTTAAGATTGGAGTCCATGGGAATCACCTCAAATATATATTAAAGACCCGAATGGGAATTCGTGTTTTGTATATTATAACACCCTATACTTTTTTGTCAAGGACGAATGATTGTGGGTGTTAATCCAATGGTTGAAATTTTATCGCAGAGATTGAAAGAATGTAGAAAGAAATCAGGTTATAAGCAGATTGAAGTTGCAATCTATAGCGATATAACGGAGAGAACCTACCAAAACTATGAAGCAGGCAGACGAGAACCCAAGCTTTCCATCTTAATGAGAATTGCGCTGACCTATAAGGTCTCCGTAGATTACCTGGTGGGCCTCACCGACAACCCGGAGCCCTACACGAGAGCGGAACCATATAAAGATTCCTGAATAGAAGCGGTGAAAACAGCCCCGCGCCTCCTCAGTGAGTGCGCGGGGCTGTTTTCATAGCTCACGGAAAATGCGCAGGGCGGTCTCCTCTACCCTGCCGAAATCCACAAAGGGGTTGTAAAGGCCCTCCAGATGGTCGTGCATTTCCTTGGCCTGGGCCAGAGAATGAACGGCCTCTTCTACCAAGGCGGCATAGACCTTGTGGGCAAAGCGCAGCTGAGGACGGTTTTTGCGCAGCAGAGCGTCGTCTACGGCGTTGTCCAGCCGCAGCCGCCGGAAGGGGGTCTCCAGCTCGGGGACGGACAAAAAGGCCAGCTCCAGCTCGGGGATCAGCAGGTGGGACAGGCGGTCCGGGGCCATGGGGTCCGGGCAGGCCACCACATCGTAGCCGTTTTGGACCGCGCCCGCCAGCAGGTAGGACAGCAGTCCCCCGGCCAGCCCCCAGCGGTCTGCCAGGGCATAGATTTTGGAGCACTGGACCTGGGCGGTCTCCGTGAGGCACAGCACCCCCTGGTGGGTGACCGCCCCCAGAAACCGCTGGCGGACGGTTCCGGCCCGGACATTTTTCCGCCGGGGAATTTCCCGCTGGAGAATGCCCTTGGCCCGCTTGGACAGGCGGTTTTCCAGGGGCTCGGTGAGCAGCGTGGAGCGCATATCCTCAAAAATCTCCGCGGCCGCCCCCAAACACCGGTAGGCCCGCTGATAACAGCCCTTGTAGCCCTTCATGCAGGACATCAGCTCCTCCCGGACGGATTGCAGGCCCTCCTTCTGGTAGGCGTCGCCCAGGTTGACATACTGCTCGACCAGGCCGGGAAATTTGGGCTCAACCACATGGGGCGTTGTGACCTAGGGACACTGGACAAGCTATTGGAACGAAGGAAATGTGTTTCAATGGTATTGTGGGCAGAATGTGATTTTGCTATAATTGTCTCTAGAGCAGGGAAAAGACCGCTCTCCAGATAGAGGTAAAAACGAGAGGGTGGTACGGAATGAAATTTGAGATTCCCTCCGGAGCGCAGAAGATCCTCCAGACTCTTACTGACGCAGGCTATGAGGCATACCTGGTGGGCGGCTGTGTGCGGGATCTGCTTCGGGGCGTGGAACCCCACGATTGGGATATCTGTACCTCCGCCCGCCCGGAGGAGACGGAGGACTGCTTTGCCGGGCAGCGGATCATCGAGACCGGGCTGAAGCACGGCACCGTCACTGTACTGGAGGGCGGCGAGCCCTATGAGGTCACCACCTACCGCACCGAGGGGCCCTACTCCGACAGCCGCCGGCCGGACTATGTGGAGTTTGTCTCCAGCCTGGAGGCCGACCTGGCCCGGCGGGACTTTACCATGAACGCCGTCGCCATGGATTTGGAGGGTAATTTACGAGACCCGTTTAGCGGTGCGGAGGATATCAAAGCTGGACGGATCCGCTGCGTGGGGGAGCCCGCCTGCCGCTTCCAGGAGGACGGCCTGCGAGTTATGCGGGCGCTGCGGTTTGCCGCTGTGCTTGGCTATGGGATTGAGGAAAGGACCGCCCAGGCTATCCATGAAAACCGCCATATGCTCCGGTACGTGGCGGCGGAGCGGATCCATGTGGAGTTATGCAAGCTCCTGGCAGGTGAGAAAGCCGGGAACATTTTGCGGCAGTACCCCGATGTGCTATGCCAGTTCTGGCCTCAGCTGGAACCGCTGGTCACCCTGGAGCAAAACAATCCCTGGCATTGCTGGGACGGCTGGGAGCACACTGTCCACGCGGTGGAGGCCGCCCCTGCTGATTTGGTTTTGCGTCTGACCATGCTCCTTCACGATATCGGAAAGCCCGCCTGCAAATCCACCGACGAAAATGGAATTGACCACTTCTACGGCCACCCGGCAGTCAGCGCAAAGCTGGCCGATGAGATGCTTCGGAACCTGAAATTCGACAACAAAACCCGAGAGCGGGTGGTTACCCTGGTGGGGTATCACGACGTCCAAATTCCAAACAGGGAGCGGTCCGTCCGCAAATGGCTGGGGAGACTAGGCCCGGAGACATTTTTTCAGCTGCTGGAGGTCAAACGGGCGGACGGAATGGGACAGAGCTATGAGCTAGTCCAGGACCGGCTTGCCAAGCTGGAGGAGATGAAGGCGAAGGCGGAGGAGATCGTCACCCAGGGTCAGTGCTTCTCCTTGAAAGATTTGAATGTAAACGGCCAGGATGTGATTGCAGCAGGAATTGCTCCGGGTCCTGAAGTGGGCCGCGTATTGAATAGACTGCTGGAGCAGGTATTAAACGGCGAGATTCCAAATGAACGGAAGGTCCTTCTGAATCTGATTCGTCTTAGATGAAGCACTGCTGCCGGGCATATTTGAGCGTTAAGGGTGCTGTTCTGGGTGAAACTTCGACCCGTTTTTTGGGCCTTTATTGCGGGATAATTCGTTGACAATGAAAGAAAAACTGTGATACACTGGTCCCACCAAGGGGACAGGAGGAAATTTATTTATGATTCACATCGCCATCGGCCAATGCGGCAGTACCGGGACCGCGGAGGAAAACCAGCGTGAGATGGAGCGGCTGCTCCTCCAGGCGGCGGAGGAGGACCCCAAGCTGGACCTGATGGTCTTTCCGGAATACTGCCGGTACACCCCGTCCAGCCGGCAGGACGCCCTGGACTGCGCTATCGACCTGGAGCGGCCGGACCCCTTTGTGGACCAGATGCGGGCGCTGGCCCGGGAGCACCGGATTTACCTCATTCCCGGCAGCATCCCCGAGCGGGCGGGGGAGAATAAAATCTGCAACACCGTGCTGACCATTGACCGGGAGGGTGAGATTTTGGGGAAATACCGCAAAATCCATCTCTTCGACGCGGCGGGCTATCAGGAGTCCTCCTATATGCAGGCGGGAGCTGAGCTGTGTCTGGTGGATGCGGATTTCGGCCGGGTGGGGGTACTGGTATGCTACGACCTGCGCTTCCCGGAGCTGGCCCGGACCCTGTGCCTGAAGGGGGCGGAGATTCTGGTGTGTCCCGCCCAGTTCCCCTGCGGCCAGCCCCTCCCCGCCCGGGTGGACGACTGGGACCTGCTCATTCGCAGCACCGCCCTCACCAATCTGACCTACACCGTGGGGGCCAATCAGTTCGGCCAGGTCCGGCGGGACGCGCCCTTTGGCCGCTCCTGCGTGGCGGACCCCCGGGGCACGGTGATTGCCGCCGCCTCCGGGCGCAGCTGCGTGGTCCATGCCGTGCTGGATTTGGACTACCAGCGGGAGGTGCAAAAAAATCTGGCCTCCTGGAGCAACAGAAGGCCGGATTTGTATCAATTATAACACCTGTTTTCGGGCCGGGGAGGAGGGAATGCCCAATTCCTCCCGGTATTTGGCCACCGTCCGCCGGGCGGTGGGACAGCCCGCCTCCTCCAGAAGCGCACACAGCTGCTGATCGGACAGGGGGCGGGTTTTGTCCTCCTCCTCCACGAACCGGCGCAGCAAATCCTGGGCCTGTCCGCCGGAGACGGTGAGAAAGCGCCGCAGGGGGTACAGCCCCCGGCTGCACTGGATGTACTTCTCCCGGATGGCCCGGCTGACCGTGGACTCGTGGAGCTCCAGGGCCTGGGCCACCTCGGCCAGCTTCAGGGGCGCGAGGCTGCCCCCGCCGGTGAAAAAGGCCTGCTGGCGGCCGGCGATGTACTGGGCGCAGCGCAGGAGAGTGGACTGCCGCTGCTCCACCGCGTGGAGGGCCCACTGGGCCTGCTTTACCTTCTCCTCCAGATACTCCCGGACCTCCGGGTCCTCCGTCTGGGTCCGCAGGGCCTGGTAATAGCCGTTTAACTGCAGGGAGGGAATCCGGGCGGCGCTGGAAGCCACGGTGATCTGCCCGTTTTCCACCCGGACCTCCAAATCCGGGAGCAGATAGGCGGGCCGCTCCCGGGCGGCGAACCGGGTCCCGGGCCGGGGGTCCAGGGCCCGGACCACCTCGCAGGCCTGATGCACCTGTTCCTGAGAGGCCCCCAGGGCCTTGGCGATGGCCCCGTACTGGCCCCGGGCCAGGTGGTCCAGCTGGCTTTGGGCGATGGACAGGGCCAATCCGGTCTCTCCCCGGCGCTCCAGCTGGAGGGACAGGCACTGGGATAAGTCCTTTGCCCCCACTCCGGCGGGCTCCAGGCTTTGCAGCAGAAGCAGGCCCGCCTCCATATGGTCCATGGGCATACGGGCCGCCTGGGCCAGCTGCTCCAGGGGGTCACGGAGGTAGCCGTCCCGGTCCAGGCACAGGCACAAAAACTGCGCCGCCGCCAGGGGACCGTCGGGGGCCTCCTGGCCGGAGAGCTGCCAGAGCAGGTGCCGCTCCAAGGTCTCCTCCAGGCCGCCGGCGTCGCCCAAGCGCTCCAGGGGGTCGCCCAGACGCTCCCGGGCGGCGCTGGCATAGGCCCGGTTCTGGCCGTCCTGCTGGGTGAGCCACTCCAGCCGCTGGGCCAGGGAGCTCTGGGCAGGGGCCGGGTCCTCCCCGGGACCGGCGGCAAACTCCAGCACCGGATTTTCCAGGGCCAGCTCCTGGAGATAATCGGTCAGCTCCAGGCTGCTCATCTGCAAAATTTCCACCGACTGCCGCTGCTGGGGCGAAAGAGTCTGGGTTTGCTTCAGAATCAGATTTTGTTCCATATTATTTTACCGCCCAATTCCCCGTGGCCTCGGCGGTGAGATAGGCGTTGACAAAGCCGTCCAAATCCCCGTCCATTACGCCGTTGATATTGCTGGTCTCAAAGGCGGTGCGGTTGTCCTTCACCATCTGATAGGGCATGAACACATAGGAGCGGATTTGGCTGCCCCACTCGATTTTCAGCTGCACGCCCTTCAGGTCGGAGATTTTCTCCGCCTTCTCCTGCATTTGCAGCTCCACCAGCTTGGCCCGGAGCATTTTCATACAGTTATCCTTATTCTGAAACTGGCTGCGCTCCTGCTGGCTGGCCACCACCACGCCGGTGGGCTTGTGGATCAGCCGCACGGCGGAGGAGGTCTTGTTCACGTGCTGGCCCCCCGCGCCGCTGGCCCGGTAGACCTGCATCTCAATGTCCTCCGGGCGGATCTCTACCTCCACGTCCTCCGGCAAATCGGGCATGACCTCCACCGACGCGAAGGAGGTCTGCCGCCGGGCGTTGGCGTCGAAGGGGGACACCCGCACCAGC
>CAJUPG010000022.1 GCA_910588455.1 uncultured Oscillospiraceae bacterium
GCCTGCTCATCCATGTGGTGGACGTGTCCGGCAGCGAGGGCCGGGACCCGGTGGAGGATTTTGAGGCCATCAACGCGGAATTGGCCCAGTATTCCCCGGAGCTGGCCTCCCGAAAGATGCTGGTGTGCGCCAACAAGGCGGACATCATGGAGGACCCCGCCCTGCTGGACAAGCTCCGGGCCCATGTGGAAGCCCAGGGGCTGGAGCTGTTTGTCATCTCCGCCGCCGCCCACCAGGGGACTCGGGAGCTGGTGCGGAAAACCGCCCAGGAGCTGCAAAGCCTGCCCCCGGTGACGGTCTACGAGCCCACCTACGTCCCCCGCCCGCCGGAGGTGGACCCCTCCGGCGAGGTGGCCATTGAGCGGTACGGCGAGACCTGGGTGGTGGAGGGCGCCTGGCTCCAGCGGCTGATTGCCAACGTGAATTTCTCCGATTACGAGTCCCGCAGCTGGTTTGACAAGATGCTGCGGCAGTCGGGGCTGTTCGACAAGCTGGAGGCCATGGGCATCCAGGACGGGGACATCGTGTCCCTGTATGATCTGGAGTTTGAATACCAGCGCTAGGCCGGAAAAGAACAGAATGTAACACGCCGTTTTTAAGTGGTTTCAAGTTTGTAACTTTTTTGATTCTTTTGTTACAAAGCTGAAACCACTTTTTTCACGGACATTTTTGTTCAGTTTTTTCTCTTTTTCTGCCGATTTCAACACGGTGTAACAAAGCTGTAAAAAAAGTCTTAGAAAATGTTTGACAAATGAAATCGAATATGTTACAATTCGGTTACAATAAATTTTGGGAGGGATTTGATGGCTCCAGAGAAAATTCCCCTTTCCTACAAGGGCCGGCCCCTGCGCCGGAAGGATAATCTCATTTATTACGGCACCATGGCCGAAAAATACATCATCATGTTCCAGGTCCTGGAGACGAAAAAGGTGGAAGGGCTGGATGTCGCCTCCAAGGTATCCGTCCAGCTTCAGCTCACCGACCCGGACCTGAAAAGCCGGGACCGGGTGGTCAAAAAGAGCATGAAGGACAGTCTGTATGAGGCCATGGATGTGGCCTCCGTATGGCTGGATCGGGCCTTGGCCCAGTAAGTGTAAGGTTTGTACAAACGAGAAATGGGAGGTTTTTTCCGTATGTTTGCTTGGAAACACGCGGCCGCCAAGGCTGCTACGAAGATTGTCGCCAGTGGGTTGGTTCTCTCCGCAATCGTGTCCCCCGCCTTTGCCGTTACCGGTACGGTGGACGCAAGCGACGGCCTGCGGCTGCGGGCGGGTGCGGGCACCGATCAGAAGGTGATTACCCTGCTGGCCGACAAAACCGAGGTGGAAGTGACCGGAACCGCCGAAAACGGCTGGTATCAGGTGACCTGGGACAACGAGACCGGCTTTGTCTCCCCCGACTACCTCATCGTAGCCCAGGAGGAGGCCCAGGAGCTTCCCCAGGTGGCTGAACCTACATACGGACGCACTACCGACGTACTGAATATCCGCAGCGGCCCCAGCACCGACGACGACCGCATCGGTCAGCTGTCCCGGGGCGCGGTGGTCACGATTCTGGAGGAAAAAGACGGCTGGTACCGCCTTCAGCGGGGCTACATCAGCGCCGACTATGTGACCAAGATTTCCGCCGAGGAGGCATCCAACTCCGGCAAGGGCAGCGATATGGCCCAGTTCGCCCTGAGTCTGGTGGGCTGTCCCTATGTCTACGGCGGCAACTCCCCCAAGGGCTTTGACTGCTCCGGCTTTGTGAAGTACGTGGCCAACTACTTCGGCCATACCGTGGCCCGCACCGCCTCCGACCAGATGGAGAACGGTACGCCCGTCTCCTGGGACGAGCTTCAGGCCGGCGACCTGGTGTTCTTTAAAAAGAGCGGCAGCAGCGCCCGGCGGGCCTCCCACGTGGGCATTTACATTGGCAACGGGCAGTTTGTCCACGCCTCTACCTCCCGGGTGGGCGTGATCGTCAGCGGCATGAACGAGGCCTACTACACCAGCGGCTTCGTGGGCGCCCGGCGGCTTGGCTGATCCCATAAATAGTTCAAACCCGGAATGGCTCAGCCATTCCGGGTTTTGCCAGGAGTGATTGCAATGGCAGGCAGATTCATTGTGCTGGAGGGGCTGGACGGCTCCGGCAAGAGCACCCAGATTGCCCGGCTGGCCCAGAGCCTCCGGGCCCGGGGCCGCAGGGTCCACTGCACCGCGGAGCCCACCGATTCCGCCACCGGCGGCCTCATTCGGGACACCCTGCGCGGAAATTGCCGCCGCAGCGGGGCCGAGCTGGGGGCGCTGTTTTTAACGGACCGCATCGCCCATAACGTAAACCCTGTGTGGGGGTTCCAAAGGCTTCTGAAGGAGGACTGGGACGTCATCTGCGACCGGTATTACTACTCCTCCTTCGCCTATCAGGGGCTGTCCACTGATCTGGAGTGGGTGATGGATATGAACCTGAAGTGTCCGGAGATTGGGAAACCGGACCTGTGCGTGTTTTTGGACGTGGACTACAAAAAATGCAAGGAGCGGCTGGACCGGGACCGGGCCTCCCTGGAGATTTTCGAGCAGAACCCGGAGCAGATGAACGCCACCCGGCAGCTGTTTTTTAGCGTGTTCCAGCGGCTGGAGGGCCGGGAGAACATCCAGGTTGTAGACGCCAACGACACGCCGGACCAGGTGGCGGCGAAGATTTTCGCCCTTGTGGAGCAGCTTTAAAAAAGCCGAAGGGAGACATCCCTTCGGCTTTTTTTCAGACAGTGCTTCACTTCACGGCCACCGCTTCAATCTCAAACAGCGCGCCCTTGGGCAGCGCAGCCACCTGGACGCAGGAGCGGGCAGGCGCCTGGCCGGAGAAATATTTGGCGTAAATGGCGTTGATGGCGGCGAAGTCGTTGATGTCCGATAAAAATACGGTGGTTTTGACTACGTCGGCACAGCTCATTCCGGCCGCCTGCAAAACGGCGGACAGGTTGTCTAGAGCCTGGGCGGCCTGGGCCTTCACCCCCTGGGCCAGTTCTCCGGTGGCGGGGATCAGGCCCAGCTGGCCGGAGGTGTACAGGGTGCCGCCGGCCAACTTGGCGTGGCAGTAGGGGCCCAGTGCGGCGGGGGCGTTTTCGGCGGTAATCGTTTGATTCATTGAAAATCCTCCTTCAATGTGGTATGCTTTCATTATAGTAAAAAATAAGGGAAAAGCAAGGCAAATATGAACAGTTTCCTCCCGGAAGCAGAAAGGACAGCGAAGGCCCTATGGGTAGTGATCCACAAAAAACAATTCTGTTCGAGCAGACCCCTGTTCCCCAGGCCGTACTGCGTATGTCCATCCCCACCATCCTCAGCTCCCTGGTGATGGTGCTGTACAACCTGGCGGATACCTATTTTGTGGGGATGCTCAACAATCCCATCGAAAATTCCGCTGTCACTCTGGCCGCGCCGGTGCTGCTGGCCTTCAACGCGGTAAACAACCTCTTCGGCGTGGGCAGCTCCAGCATGATGAGCCGGGCCCTGGGCAGCAAGGACCATGACGCCGTCCGGCGCAGCTCCGCCTTTGGCTTCTACTGCGCCCTGATCAGCGGGGTGCTGTTCTCCCTGGGGTGTACCGTGTTTCAGGGACCGCTGCTGGCGCTGCTGGGCACCGACGGAGACACCCTTCCGGCTACGGGGGCCTATCTGCGGTGGACGGTCTCCTGCGGGGCAGCTCCGGCCATTTTGAACGTGGTGCTGGCCTATCTGCTCCGGGCGGAGGGGGCCTCCCTTCACGCCAGCGCAGGCACCATGAGCGGCTGCGTGCTTAATATGCTGCTGGACCCGATTTTCATCCTGCCCTGGGGCTTCAACCTGGGGGCCGCCGGGGCGGGGCTGGCCACCTTCCTGTCCAACTGCGCCGCCTGTCTGTACTTCTTCATACTGCTGTATGTCCGCCGGGGCAAAACCTTTGTGTGCATCCGGCCGTCCATGTTCCGGCTTGACCGGCGGATTGCCGGACAGGTGTGCGGCGTGGGCATACCGGCGGCCATACAGAACCTGCTCAATGTAACCGGAATGACGGTGCTGAACAACTTCACTTCCGTCTACGGCCCCGGGGCGGTGGCCGCCATGGGCATCGCCCAGAAAACTGCCATGATCCCCATGTATATTGCGCTGGGTCTCTCCCAGGGCATAACCCCTCTAATCAGCTACAACTACGCCGCCCGGAACCCCCGCCGGATGAAGGATGTGCTGTTTTTCTCCGAAAAGCTGGCGTTAAGCTTCCTGGGAATCATGACCGTAGGGTACTATGTGGGGGCCTATGGACTGATTGGGCTGTTTATGGACAACCCGGAGATTGTGGCCTGCGGCGGCCGGCTGCTGCGGGGGCTGTGTCTGGCCCAGCCCTTCCTGTGCGTGGATTTTATGGCGGTGGGGGTGTTTCAGGCCTGCGGCATGGGCCGGAAGGCCCTGGTGTTCGCCATCCTGCGCAAAATTGTGCTGGAGATTCCCGCCCTGGTCCTGCTCAACCGGCTGTGGCCCCTGTACGGCCTGGCCTACGCTCAGCCCGCGGCGGAGGTGGTGCTGGCCGCTGCCGCCGTGTGTGTGCTGGCCCGGATGTTCCGGTCGCCGGAGTTTCAGGAGCCCCAAAGGCGTACTTGACAAATTTGCCGGAATCTTGTACAATTTATACAACCAGATGTGGAAAACCTGCGAGAATCCGACAAAAATATGAAGGAGCTGCTGCATTATGAGCCAGATCGAAAAATACCAGGGCATTATCCCCGCCTTCTACGCCTGCTACGACGACGCAGGCGCCATCTCCCCCGCGCGTGTACGGGCCCTTACGGAGTATTTCATTCAGAAGGGCGTCAAGGGCCTCTATGTGGGCGGCTCCTCCGGCGAGTGCATCTACCAGAGCGTGGAGGAGCGCAAGCTGGTGCTGGAGAACGTGATGGAGGTCAACAAGGGCCGGGTCACCATCATCGCCCACGTGGCCTGCAACAACACCGAGGACAGCAAGATTCTGGCCGCCCACGCGGAGAGCCTGGGGGTGGACGCCATCGCCTCCATCCCCCCCATCTACTTCCACCTGCCGGAAAAAGCCATTGCCGCCTACTGGAACGACATCTCCTCCGCCGCCCCCAACACGGATTTTATCATCTACAACATCCCCCAGCTGGCCGGCGTGGCCCTCACCCTGCCCCTGCTGCGGGAGATGAAGAAGAACCCCAAAATGGTAGGCGTCAAAAACTCCTCCATGCCCACCCAGGATATTCAGCTGTGGCGGGACGAGGGCGTGTTCGTGTTCAACGGCCCCGACGAGCAGCTGATCTCCGGTCTGGCCATGGGGGCCTGCGGCGGCATCGGCGGCACCTACGGCGCTATGCCCGAGCTGTTCCTGAAGCTGTGGGAGAAGCTGAACGCCGGCGAGCTGGAGGCCGCCCGGGAGATTCAGAATGAGTGCTGCCGGATTATCTATGCCCTGTGCGAGCACGGCAATCTGTACGCCATCATTAAGGGCGTGCTGAAGGTCCGGGGCGTGGAAGTGGGCAACACCCGCAGGCCCATGCCCGGCCTCACCGCTGAGGACCAGCCCCTGGTGGACAAGTGCGTGGGGCTGATTGACGCGGCTATCGCCAAATACTGCTAATCCAAAGAACCAGTGACAGAACCGGCCGTACCGCATGGGCGGGATGGCCGGTCTGTTGTCCGTATAGGAGGGAAACGCCGTGGAGGAAACACTGGCCTGCTGCTTTACCGGACATCGCCCCGCCCGCCTGCCCTGGGGGGAGCGGGAGAACGATCCCCGCTGTCTGGCTATGAAGCTCCAGATCCGCCGGGCGTTGGAGCGGGCCTGGGAGGCCGGGTGCCGCCATTTTATCTCCGGTATGGCCCGGGGATGCGACCTGTATTTCGCGGAGGCCGTTCTGGCCCTGCGCCAGCGCCACCCGGAGGCCGTTTTGGAGGCCGCCCGCCCATACGAGGGACAGGCTGAGGGCTGGCTCCCCCAGGAGCGGGCCCGCTACCAGGCCATTCTGGACCAGTGTGATTTCGAGACGATGGTCCAGCACCAGTATGACCGGGGGTGCATGATGCGCCGGAACCGCTACATGGTGAACCGGTCCGTCCGGCTGATTGCCGTCTACGACGGGACCCCCAAGGGGGGCACCTTCAATACCCTGGCCTACGCCATGCGGCGGGGACTGGAGACCGATATTCTGGAGGTTTCGCCATGAATACCCTGATGCACATCTGCTGCGCCCCCTGCGCCAATCTGCCCATTGAGCAGCTGCGGGAGGAGGGCGTGGCTGTCACCGGTTTCTGGTTCAATCCCAACATCCACCCCTACACGGAGTATCAGGCCCGGAAGCACACCCTGGAGGACTACGCCAAAACCATCGGCCTGAAGCTGGTCATCGGCGGGACCTATGATCTGCGGTCCTTCATCACCGCTGTGGCGGGGGATATCGACGGCCGGTGCAGCTATTGCTACCGGGTGCGGATGGAGGAGAGCGCCAGATATGCCGCAGAGCACGGCTTTGACAGCTTCACCACCTCCCTGCTCATCAGTCCCTACCAGAACCACGAGGGCATCTGCGCCGCGGGCCGGGAGCTGGGGGAACAATACGGGGTGGAATTTCTCCCCCGGGATTTCCGGCCCCTGTTCCAGGCGGGGCAGGAGCGGGCCCGGCAGCTGGGATTTTATATGCAGAAATACTGCGGATGTATCTTCAGTGAAGAGGAACGGTATAAAAAGCGCAGAAAATAAAAAACCAGGTCGGGACAGCCCGGCCTGGTTTTTTATTATATGCCGTTACAGCAGGCTCCAGCCGTCGTCCGGCCCGGAGTTTCCGCCCGTCCAGAGGAGGGTATACTGTACCTCCCGATACTCGCCGTTCGGCCCGATAGAAGAGACCGCCAGCCCCTCCTCCAGCTCACAGCCCTGGGTCCACTGGGGTATTTGCTCGCCGGGGTCTGCGGCGCAAGCTCCTCCGCAGGCGGAGAGATTCTTTGACAGCCGGTCAGAACAACCCAGCCAAAAGGCACAGACTTAAAAAACGCTTCATTTGGTGACCACTGGCTTCCCGCCCTGGTCCAGCAGGACCGTAAAGCCCGCGGCGTTTCCGTCCCGGTGGAACACATAATTGACCCCCGTCTCGGTGTCCACCCAAATTTCAACCATGCTTATAGTTCCTTGCTGATAGATTTTTTTGAAACGCTCCATAATCAATACTCCTTTCTGTTTGTTAATTTACAACATGAACCGGCCGTTTTCCTTCCAGAATCAGCCGCACGTTGTTCCAGATATTGGTGTGAGCCCGCCGGAAGGAGCCCTCCGTAATGCCTCCCAGATGGGCGGTGCAGATTACCCGGTCCCGGATATGCTCCGGCAGGTCCACCAGGGGGTGGTCGGCGGGGGTGGGCTCCGGGGCAATGGTGTCCAAACCGGCGCCGGCGATTTTGCCCTCCAGAAGGGCCTCCCGCAGAGCCAGGTTGTCGATCAGCTCCCCCCGGCTGGTGTTGATGAGAAAGGCCCCGGACTTCATCCGGGCCAGAAAATCCCGGTTGACCATCCCTTTGGTGCTCTCGTTGACGGAGCAGGCCAGCATCACCACGTCGCACCTTGCAGCCAGCTCCTCCAGAGGCAGGTAGCTGGCCCCCAGCTCTTCCTCCAGGGCCTCCGGGCGGCGGTGGGGGGCGTAGTAGTACAGGGGGCAGCCGAAGGGCTTCAGACGCCGGGCGGCGGCCTGTCCGATGTCGCCAAAGCCCACCAGACCCACAGACAGCTCTCCCAGCTCCAGGCCGCCCTCCTGCATGATGTTCTCCTTGAACTGGATCTGCCGGCCCTCCCGGACCGCCCGGTGGGCGGACAGGGCCAGCCGGGTGAGCATCAGCATCAGCATAATGGCAAGCTCCGCCACAGGAGCGGCGTTGCAGCCGGCGTTGTTGCACACATAGATGCCCCGCTCCTTGGCGGCGGCGGTGTCGATGGCGCTGTAGGCCACCCCCTCGGAGTGAATCAGCTTCACCTGGGGCAGCAGGTCCATGGCCTGGGCGCTCACAGGGGTAATGGCGTCCACCAGCAGGGCCCCGGCGTCGGGGCAGGCGGCGGCCATCTCCTCCGGGGACGCGTCACGGGCGCAGAACACCAGCTCCACCGGCAAATCTTTTGCGAAATCCGGAAAAAGCTTCTGGTAGCGCTCTTTTCCTCCGGCAATCAAAACCTTCATTTGGACACCTCTTTCTGCGGGAATTCCACGGCAATGGGCTGATAATACCGCTGCTTTGCCTGCTCATATTGAATCACAAACGCCTGGGAGCCCCCCTGGTGGAGCTGCTGCAGGTAGTTGTGGATGTCCTGGCGGATCAGGGCCCCATGGGGGCTGGCCTGCTGGATTACCCGGACGGCGGCGTTGGAGCAGTGGTCGGAAATGCGCTCCAGGTTGGTCAGCAGTTCCAGGAACTGGGTGCCCACCTCCACGGTGCAGTCCCCCCGCTTCAGCCGCTCCACGTGACGCTCCCGCAGGGTGGCGGTCATAAGATCCACAACCTCCTCCAGAGGCTCCACACGGAAGGCGTTCTCCGCGCTCTTGGTCCGGTAGGCCTCTACCGTGGTGCCAAGGGCCTCGTCCACCGCGCTGCACACGTACTTCAGCTCCTCCGCCGCCTGGGGCGTAAAGGAGAGGTTCTGCTCGTGGAGAATTGTGGCGCTCTCGCTCAGGTTCACCGCATAGTCGCCGATCCGCTCGAAGTCCGTGAGCGCGTGGAGCAGGTCCGACACCATGTCGCTGTCCCGGCCGGGCAGGGAGTGGCTGGACAGCTGGACCAGGTAGCGGTCCAGAGAGCCCTCCATGTGGTCCAGCCGCTCCTCATTTTCCTGAATTCTAGCAAGCTGCTTTTCGTTGTAGTCGATGAGCAGCCCCTGCGCAAGACCCAAATTCTTTTGGGCCAGCTCGCCCATTTGGATCACAACCTCCCGGCAGCGCTCCAGTGCCACCGGCGGGGTGGCCAAAAAGCGGGGGTCCAGCAGGGTGGCCATGGAGTCCTCCCCCGTCTCCGGGATGGTTTTTTCCACCAGCCACACCAGCAGCCGGTTGAAGGGCAGCAGAATCAGGGTACAGACGATGTTGAAAATGGAGTGCAGGTTGGCGATGGAGCCATAGTCCATAATCTGGTTCCAAAACACCAGACCGACGGCGGCGTTCAGCCCGTAGAGCACCAGGGAAAAGACCAGCGTACCGATGATGTTGAAGTAGAGGTGGACCGCAGCGGTGCGCTTGGCGTTGCGGCTGGCTCCGATGCTGGAGAGAATGGCGGTAACGCAGGTGCCGATGTTCTGGCCCATGATAATGGGCATCGCCACCGAGAAGGTGACCACTCCGGAGGCGGACAGGGCCTGCAAAATCGCCACGGAGGCGGTAGAGCTTTGAATCAGCGCCGTGATGCCCGCGCCCACCAGGATTCCCAGAATGGGGTTGGAGAACTGGATAAACATCTGCTGGAAGGCCTCAAGCTGGGTCAGGGGGGTGAGGGCAGTTTCCATGGACTTGATGCCCATGAACAGAAGGCCCAGCCCCAGGAAAATCTGTCCCCAGGTGCGCTTGTGCCCTCCGGAGAAAAAGGAATAGAAGATAATCCCGGTAAAGGCGAAGATGGGGCCCAGCATCTCCGGCCGAAGGAGCAGGAGAAACAGATTGTCTCCGGACAGCCCGCCCAGGCGTAAAATCTGCGCGGTGACCGTAGTACCGATGTTGGCGCCCATAATCACGCCCACGGCCTGGCGCAGCTTCAGGATTCCGGCATTGACAAAGCCAATGCACATAACGGTGGTGGCGGCGGAGGAATGGACCATGCCAGCGACCACCGCACCCAGCAGCACCCCTTTGAAAATATTGTCCGTAAGCTTTTCCAGCAGCGAGGCCAGCTTGCCGCTGGTCAGCTTTTCCAGGCCGGTGGTCATGGTGGACATACCGAACAGGAACGTGGCCAGAGCGCCCAGCAGGGCGATTAAATCGGGCAGCGTCAAAATAGTTCCCCCTTCATTATGCAGCTTCACAGTCGTTAAAAGACCGTTAAAATTATACACTGAATCGGGGACGGGGTAAAGAAGAATTTTGCAAAAAGCTGTCTAATCTTTTCGAGAAAAAGGGGGCGGAATTTTCTTCCGTCCCCTTAAATTACAAATTATTTCACCAGCTGAGACATATCGTACAGTCCCGGCGCGCTCACCCCCGCCATAAATTTGGCGGCCTCCAGGGCCCCCTGGGCGAAAATCTCCCGGGAGAGGGCGGTGTGCTTGATTTCAATCAGCTCGTCGTGTCCGGCAAAAATGATCTCATGTTCGCCCACAATGGTCCCCCCCCGGACAGCGGAGATGCCGATCTCCTTTTTATCCCGGGGGCGGCGGACGCTGTGGCGCTCAAACACATACTCCGTCCCGTGGCCGCAGCTCTCCGCCGCCGCGCCGGCGATCATCAGGGCCGTTCCGGAGGGGGCGTCCACCTTCCGGCGGTGGTGCCGCTCCACAATTTCGATATCGCAGCTGTCCCCCAGAACGGAGGCGGCCTTTTTCACCAGCTCCAGCAGCACGTTGATCCCCAGGGACATATTGGCCGAGCGGAAGATGGGGGTTTTCAGGGCGGCGGCGCCGATCTGGGCCACCTGCTCCGGGGTATAGCCGGTGGTGGCCAGCACCAGGGGGATTTTCCGGGCGATGGAGAACTCCAGCAGCCCCTCCAGTGCGGCGGGGGCGGAGAAGTCGATCACCGCGTCCGCCTCCCCCTGAAACCGGGCGGGGGAGGAGAACACGGGAAATTCCCGGTCGGCGGAGCCCAATACGTCGAACCCGGCGGCAATCTCCACCTGGGGGTCGCTCTGACACAGCGCGGCCACTACCCGGCCCATATGGCCGCTGCAGCCGGATATGATTATCTTCGGCATAACAAACTCCCTCTTATCCCTTCAGCAGCCCCATGCGCTCCATGGATGCCTTCAGGGTGGCCAGATTCCCGTCGGACATTTCGCACAGGGGCAGGCGTAAAATGCCCGCCTCCAGGCCCATCAGGTTCATGGCGGCCTTTACGGGGATGGGGTTGACCTCGCAGAACAGGGCGTCGATCAGGTCCATGTACTGGATTTGCAGCTCGCAGGCCGCCTGGAAGTCGTTGTCCAGGCACAGATGGCTCATGCGCAGCATCACGTCAGGGATAATGTTGGAGGCCACGGAGATCACGCCCTTGGCCCCCAGGGACATCATGGGCACCACCTGGTCGTCGTTGCCGGACCAGACGTAAAAATCCTCGGGGCACAAAAAGCGGGTGTGGGCCAGGAGGGAGAAGTTGCCGCTGGCCTCCTTCACGCCGTTGATCCGGGGGTGCTGGGCCAGATGCTGGTAGGTGGAGGCGGCAAAGGACACCCCCGTCCGAGAGGGCACGTTGTACATGATAACGGGCAGTTCCACCCGGTCGGCAATATACTCGTAGTGCTTGATGAGGCCGGTCTGGCTGCACTTGTTGTAGTAGGGAGTCACATGGAGCAGGGCGTCCGCGCCGGAGTCCTGGGCGTGGAGGGACAGGTACACGGCGGCGGAGGTATCGTTGCTGCCCGCGCCGGCAATGACCTTCACCTTGTGGTCCACCCGCTTGACGCAGTAGTCCACGGCGGCGATGTGCTCCCGGATGGACATGGTGGCGGATTCGCCGGTGGTGCCGCACACGCACACCGCGTCCACCCCGGCCTGGAGCTGGAGGTCAATCTGCTTGCCGAAGGCGTCGTAGTCGATATTCCCGTTCTGGTCAAAGGGCGTAATCAAAGCGGGGCAGGAACCGGTAAAAACGGGGGTTCTCATAGACAAAACATCCTTTCCAAAATTACTTACGGGTAATATACCCCTCCGCGCATAACAGCTCCGCCATCAGCACGTTGCCGCCGGCGGCGCCCCGCAGGGTGTTGTGGCTCAGGCCCACGAATTTGTAGTCGTACTGGCTGTCTGGGCGCAGGCGGCCGGCGGAGATGGCCATGCCCCCCTCCAGGTCCCGGTCCAGCTTGGCTTGGGGCCGGTCCGGCTCCTCGAAGTAGTGGATGAACTGCTTGGGAGCGGAGGGCAGCTCCAGCTCCTGGGCGCGGCCCTTGAAATTCCTCCAAATCTCCTTGATCTGCTCCTCGGTGGGCTTTTTTCCCTCCTTGAACTTGACGAACACCGCGGCGGTATGGCCGTCGGAGACAGGCACCCGCAGGCACTGGGCGGTGATGGCGGGGGAGCTGGCCTTGACGATTTTGCCGTCCTCGATATGGCCCCAGACCTTCAGCGGCTCCTGCTCGCTCTTCTCCTCCTCGCCGCCGATGTAGGGGATCAGATTGTCGATCATCTCCGGCCAGCGCTCGAAGGTCTTGCCCGCGCCGGAGATGGCCTGATAGGTGCAGGCCAGGACCTTTTCGATCTCATAACCGGCCTTCATCAGAGGGGTGAGCATGGGGGTGTAGCTCTGGATGGAGCAGTTGGATTTGACGGAAATAAAGCCCCGCTTGGTGCCCAGGCGGGAGCGCTGGGCGGGAATGATCCGGGCGTGGTCCGGGTTGAGCTCCGGGACGATCATGGGCACGTCGTCGGTCCAGCGGTGGGCGGAGTTGTTGGACAGCACCGGGCACTCCGCCTTGGCGTAGCGCTCCTCCAGGGCGCGGATCTCGTCCTTTTTCATGTCCACGGCGCAGAATACGAAGTCCACCAGTCCGGCGATTTTTTCCACGTCCTCCTGGGCGTCCATCACCACGATATCCTTGGCCTGGGCGGGGATGGGGGTCTGCATGGCCCAGCGGCCAGAGACCGCCTGCTCATAGGTCTTTCCGGCGGACCGGGGGCTGGCGGCAATGACGGTGAGCTGGAACCAGGGGTGGTTCTCCAGCAGGGTAACAAAGCGCTGGCCCACCATGCCGGTGCCGCCGATCACGCCTACCTTATACTTTTCCATTTCAAACAACTCCTTCTAAAAAGATCGAAATAAGTAAGGGAATTTCTCTGTTTTGCGCAAGGACCTGCGATAGGGGCAGCCGTCCTCCGGCTGTGTGAGCGCCTCCAGCGCGCCGGAGCGGACCATTTTTTCGATTCGCGTATGGATAAACAGGTCAGAAATGCGCAGCTGATCCCGGCCCAGCACATTGCCGATGACAGCGGCCTCGTAAAATTCCACCTCTGCGGCGGCAAGCTCCCGGAAGATGCAGCTGTCATACAGAGACTCCGGGACGCTGCGCACCTCCCCGTTGACCACCGCCCGGAGGGGGGCGTTCTCCCGCACCAGCGCCTGCCATTGCGCGACATAGTGCCGCCGCTGTGCGTCGGGGAGGGAGGTTTCCAGAGACAGCAGGCCGTACCACTCCTCCGGGGCCACCTCGCCGCAGCCCGTCCAATGGACCAGGATGTGGTCGGTGCAGGTGAAGTCCGGGAGCTTGATGCAGGAGATGGTGCCGTGGCAGTCGGAGAGCCGGTCCAGCAGCCAGTAGAAGCCGCAGCGCTCGTCGGGCTGGTCGCTGTACCACACCCGCAGCGGCTCGCCGGCGGTGAACCGCTTTTGCAGCTCCTCCAGGCCGGTGGGGTCCGGGATGTGGGAGAGGTCCCCGGTGCTGAGGCCCATTCCGAAGGCGAACACGTCCCCCGGTGTGCCGCCCAGGGGGAAGGTATTGGTCCCGATGGCCTGCGCCATCTTCAAGCTGCCGCCTGCACTGTCGCTGAATACTGCCTCGATCATATGCATTTCTTCTCCCCCTCGTTCGCTGCCGCAGGCCGGACGGAGGAGGGGGTAGCCAAAGGGCCGCGATACGCTGCGAATCGAAGTTCAAAAATCAAAGGTTGCCAACCAGGGAAATTCCCGCTATAATACAAAAATGACCCTGATTGAATTATGATAACATGAGCCTTGTGGGGTGTCAATTCCAAAGGTTTTACGTTTTTTGCAGAAATGGAGCCTGTTATGCACAGAAAAATCATGCAACTTGCCGCGTTTCTTCTGATCTTCACCCTGATTTCCCCGATTTTACCGGCCCAGGCGGCGGGAGACGGCTCCGATATGCTCCGGGTGGGCCTGACCCACGCCTCCGGGGCTCTGACGGCAGCAAATCTGGAAAACAACACCGGCAATGGCTCCGGCTACCGGTTCGGCTATTTCGACAGCGCCCTGAGCTTTGTGGAGCTGGCCCGGACCGATTCCTCTCAGACCCGGATCTCCATGCTGAAAAGCCAGAATCTCTGGTACGGCTCCGGCGGCTATGAGTCCCACAGCAACGGCGGCGCACTGGTGGGGTGCTATCACATCCAGATTCCCGGGGTCTACTACCACTACGCCGACGCCCGGAACGACGCGGAAATTTTCAACGGCTTCGTAGCCTGGATCAACGGCACCTATCAGGTCCGGGTGGGCTCTTACGCCTCCTCCCAGGAGGCGCAGAACGCCCTGGCGGGCATGAGCTCCGGGGGTGCGGTAGTTGGCACCAGCTCCTACGGCATTACCGTGGTGGCCACTGGGACGAACCGTATCCTGTTTCAATTCGACGGCGGGGCGGACCGGCACCTGGGCGTGATGCCCGATGTGACCGGTGTTCCCGCCCCCCGGACCTGGTTCGCCGGGTATAAGTATGAGGGCGGCTTTCAGTACCGGCGGATGGGCGGCGGCGACGTGACGGTTATCAACGTAATTTCGCTGGACGACTATGTGCGGGGGGTGGCCCCCTACGAGATGGGCCGGTCCTGGCCCCTGGAGGCCCTGAAGGCCCAGGCCACCTGCGCCCGGACCTACGCCCGCATTCAGCTGGAGGTGCATAAGCACAACTCCAAGGGCTATGACATCTGCAACACCGACGACTGCCAGGTGTACTACGGCATGGGCAGCAACCGGACCGACTGGGGGCCCACGGAGGTCAGCAATCAGGCCTGCGCCGAGACGGCGGGTATGTACATCTGGTACCGGGGCAAGCTGGCGGAGACGTACTACTCCTCCAGCCACGGCGGGGCCAGCGAGGAGATTGCCAACGTCTGGACCAACAACAAGGCGGGGGACTTTCCCTACTTATGCGGTGTGACCGACCCCTACGAGGCGGACCTGGCGGACTCCAACAGCTATTCGTCCTGGTCCAAGACCTACACCAGAAGCGAGCTCACCGCCCGGATCCAGAGCAAGCTGGGGGGCAGCAGCCCGGTCAAGTCCCTGGAGCTGACCTACTCCCCCACCGGAAACGTGATTGCTGCGAAAATTTACTACGACAACGGCCGCAGCCACGTGATTTCCGGCGGTGAGGATGTGCGCAATCTTTTTAACCTCAGCTCCATCCGTTTCACAGTGAACGGAGCCACCAACGGCACAGACCCCAATCCCTCCGTTCCCGGCGGCACCGCGGATGGGAACTACGTGATCAGCGGTGATGGACAGATTTCCCTCCAGGACGGCGACCCCTATGCCATCACCGGAAACGGCCTTGTCTCCCCCCTGTATTCCAGAGGAGTGGACAGCCGGTCGGTCCATACGCCCACCTCCACCACCGTGACCGTGGCGGCGGCGGACCGGTTCGTTTTTTCCGGGGCCGGCTGGGGCCATCAGCTGGGCATGAGCCAGTACGGGGCCAACGCCATGGCCCGCCGGGGCATGACCTATGAGCAGATTATCGAATTTTATTTCCCCGGGGTCAACGTGGCCCGGGGGTGAGAGAGGATTTTATTGCCTTGAAAACGTCGGATTTTGACTTCCAGCTCCCCCAGGAGCTGATCGCCCAGACCCCCCTGCAAAAACGGGACGCCTCCCGCCTGCTCACCCTGGACCGGATCACCGGCAAAACCGGCCACCACCATTTCTATGACCTGCCCCGGTTTTTAAGACCGGGAGACTGTCTGGTCATGAACGACTCCCGGGTGATTCCCGCCCGGCTGCTGGGCCGGCGGCCCACCGGGGGCAGCTGTGAAATCCTGCTGCTGACGGACCGGGGAGACGACGTGTGGGAATGTCTGGTGCGGCCGGGGCGGAAGCTGCGGCCCGGGGCTCAGGTCAGCTTTGGGGACGGCAGGCTCACCGCCACGGTGGAGGGAGAGGCCGGCACCGGCGACGGGGTACGGCTGGTGCGCTTCTCCTACCGGGGGATTTTTTTGGAGGTGCTGGAGGGGCTGGGCCGGATGCCCCTGCCCCCCTACATTAAAGAGGAGCTCCAGGAACAGGAGCGGTATCAAACGGTGTACTCCAAGGTCAGCGGCTCCGCCGCCGCCCCTACGGCGGGGCTCCACTTTACCCCGGAGCTGTTGGAGCAGATTTCCGCCCTGGGTGTGCGGCTGTGCTGGGTCACCCTCCATGTGGGGCTGGGCACCTTCCGGCCCGTAAAAGAGGAGGAGGTTCTGGACCACAAGATGCACAGCGAGTTCTGCATGATCTCCGCCGGGACCGCCCGGATGATCAACGAGACCCGGCGCAAGGGCGGACGGGTGATCTGCGTGGGGACCACCGCCTGCCGGACCCTGGAGAGCTTCGCCGCGCCGGACGGGACCCTTTCAGAGCAGTCCGGCTGGACGGATATTTTTATCTACCCGGGGTATCAGTTCAGGGCGGTGGACGCGCTGATTACCAATTTCCACCTGCCCCAGTCCACCCTGCTGATGCTGGTGTCCGCTTTTGCGGGCCGGGAGCAGGTGCTGGCCGCCTATCGGGAGGCGGTGGCGGAGCAATATCGCTTTTTTTCCTTCGGGGATGCGATGTTCATAGCAGGCGGGATCAACGAAAACCAGGAAAAGCCGGTTTCCCTGTGCCGGCCGCAGCAAGCGGAGCCGGCAACTTCGTGAGCAGGTGGCTTGACCGCCGCAGCACAGGCAAGCATAAAAAGGACACCCGGAGGGCGGCATCCCTCCGGGTGTCCTTTTGCGTGTCTGCTATGGTCCTGGCCGGTTCCTCGGTAAAACGTTATTCTACCGCGCCACAGCAGGATATATAAGAGGGAATTGTGATTTTCTTCTTGACTTTCCAGTTGGTGGAGGGTGTAAAATTTAATGGAATTTTAAACTGCTCTTCGGAAAATCATAAACTCTGTCTGCTAAAATCCGAAGCTGTGAATATTTTGTAAAAGAGGGAATGGACGCCTTGACAGAGCGGCGCAGGGCCTCTATACTTTATGACAGCTTGTCATATCGGAAAGGTGGGAGCCCAGTGCCCAGCGCCACATTCTTACATCTGCCGCCGGAAAAGCGGGCGCGCTTTCTTCGGGCCGCCCGGGCGGAGTTTGCCCGGGTCCCCTACGCCGACGCCTCCATCAACCGGATGATCCGGGCGGCGCACATCCCCCGGGGCAGCTTCTATATGTACTTTGCCAATAAAGAGGAGCTCTTCTTCTACATATTGGAGGTCTACCACGGCCAGCTGGCCGACGCGGCGGCCCAGATCCTCCAGGAGACCGGCGGCGACCTGTTCGCCGCCTTCGCCCAGCTGTATGACCGGCTGTCCACCCCCAAAAAACAGGAGGATCTGGCGGAAATGCGGGCCATTCTTCAGCGCAACGCCGGTATTCAGCAGGGACAGCTGCTGCACTGCATCCAGCTGGAGGAGATCGTACGGCGGCTGCTCCCGCTGGTGGACCGAAGCAAATTGCTCCTCCGGAGTCCGGAGGAGCTGGAGGATATGTTTCATATCCTCATTAACGTTTCCGGACCGGCCCTGGCCGCCGCCGCAGGCGGTGAGACGGGGCCTGATGCCCGCCGGCGCTACCTGGCCCGGCTGGATATTCTCCGCCGGGGGATGCAGGCCCCCCAAGAAACTGTGACATAAAGGAGCAAACCGTCTATGGAAGCAACAAAAGTCCCCGAAACAGCCCAGGAGGGCCAGCAGCAAGCCCCGGCCTTCCAGGCCCCCAAGAAAAAACGCAAATGGCCCAAGCGGCTGCTGATCGCCGCCGCGATTCTGGCCGCCCTCTTCTTTTTCATCATTCGCCCCATGCTGGGCGCGGGCCAGCAGATGATCGCAGGGCTGTATCAGGCAGAGGCCGCCCAGGTCCGGGATATGACCGTCTCTGTGTCCAGCACCGGCACCGTTACCCCCATCGACTCCTATCGGGTGAACTCCCTGGTTACCGGCGAGGTGCTGGAGGCCCCCTTTGAAGAGGGCGACTGGGTGGAGAAGGGCGCGCTGCTCTACCGCATCGACATGGGCGACGCAGAGACTGCCCTGGAGCAGGCGCAGCTCTCCGTGCGGCAGGCCCAGCTGAGCTACGACACGCTGGTGAAAAACCTGACCCCCACCGCCAGCGCCGCCGGGGTGGTCCAGACGGTCCATGTGGCCAAGGGCGACCTGGTGAACGCCGGGTCCCCCATCGCGGACATCACCGACACCTCTACCATGACCATTACGCTGCCCTTCCTCAGCGCCGACGCGGCGCAGATCTGGCCGGGGGCGGGGGCCACCGTGACCATGGACGGCACCGGCGAGACCCTGAGCGGAACCGTGGAAAAAATCTCCACCGCCGACCTGGTGGGAGCCGGAGGGGCCCTGATCCGGCAGGTGGAGATTCGGGTCAGCAACCCCGGCGCCCTCACCGCGCAGGCCACCGCGACCGCCACGGTGGGGACCGTCGCCTGCGCAGGGAGCGGCAGCTTTCAGGCCAACCGCAGCCAGACTGTGGTGGCAATGACCTCCGGAGAGGTCACTGATTTGTACATCACCGCCGGCACCCGGGTCTCCGCGGGGACCGCCCTGGCCTCTCTGGGGGGCTCCAACGTGAATGACAGCCTGGAGAACGCGGCCCTGGCCCTGGAAAACGCCCAGCTCTCCCTGAAGCGCAGCCAGGACGCTTTGGACAACTATGTCATTACCGCGCCCATCTCCGGCGAGGTCATTGAGAAGAACTTCAAGGCGGGGGATAAGCTGGACAACAACACCCTCACCGCCGCCGGGGGCAATCTGGCGGTGATCTACGATATGTCCAGCCTGACCTTTGAGATGCGCATTGCCGAGCTGGATATCAACAAGATTGAGGAGGGGCAGCCCGTATCCATCACCGCCTCCGCCGTGGAGGGGGAGACCTTCTCCGGCTACGTGGACAAGGTAAACCTCAACGGCACCACCCAGAGCGGCATGACCAACTACCCCATTACCGTGCAGATTACAGACCCCGGGGCATTAAAGCCCGGCATGAACGTGTCCGCGGACGTGATCGTGGACAAGGTGGGGCAGGTGCTCTGCGTTCCAGTGGAGGCGGTAAAGCGGGGCGGGGAGAGCCCCTATGTGCAGATCATTTCCCCCGAGGGTCTGGATGAAAACGGCAGCGTGAAGGATCTGAGCCTGATTCAGCGCCGGGACGTGACCCTGGGCAGCAACGACGAGCAGTACATCCAAATCACCGAGGGCCTCAGCGAAGGGGAGATCGTGGTGTGGGAGAACCAGGCCAGCAATCCCCTCGCCATGATGATGGGTTGATGCGCTATGGAACATTTGATAGAATTTCAGTCGGTCTATAAGATCTACCAGATGGGCGACACCCAGGTCCGGGCTCTGGACGGGGTGGATATGACCATCGACCCGGGGGAGTTTGTGGCCATTGTGGGCCAGTCCGGCTCCGGCAAGTCCACCGCCATGAACATTATCGGCTGTCTGGACGTGCCCAGCACCGGCGTTTACAAGCTGGGAGGCGTGGACGTGTCTACCATGGACGACGACCAGCAGGCGGTGATCCGCAACAAAATGCTGGGCTTCATCTTCCAGCAGTACAACCTGATCCCCAAGCTCAACGTACTGGAAAATGTGGAGCTGCCGCTGCTCTACGCCGGGGTGCCGGAGCGGGAACGCCGGGAGCGGGCGCTCCGGGCCCTGGACCGGGTGGGGCTGGCGGGCAAGTCGAAAAACCGGCCCAACCAGCTCTCCGGCGGCCAGCAGCAGCGGGTATCCATTGCCCGGGCCCTGGCCGGGGACCCGTCGGTCATCCTGGCCGACGAGCCCACCGGCGCGCTGGACTCCCGGACCGGCCGGGAGGTGCTGCACTTCCTCAAGCAGCTCCACGAAGAGGGGAACACAGTCGTGCTTATCACCCACGACAACTCGATTGCCGTGAAGGCCGAGCGGATCGTCCGCCTGCAGGACGGAAAAATCATCTATGACGGCGACGCCCACGACCCTCAGGCCGTGGTGCAGCCTCATCTGGACGACGAGGACGAGGAGGTGACCGCCTGATGGGCATCAAGCAATCCTTCTTTCTGGCGGTCAAATCCCTGCTCACCAGTAAGGTCCGGGCCGTTTTGACCATGCTGGGTATTATCATCGGCGTGGCGGCGGTGATCGTCATCATCTCCCTGGGCGACGGTATGACCAAAATGATGAACGACCAGTTTGAGTCCATGGGAGCCAACCTGATTCAGGTGCAGGTGTGGGATTTCGGCTCCTCCCGGTCTGTGTCGCCGGAGGATATGTACGAGGTGATGGAGCGCAACCCGAAATATCTGAAGGCTGTCACCCCCTACGTGTCGGTGGGCAGCATGTCCGTCCACTCGGAGGAGGAGACGTTTACCCCCAAATCCATCATGGGCGGCAGCGAGGACTACGCATCCATCCAGAATATCACCTTGGAACGGGGACGGTTTTTGCAGTACATCGACGTACTGCGCCAGCAGAAGGTGTGTGTGATCGGGTCCTACATCAATAAGGAGTACTACGACGGCGACGCTCTGGGCAAGACCCTGGGCCTGGGCGGCTACAACTACACCATCGTAGGAGTGCTGACCGAGTCCGCCGAGTCCCGGAAGGGCACCGACGACGACCAGATCATCATTCCCTATACCAACGCCATGTACCTGTCCGGCAATCGGGTGCAGGGGTATCTGTTCACCGGAGCCAGCAAGGAAACCGCGACCATTTCCCGGTCCATCCTGGAAAACCGCCTGTTGAAGATTTTCGGGGACGACGACTATTACATGGTTGTGACCTCGGCGGAAATGCTGGATATGATGAACACCATGATGGGTACCATGATGACCGTTCTGGTGGCTATCGCGGCTATCTCTCTATTGGTGGGCGGCATCGGCATTATGAACATCATGCTTGTGTCCGTATCCGAGCGCACGCGGGAAATCGGCATCCGGAAGTCTCTGGGCGCCAAGCGGAAGGACATCCGGGGCCAGTTTATCATTGAGGCGGGCACCACCTCCGCCATCGGCGGGGTCATCGGCATCGGCCTGGGCCTTCTGATGGCCAACGGAGCCGGGGCCCTCATCGGCAGCATGGACGGGGCCGATGGCTTTACGGCGGTGCCCTCCGTCAGCGCGATTGCAGTCGCCTTCGGGGTTTCTGTGGGGGTTGGCATCGTCTTCGGCTACTTGCCCGCCAACAAGGCCGCGAAGCTGAACCCCATCGACGCTTTGCGGTATGAATAAAGAAGGAGTGTTTTCCATGAAAAAGCGCATTCTCTCCTGTCTGCTGGCCCTGACCCTTGCCCTGGGGCTGTGGACCCCGGCCTGGGCGGCTCCCTCCGCCGTGTCCGAGAGTGAGGCCATGCAGGCCGTCAACGCCCTGGGCATCATGGTGGGGGACAAAAACGGCAATTTTAATCTCACCCGCACCGTCACCCGGGCGGAATTCGTGACTATGGCGGTCAAAGCCACCCCCGGCGGGGCCAATGTGGGCCAGGCGGCCTACTCCCCCTATCCGGATGTGCCCCGCAGCCACTGGGCGGCAGGCTACATCGCCGCCGGCATCCGGGCCAATCTGGTCACCGGCTATCTGGACGGGACCTTCCGCCCCGGCAGCCAAATCACCCTGGCCGAGGGGGCGACCATCGCCCTGAAGCTGCTGGGCTACACCAGCGCCGACTTCGCCGGGGCCTACCCCACCGGCCAGATGGCCAAGTACCACGATCTGAAGCTGGACCGGGGGGTAACCGTTACCTCCCCCAGCGCGGTTCTGACCCGCCGGGACGCCATGTATCTGTTCTATAATCTGCTGTCCGCCCCCGCCAAGGACAGCGCGCAGCCCTATATCACCTCTCTGGGCCACACCCTCAACGCCGCGGGCCAGGTGGACCTGGTCTCCCTGGTGAACGGCTCTATGGAGGGCCCCATCGTGGCCGACGGCAGCTGGCAGAGCTCCCTGCCCTTCTCCGCCCGGCAGGCCACCGTCTACCGCAACGGCGCCCAGGTCAAGCTGGACGGGGTGCAGAAGCAGGATCTGGTCTACTGGAATGAGTCCATGAAAACCATCTGGGCCTACAGCGACAAAATTACCGGCCGGCTCCAGAGCGTATCCCCCAGCGTATCCCAGCCCACCAGCCTGACCCTGGCGGGGCACACCTACAGCATCGAGACCTCCGGCGCGGCCTATGCCCTGTCGGACATGGGGACCTTTAAAGAGGGGGACACGGTGACCCTGCTGCTGGGCCGCACCGGCGGCGTGGCGGCGGTGGTGGCCCCCAACGCCCGGGAGGTCACCCGCTGCGGCATCATTACCGCCGTCTCCAAGGACGGCTACAGCGACGGCTCCGGGGGCACCTACACCGACGACACCATCACCTTCTGGGCCACCGACGGCCAGAGCTACACCTATCAGTGGCGCAGCAACTACTTCAAGGTGGGGGATCTGGTCCGGGCGGAGGCCGGGGAGGACGGGGAGCTGAAGCTCACCCGCCTGAGCCCCACCCGGCTGAACGGCAAGGTCTCCGCCGACGGCACCAGGCTGGGCAATTATGAGTTTGCCCCCGACGTGGAGATTCTGGACACCTATGAGGGCAAGGCCGTGAAAATTTACGCGGACCGGCTGGCGGGCATGACCCTGCAGGACGGCATGGTCCAGTATTATACCCTGGACGGCCAGGGCCACATCGACCGCATGGTGCTCAAGGAGGCCACCGGCGACGCGTACACCTACGGCATCCTCACCGACATCAACAACCAGAGCGCGGGTATGTTCATCCAGGTGACCTATACCATGTTCCTGGAGGGGCAATATGTGAGCTATGTGTCCCAGAACAAGGACTTCAACGTCACCAAGACCGGCCCCTTCTACCTGAAGGGCACCCCCTCTGATCCCAAGGAGTTCTGTTTGCTGAACCGGGTCCCCGCCGGGGCGAAGATTGTGGACAACACCACCCTGGCCTACGGCAACGAGATTTACCTGTTTGCCGACAACGTCATTGTCTACGAGCACGTGGACGGCCGGTATATCCAATCCACCCTGGCCCGGGTCCAGGACGAGGGCCTCCAGCTCACGTTCTGGTATGACAGGGCCCCCTCCGCCGGGGGCCGAATCCGGATGGTTTTGGCGGAGTAACAAATATTTTTGCCCCTGCCGCAGATTTTCGTTGTCATCTGCCGGAAAAAACGCTATAATAGAGGCAACCCATCCAAGGCAGGAGTGATTCCATGAGCAATTATGTAATTTCCGTCAGCCGGGAATTTGGCAGCGGCGGCCGGGTCATCGGCAAGCAGCTGGCCGCCGCCCTGGGCATCCCGTGCTATGACCGCACGATTATTCAAAAGACTTCAGAGAAGAGCGGCCTCTCCCCGGACTTCATCGCCCGGGCGGAGGAGCGGGCCCGCAGCCGGTTCCACCTGTCCATCGCCCCCATCGGCATCGGCGCCCCCGCCTTCACCCACCAGGGGGTGCCGGTGAGCCACCAGGCCTTCTTCGCCCAGGCGGAGGTGATCCGGGAGTTGGCCGGCGAGGGGCCCTGCGTGATTGTGGGCCGGTGCAGCGACTACATCCTGGGCGACCGGCCGGAGTGCCTGAAGGTCTTTATCCACGCCCCCCTGGAACAGCGGGTAAAGCGCTGCGTGGAGGAGTACCATATCCCCCCCGACGGCCTGGAACAGCGGGTGTCCGGCATGGACCGGGGCCGGGCCAACTACTATAACTACTACACCGGGCACACCTGGGGCGAGATGCGCCGCTATGACCTTACCCTGGATTCCTCTTTGACGGGGATTGACGGGGCGGTGCAGATTATTTCCCAGCTGGTGAAGGTCCGCCAGCGGGGCCGGGAGAATTCCTGAATATGGGCGTGAAGATCCAGATTTCCGGCTTAACGGGCAAGATGGACAGCTACATAGAGGCCGTTCTCCAGGCAGGGGGCGAGCCTGCGGCCGCTTACAGCCCTCCGCCGGACCCGGACTGCGCAGCCCTGCTGCTGTGCGGCGGCGGCGACCTGGACCCCCGGCTCTTCGGCCAGGAGAACCGGGGCTCCCACCCGCCGGACCCGGTCCAGGATGAAGCGGAGCTGGCCCTGGTCCGGTATTACCTCCAGGCGGGCAAGCCTGTTTTGGGGGTATGCCGGGGAATGCAGGTGATTAACGTGGCCCTGGGAGGCACCTTGATTCAAAACCTGCCGCCCGGAACCAGAGAAAAGCATATAGGACAAGGCGGAAAAGACCAAATCCACCCCATTTCTCTGGCCCCGGAGGGCTTTTTAGGAAAGCTCTACGGAACCTCCCTCACTGTAAACAGCTGGCACCACCAGGCGGTGGACCGGCTGGGGGAGGGACTGCGCCCCAGTGCCTGGGCCCCGGAGGGCTTTGTGGAGGCCCTGGAGCACCAGAGCAGGCCGGTATACGGCGTGCAGTTTCACCCGGAGCGGATGAAGGGGCCGGAAGCCGGCCCCGGACACTTGATTTTTACCGTTTGGATGAACCGGATCAGAAGGAGCAGCGAATGACAAAGAATTCTTTGGGCGCGGTGCGCCGCGCCCTGGCATTTTTGTTGGTTTTAACCATAGCCCTCCCCGCCCTGGCGGCGGAGCCGGAGGCCGTTCCTCCCCTGGAGGCGGAACCGGCCCCCTATCAGGACGTGGTGCAGGTGGAGCAGCCGGAGGCCCTGGATGTGCTGGTAAACAAGTATTACCAGCTGCCCCAGGACTACAAGCCGGAGCTCAAGGCCCTGCCCAGTGCTTACGGCGGACTGTCCATGCGCCCGGAGGCGGCGGACGCCTTTGTGGAGATGGCCCAGGCCGCAGCCCAGGACGGCTTTTCCCTGCGGGTGGTGTCGGGCTACCGGTCCTATCACCGCCAGACCAGCATTTATGGGAACTACCGGAACCAGTACGGCGCGGCCACTGCGGACACCTTCTCCGCCCGGCCGGGCTTTTCAGAGCACCAGACCGGTCTGGCCGCCGACATCAACACCGCCAGCACCCGGGCTCACTTTGAAAACACCGCCACCTACCGCTGGCTGACGGAGCACTGCTGGGACTACGGCTTTATTCTGCGCTACCCCCAGGACAAGGAAGCGATTACCGGCTACCGGTTCGAGCCCTGGCACTACCGCTACGTGGGGGTGGACACCGCCCTGGCGGTGAAGGAGAGCGGCCTGACCTACGACGAATACGCGGAGCAGGTCAATACGCAGCCCATCACCCGGGCCCAGCTGGCCGACGAGCTCTACCGGCTCACCGGGGAAAATGCCCGCTCCCCCTATCCCCAGGGTTACCGGGATCTGGAGCGGGACGCGGACTATCTGCCCAGCGTGGCCTGGGCCCTGGACCAGAAGCTGATGGCCGGCGTGGCCTCCGGCAGGTTCGACCCGGAGGGGGATGTGAGCCAGTCCTATCTGGCGGTGGTCCTCTACCGTCTGGCCCAGCCGGAGGGGTACAGCCCCAAAACCGCCTTGGACTGGGCGGTGGAATCGGAGCTGATGGTTCTTCCGGCGGATGAAAATGCCCCGGTAACCCGGAGCGAGCTGGACCGGACCCTGCTGCGGCTGGAGGCGGCCTTGCAGGAAATAAGTTGAAACACCGGACCTGCCTTGGCAGGTCCGGTGTTTCACAATCAATGCTCCCCCATTTCCTGTTGAAGCCGGTCGGCAATCCGGGCGATAAACTCGGAATTGGAGGGACGGCCCTTTTTGCTGAAGGTGACGGGACCGAAGTACCGCCGGAAGGCGGCGGGATCCCCCAGCTTCCAGGTCTGCTCAATGGCATGGCGCATGGAGCGCTCCACCCGGTCCCCCGTGGAATGGAACCCCCTGGCCACCGCCGGATAGAGCACCTTCGTCACCGAGCGCATCATCTCCTGGTCGTGGACCACAAGTACAATTGCGTCCCGCAGGTAGTTATAGCCGCTGATGCGGGGCGACATCCCGATTTCCTGGAGAATGTCAGTAACCGTGCTCTCCAGATTCTGCCGGACCGTCCAGCGACTTTCCACCGCATTCAGGGCGCACAGCTGGCGGATTCGCTGGCAGATCACACCGGGGCGGCAGGGCTTGGTCATATAGTGATCCGCCCCCAGAGAGGCGGCCAGCTGCGCCATGCCGCCTGTGGCCAGGCTGGTGACGATCAGCACCCGCGGCGCCGGCCTGAGCCCTAAAGAGGGAAGCCGGTCCAGCACCTCCACCCCGTCGCAGCCGGTGAGAATCATGTCCATAACGATTACATCCGGTTTCTCACTCCGGGCCAGACGCAGCAGCTCATGACCATCACCGGTCTGGCCCACCACCAGAAGATCGGATTCCTGCCTGATTTTTTGGATGAACTCCATGCGGTACTCTTCACCGGTATCCGCAATCAAAATACGTCTTTGGTCCATGTTTCTCCCCCTCAAATTTGTCAGGACCAATGTATTACTTCTGAAAAACAATCTAGAAAAAAGATGCAGAAAGTGGTAAAATAG